>JAITGC010000006.1 GCA_031280915.1 Desulfovibrio sp. | reverse complement strand
CCCGGCCCCCCCCCCCCCCCCCCCCGGCCCCCGCCCCCCCCTCCCCCCCCCGCCCGACACCCCCCGGGGGGGCGGGGGAGCTAGTTCGTGTTTAGACGGTACCTATACGGGTTATCATATAAAAAATACCCGTCTGGGCAAATGGTCATCTTCCTGGCAAGAAACACCCGACCGTCCTGACCCCACAGGCAAAGGGAAAATTCTTACACGCTATCTAACGGTAGAGCGGAGATACACCGGCTTTGGAAACATACCAATTAAGGAGGAGTGGGGATATACCCTTACCATCCACACCACAGATGACGGCATCATCACAAGATGTTCGGCTACGAAACAATTTTTGTATAACTGGTGAGACATGGATATATGTACGCGATTCCGCGGCGGCAGCAGCGACCTGGACTCTGAGACAGAACAAACCGCCCGCGCCACTGTGGGCCGGGGCGTCATCATCGTGCGCGACTCCTCGGCGGCGGTTCATCCAAAGGTTCCGGCGTCCCGGCGGGGGGTCTTACTGGCAAGCGGCGGGCTGGCCGGCCGCAACCCGACGTAAACATCAAAAAATAAACAAGCAACTCCGGAAAGCTCATGCCTGAAGACAAACTATTCTTTGCCTGCCCTGTTAAAAATGTCGTCCTGGTTTTTATCCTGGCCTGCGCGCTTTGCGCTTGCGGGGGAGGTGGCGGCCCCTTGTTGCCTTATGTGCCTCAAGTGGAAACCCCTTCCTTTCCCGATGTCCGGCCTGATTATCAGGCCGGGGGATATGCCCTGGAATGCGAACACGGCTTCTATACGGGAAGACACATTGAACAATCTGATCTTTTCAAACGAACCAGCGGCACAGAGGCGTTCCCTGATCCCCAGGGGAAGGGAAAAATCCATATACGCCATGCCATGTGGCAGGACTTGGGCTTGCTGGGGATTTGGCCGGAGCGCTGGGGCTTCACGTTTACCGTTCATACCACGGATGACGGCATCATCACCAAATGCTCGGCGACGCAACAGTTGCTGCAGGGGCAATAATGCGCGTTCTTCTTTTCTGCTTTCTCCTGTGCCTGCTCTCCGGTCCTGCCTTGGCCGCCGCGCCGTACCGCAATCTTCCCGACAACGCCATTGAACAGCACGAACAGCGTCTGCGCCGTCTGGAAGAAGAACAGCGCCGCAGCCTGCTCACCCCGCCGGCTGAAACTCCTGCCGAACGCCCCGTCCCCTCCGCGCTCGGCCAGGATGACGGGCCTTGCGTGTCGGTAAAAAGCGTCCATATTGAAGGCGCAACCCTGCTCTCCAGGCGCGAACTGGAAAAAATCACCGCGCCCCGTGAGAACTCCTGCCTTACCATATCGGGGATCAACGCTCTGCTTCAGGAGATTACCAATGCCTATATGAGCGCGGGCTATATCGCCTCCCGCGCCCTGCTCGAACCGCAGGATCTGTCCTCCGGCGTTCTGCGCATCCGCGTGGTGGAAGGCCGGATTGAGTCCATAGAGCCGGATGCCGAATCCACTATGAACGTCCGCCAGTTCATGACCATTTTCCCCTTTATGAAAGGTTCCGCGCTGAATCTACGCGACATTGAACAGGGCCTTGACCAGTTGAACCGTCTGCCTTCCAACCGGGCCACCATGCGCATAGAGCCGGGCGCCAGGCCGGGCGCCAGCAAGGTGCTTATCTCCAACATTCAGGAGCGCACCTGGCGGCCTTTCATCGGCTACGACAACCTGGGGCAGGATTCCACCGGACGGACACAATACACGCTGGGTCTGGAGAAGGACAATTTCTTCGGCGTCAACGATCAGCTCTCCATCCAATACACCGGCGCCATGCCCCAAAGTTACGGCCCCAACAATGACGAAGTGGAAGGCTTCAGCGAAAGCCTGACCGGGCTGTTCTCCATTCCCTTCGGCTACTGGCTGCTTTCAGGCAGCGCGAGCACCTTCAGCTACAGTACCCAGCTTCTCGGAATAAATCAGAGCTATACAAGCAAAGGAACCACAGTTGCCACCCATCTGGCCCTCGACCGCGTTCTTTACCGCGACGCCGCCGGCAAACTCTCCTTCGGCGTGTTCCATCAGTACCGGGATGTGAACAATTATATAGAGGACGAGCGTTTGGTCGCAAGTTCCTACCGCCTGAGCAGCGCCGGGCTTACCCTGGCTTTCACTCGCCGCATGCTCGGCGGCGTGTTCTCTCTTTCCCTCGAACAGGCATGGGGCATTCCTTCCTGCTCCCAAGGCATACTTTTCGATTCCCGCTCCGACGCGCCGAAGACAAATTTTTCCAAAAGCTCGGGCAACCTGTATTGGTATTATCCTTTTGAGCTTTTCAGCCACAATTTCTCCTGGACGCTGTCTGCCCGCGGACAGATTGCGGATGTCACGCTGTACAATTCCGAGCGCATGTATCTCGGCGGCTTTTACAGTGTGCGCGGTTTCGAGAGCGGCGTCCTCGGCGGCGACCAGGGCGGATACGTTCGTAACGAACTCGCGTGGAACCTGCCGCAAAAATGGCTGTCCTTGGACAAGAATTCCGTGAACAACGCGCAGATTTTTGCCGCCTATGATGTGGGCGGCATCATCAGGGACAACAAGGACGCCTATGAACGCGGCCATGTGAGCGGCATGGCCCTCGGCATACGCGCGGGCGGCGCTCTCTCCTTTGAACTCGCCTGGGCGCATCCCCTGGAAACCCCTTCCTTTGTGCGGGCAAGCGAAAAACATGACGTCTGGTACTTGAGTGTCAAATATACGTTTTAGAGCGGTTTAACATTGAAAATGTTTGACAGATCAGCGCGGATCGTCAGCCGTTGCCCCTGTGAGGGGCAATACGGATGACTATCCCTTGCGGATTTCTTTGAAAATTCGCGCCACGAAATGCTTGCAAGGCGAACTTGTCTCGCCGTCAAGCAAGCATTCCAAAGTGAAAATACTATAGAGCGATTTTACAATGAAATGGTACTAAAAATAAAGTCCCGCAAGGCCTTTTGGCACTTTGCGGGACTTTGTGAAATATGTGAATGGGGCGAAAGATGGGACTTGAACCCACGGCCACCTGGGCCACAACCAGGTGCTCTACCTACTGAGCTACTTCCGCCGTGCTGGCTGACGTTTTTTTTGCGTCATAATACGGACTGACGCCTGTTGGAAAACGCATGTCCGTTGCGGGACGCGCGAAAAGCGCTCCTGCTTTCCAAAACCGGTTAACGCTTGGAATACTGATAGCGAGCGCGTGCGGCGCGCAGGCCGTATTTTTTGCGCTCCTTCTTGCGCGCGTCGCGTGTCAGCATACCCGCTTTTTTGAGCACGGCCCGCAGTTCCGGCTCCACATCCAGAAGCGCGCGGGAAATACCGTGGCGCACGGCTTCCGCCTGGCCCGTAACGCCGCCGCCGGCAACATTGACCTTGATGTCCACTTTGTCTGCCAGCTTGGAAAGCACAAGCGGCTGGCGGACGATCATCTGAAGCGTCTTGCGCGGGAAATATTCCTCACAGGCGCGGCCGTTGACGGTGATGACGCCGGTCCCGGCATAAACGCGCGTCCGCGCGGTAGCGGTTTTACGGCGGCCTGTGCCGTATTCAAATTTTTCACTCATCGTGTGAACTCCTAATAGGGCAGTTGCAGGACTTGCGGATTCTGAGCGGTATGCGGATGAACGGGACCTGTGTAAATTTTGAGTTTTTTCAGCACGGCGCGGCCCAAACGATTTTTGGGCAACATGCCGCGTACGGCCGTCATCAGTACGCGCGCGGGCTTGTCAGCCAGCAGGTCACTGAGGGATGTTTCCTTGAGGCCGCCGACCCAGCCGGAGTGGCGGTAATATTTTTTGTCGGCCGGTTTTGTGCCGGTCACTTTGATTTTTTCGCAGTTGATAATCACTATGAAGTCGCCGTTGTCCATGTGCGGAGCGAATTCCGGCTTGTGCTTGCCGCGCAGACGATGGGCGAGCTGGCTCGCAAGGCGGCCGAGAATTTTGTCCTGCGCGTCAACCACATACCATTGGCGGTTGATGTCCTTGGGAGTCGGGCTGAATGTCTTCATGGGAATAAACTCCTCGTTGCTCTCTAAAGTCAGGCAATATATTCCTTCCAGAAAGGCAAGTCAAGCGAATTGGAGCATTTCGGGGGAAATTTCAGGGCATGCGGGCGCTAACATGCAACATATCCCGCATGCCGTAAAGTTTGCCGGGTTTTTGGCCGGAAATCCAGCGCGCCGCGCGCAACGCTCCCTGGGCGAAATTTTCCCGGGAATGGGCCTGATGGCACAGTTCAATGCGTTCACCCCGGCCGAAAAAATAAATTGTGTGCACGCCGACCACATCTCCGCCGCGTACGGCTTGAACGCCTATCTGTTTTTCAGGGCGCCCGCCGATAATGCCGTCGCGTGAGGAACAGCGCGCTGCGGAGAAATCCCATTCCCGCGCTTGCGCGAGGCATTCGCCGAGCATCAGGGCGGTGCCGCTGGGGGAGTCTTTTTTGCGGTTGTGGTGCAATTCCACAATTTCAATATCGTACTTTTCTCCAAGGGCCTTGGCCAGATCCGGCAGGATTTTCAAAAGCACGTTGACGCCGACGCTCATGTTGGACGACCAGAAAATCGGCGTTTTTTCGGAGAAAGCGCGTAATTGCCGTATTTGTTCATCTGTAAAGCCCGTGGTTCCGATGACCAGGGCATGCCCTGTTTTCGCCGCCATGCGGGCGGATTCCAGACTCACCGGCGGCGTGCTGAAGTCAATGATGACCGCCTGGGGGGGGGGCGGCAGAACCGCTTCCAGGGTGTCAGCCGTCGGGAGGCCGGAAGCGGCAAGCGCGGTCAGATGCTCCTCGCGGTCCACAAGGCCGGCAAGGGCCAAATCAGGCTCACCCGCGATCAGGCCGGCAAGGGTTTTGCCCATCTGGCCGTTTGCCCCCACAATCACGATTGCTGTGTTCATACTTCCTCCTGTATGGTCGTGGCCGCCGGAACGGAAATGCCTTTGCGCCCGCCGGAATGTCAACAAATGTCATGCCCGGCGTCATCCGCCGGAACAAATTATGCATTTTCAATGTTACTTTGCTTTAACCCAACCACTGCCTGGAAATTTCAAAGTGAATCACTTCCCAATGTCGGCTGCGCCGGGTTGGAGCAAGCGCATGAATTCCGCTTCGTTTATTATTGCTATACCCAGGGCGCGGGCTTTTTCAAGCTTGTTTCCCGGAGATTCTCCCGCCACGAGATAATCAAGCCCCTTGCCCACGCCGCCGGCCAGAACCGCCCCCATCCCTTCGGCCATCTGGCGGGCGCGGTTGCGCGGCAGGGAGAGCGTACCCGTGAACAACACTTTTTTGCCGCTCAAGGGGCCGGGGGCGGGCTTTTTCAGTTTTTCCGGCCTTTGGGGCCAGATGCCCAATTGCCGAAAACGCGATAAAAGGGCGCTATTGGCGGCGCCGCTGAAAAAATGCCTTATGGAGGAGGCCACCTTCGGGCCTATATCCGGCAGAGCCTGGAGTTCTTCAAAACCGGCCTCGGCCAGTTCGTCCAGATCGCGGTACCGTTCGGCGAGGGTGTGCGCGGTCTGTTCGCCCACATGGCGGATGCCCAGCGCGCGGAGCAATTGGGCGAGGGTGGTTTTTTGCCTGGCCGCGTCGAGGGAAGAGAGAAATTTTTGGGCCAGCTTTTCCCCCATGTGTTCATATCGCAAAAGGTCATCCACTGTCAGAGCGAACAAATCAGCCGGGCTGGCGACGCGGCCCGATTCCACAAGCCGGGTGATCCAGTTTGCTCCCAGGCCTTGAATGTCGAGGCCCGCCTTGGAGACGAAATGCTCTATGCTCCGCAGCCGCACGGCCGGGCAGGAGGGATTGGAGCAACGCCATGCCGTTTCGTCCTTTTCCCTGTGGGTATTTTCTCCGCAGGCCGGGCAGGCGACCACTTCAGCGCCAGCAGGGGACTTTTCAATATCAACGAGCATATTTAATTCTGCGCGGATGGGGGATATATCTGAGCCGACGACTCCTTCGGCCCGCTTGAATTTATAGGGCCGGGAATTTGGAGGCCGCAGGGCCAGAACCGGCCCAAGCACTTCGGGGATGACTTCTCCGGCCCGCTGAACAATGACGGTATCTCCCTCGCGTACGTCGCGCCGGGCGATTTCATCCTCATTGTGCAGGGTTGCGCGGGAAACCACAACTCCGCCCACCAGCACGGGCTTGAGCACAGCCACCGGCGTCAGGACGCCGGTACGCCCGACCTGAATTTCAATGCGTTCAAGCAGGGTTTGGGCCTGGTCGGCGGGGAATTTGTAGGCCACCGCGAAGCGAGGCGCGCGGGCGGTGTGCCCGAGCGCCTCCTGGGCTTCCAGGCTGTCTTGTTTGATGACAACGCCGTCTATCCCCACAGGAAATTCCTTCCGGCGTACCCGCGCGGCCGACGCATATTCCTCCGCTTCCGTCGCGCCTGAGCAGAGGCGTCCACCGGGTGGCGTCAAAAAACCCCAAGTCCGTAAGCGGCGCAGAACATCATGGTGATATTGCGAAGGGGGAATCGGGTTCCAGACGACGTTGCCCGTACTGTATGCCAGAAAGCGCAGAGGGCGGGAGCGCGTGACGGCAATATCCAGATTGCGCACCGCGCCGGCGGCGGCATTGCGGGGATTGGCGAAAATTTTCAGTCCCTGTTCCTCCTGCCGTTTGTTCAGCGCCACGAAATCGTCCTTGTATATGACGGCTTCTCCGCGCACTTCAAGCTGGGAGGGAAAAGGGCCTTTGCCGTGAAGCCGCAGAGGAACCGTTTTAATTGTCCGCACGGCCGCTGTGACCACTTCACCGCGAATGCCGTCCCCCCTTGTAAGCGCTTCCGTGAACACGCCGTTTTCGTAAACAAGTTCCAAGGCCAGGCCGTCCAGTTTGGGGTCACACCAGAAGACGAGGGGGCAGCCGGGCAGGGCGCGGCTCATGCGCTCGACAAAGGCGCGCAGTTCCTTTTCCGAAAACACGTTTTCCAGACCGTACATGCGCCGGCTGTGCTCTTTTTTGTCAAGGCCATCCAGCAGTCCGCCGCCGAGGCGCAAGGTGGGAGAAGAGGGGCTGCGCAGTTGGGGATGCCTGCTTTCCAAAGCCTCAAGCTCCCTGAACAGGAGGTCATATTCGTCGTCGCCGATTTCAGGCGCGTCCAGAGTGTGATACAGATAGTTGTGGCGGTGAAGTTCCGCCGCCAGCCGTTCCATCCGTTGCATGTCGCTCTCGGCGTCGGCCCGCAGGGCCAACAGGGATGGCTGCGTTGGAGGATATGGCGGTTTGTCGCGGGATGCCATGATTATTCCGGCAAATCAAAAAATCGGCGGCGCAGCAGGCGTATTTTGTCACGCAGATCCGCTGCCCGTTCAAATTCCAGATCACGCGCGGCCAGGCGCATGTCTTTTTCCATCCGCTGGATGACGGCGGCGGCCTCGGCCGGGGTTTGGGGCATCTCGTCCACGGCCCCTTTGCCTCCGCGTTTGCCGCCCCGCGCGGACTCTTTTCCCGAATGCAGCGAATAGAGGGGAGAGTCCAGACTTTTACGGGTGCTCCGTGGAATAATGTGGAATTCGTCGTTGAAGGCGATTTGTTTTGCCCGGCGCCGCGCTGTTTCGTCCATCGCGGCCTTCATCGAAAGGGTCAGGACGTCCGCGTACATGATGACCTGGCTGTTCACATTGCGCGCGGCTCTGCCGAAGGTCTGCACCAGGGAGCCGGCGGAACGCAGGAAACCCTCCTTGTCCGCGTCGAGGATGCATACGAGGGAGACTTCCGGAATATCGAGACCCTCGCGTAAAAGATTGATGCCCACAAGCACGTCGAATTCTCCCAGGCGGAGGGCGCGGATAATCCGCATACGCTCCAGGGTGTCGATGTCGGAATGCAGATACTTGGCCTTGATGCCCATATTGCAGCAATATTCCGTCAAATCTTCGGCCATGCGTTTCGTCAGCGTGGTCACCAGCACACGGTCGCCGCGTGAAACCCTGGCCCGGCATTCGCTGAGCAGATTATCCATCTGGCCCTTGACCGGGCGCACTTCCACCTCGGGATCCAGCAGGCCTGTGGGCCGGATAATCTGCTCGGCCACAACGCCGTGGGTCTCGTCGCGTTCATACCGGCCAGGCGTGGCCGACACGTATATCACCTGATTGATGAGGGCGGTGAATTCTTCAAAGCGCAGGGGCCGGTTATCCAGGGCCGAGGGCAGGCGAAAACCGTAATCCACCAGGGTCTGTTTTCGGGAGCGGTCTCCCCGGTACATGCCGCCCACCTGGGGCACGGTGATGTGCGACTCATCTATGAACAGCAGAAAATCACGGGGAAAGTAATTGATCAGGCAGGACGGCGGCTCTCCCGGCCTGCGTCCGTCCAGATGGCGGGTGTAGTTTTCAATGCCGTTGCAGTAGCCGAGTTCCTCAATCATCTCCAGGTCAAGCTGGGTGCGCTGCTCCAGTCGTTGGGCCTCCACAAGGCTGCCCTGTTTCTGAAACCAGGCCAGACGTTCCATCAGTTCGAGGCGGATGTCCGTCGCGGCGCGTTTGAGATTGTCCTGGGCCGAAACATAGTGGCTTGCCGGAAAGATGACGGTTTTGGCCGTTTCCGACAGAACTTCGCCGGTTATGGGATCCATTTCGCGCACGGCCTCAAGTTCGTCGCCGAAAAATTCCAGGCGTAGCGCCCGCTCGCGGTAATAGGCGGGGATGATTTCCAGCACATCCCCGCGCACGCGAAAGGCCCCCCGATGCAGGTCAAAGTCGTTGCGTTCATAGTGCACTTCCACCAGGCGGGCCATAAGGGCGTCCATCGACAGCCGCTGGCCCCTCTCCACGGGAATGACCATTTTCGCGTAATATTCCGGCGAACCCAGGCCATAGATGCAGGATACGGAAGCCACGATGATCACGTCGCGCCGTGTCAGAAGGGCGTGAGTGGCCGCGTGGCGCAGTTTTTCAATGTTGTCGTTGATGGCCGAATCTTTTTCAATATAGGTATCCGAAGCGGGGACATAGGCCTCCGGCTGGTAGTAATCGTAGTAGCTCACGAAATACTCCACGGCGTTGTGCGGAAACAGTTCGCGGAATTCGTTGTAGAGCTGTGCGGCCAAGGTTTTGTTGGGCGCGAGTACCAGGCCGGGCCGATTGGCCTGGGCAATGACGTTGGCCATGGTAAAGGTTTTTCCGGACCCGGTGACGCCCAGCAGCACCTGGGACGGTACGCCAGCGCGCAGATTGTCCATCAGGGTCGCTATGGCCGCCGGCTGGTCGCCCATAGGGGTATAGTCCGCCTGAAGCTGAAAAAGGGCCGGGGAATCGCTGTTCATAATAGGTTGACGCTTGCTTTCAGAGGAAGAACGCAATTTGGAATCATAGGCGTTCTCGCCGTGTTCCGCAACTGCGTTTTTCTTTGCCGCGTTGGCGGCCTGGGCCGCGCCGCGGCCGCTTCGGGCTTCAGATGCGCCGTGAGCCTGTGTTAATGCTGATTGAAGACACTATCTATGGCATTTTCACTTTGGAATGTTTGCTTGACGGCGAAGCAAGTTCGCCTTGCAAGCATTTCGTGGCGCGGATTTTCAAAAAAATCCACAAGGGATAGGCATCCGCCCACAAGGGATAGGCATCCGTACGCCCCTTCGGGCGACGGCTGCCGATCCGCGCTGAGCGGTCAAACATTTCCAATGTTGAACCGTTCTAACAAGCCGATTTGTGCAGGCCGCCGGCAATGGCGTCGTGTACCGCCGCGCACAGCAGCACTACATCCTCAAGGGGGCTTGTATAGGGCGGCATGAGATAGACAAGGCGGTTGAAGGGCCGTATCCAGACGCCCCTGTCCACAAAAAAGCCGTGCAGAGCGGCTGTGTTGACGGATTTCCGCAGTTCCACAACGCCGATGGCCCCGAGTACGCGCACATCGGCCACATCCGGCAGATCGCGGCAGGGGGCAAGCCCTTGGGCCAGAGCCTCCTGCATGCCGGTCACCAGCGTCTGCCAGCGGTTTTCCTCAAAAAGGCCGAGATTGGCCAGGGCCACGGCGCAGGCCAGAGGATTGCCCATAAAGGTCGGACCGTGCATGAAAACCCGTCCGCCCCCGCAAATGCCGGAGGCCACTTCTTCGGTGCAGACCGTGGCGGCCAGCGTGAGCAGGCCGCCGGTCATGGCTTTGCCGCAACACAGGATATCCGGGCTTACGCCGGCCCACTCAGCGGCGAAAAACTTGCCTGTCCTGCCGAAGCCGGTGGCGATTTCATCAAAAATCAGGAGCGTTTCCGACGCCGCGCACAATTCGGCCAGACCGCGCAGATAGTCGGGATGGTAAAACCACATTCCGCCCGCGCCCTGCACGACAGGTTCCAGGATGACGGCGGCGATTTCCTCTCCGCGCGTCTTGAGGATATGCCGTGCCTCATCAAGGCAGGCCGGATCAAAAGGGACGTCAAAACGGCAGCGCGGCCGTTCCATGAAAATCTGTCGCGGCAGGTGGTCGGCAAAGAGGCTGTGCATGCCCGTGACAGGGTCGCACACGGACATGGCCCCCAGCGTATCTCCATGATAGCCGCCGTATGGGGCCAGAAAGCGCGTTCGTCGTGTCCGGCCCCTGCCCTGCTGGTATTGCAGGGCCATTTTCAGGGCAACCTCCACCGCCACGGAACCGGAGTCGGCGAAGAAGACACGTTTCAGGCCTTCAGGCATGCGCCGGACAAGACCTTCGGCCAGTTCCACAGCGGGCGCATGGGTTAATCCACCGAACATCACGTGCGGCATACGTCCGGCCTGACGCCGCAGGGCCTCCAGCAGACGGGGGTGATTGTAGCCGTGGATCGCCGCCCACCAGGATGACATGCCGTCCACAAGCTCCCGGCCGTTCTCAAGGATGATACGGTTGCCCCGACTGCGCGAGGCCACCTCCAGAGGCGGCGGCTCAAGGGCGGAGGCATAGGGGTGCCAGAGCGCGGCGTGGTCGCGCGAGACGAGGCCAGGGGCGTCGCGTCGCCGGCGCGCGCCGAGTTCTGTCGCCAGAGGCGTGAGCAGGGCCGCGGCGCGTTTCCAGAAATCGGCCCCCTTCGGCAGGCGGGGCAGGGCAAGGAGGGGAACGGGACGGTCCGGACAGGCCAGCCGCAGCCGCCCTCGGACCATCTCAAGGTTGTCCTCCAATATTCGCGCCGGTGTTGGGCGGCCGTCGGTGGAGGCGGCTTCTGTCATCACCACTCCGGCCGGAATCAGGCCTTTTTCCGTAAGGGCCGCCAGGGCGCGAAAGACATGACTGAGGCTCCCCAGGCGATTGGGGCAGACCAGCACCACGGGGATGTCCAGTTCGGCGGCAATATCGCTCATGTCTTCCGTGGCGTTGAGGGGCGCGCTGATTCCGCCTGCGCTTTCCAGGAGCAGCAGATCCGCTGTTTTCTCCCGCTGCCAGTGGCTTCGGATGTCATGGCACAGGCGGGCGGCCCGCAGGTGTTTTCCTTCTTCAGCAGCGGCAAGATGCGGAGAGGCGGGCAGGGTGAAACAATGGAGTATGGCGGCCGGGCAAAGGGCGGGAACGGGGGGAATGTCCGCCACGGCTTCCTTGTAAGCGAAAGCGTCGGAAGAAGG
Source organism: Desulfovibrio sp. (assembly GCA_031280915.1). GTDB lineage: Bacteria > Desulfobacterota > Desulfovibrionia > Desulfovibrionales > Desulfovibrionaceae > Desulfovibrio. The sequence continues at coordinate 27,394 of JAITGC010000006.1, read as the reverse complement.
GGAAATCAGGGTTTCAGCGGGGCTGATGCCGGTTTGCACGGGTTTGACGGCCTGAGCGGCAAGGCCCGCTGTCCGCAGGGCGCGCAAAAGAGCGGCCGTGACGACGGTTTTGCCCGTATTGGTGTCTGTTCCGCTGATAAAGAAGGCGTACAGGGGGCGGGTTTCAGGCGGAGGCACAGCCAGCCGGCTCCAAGCCCAGCGAGGCCAGCATGGCCAGATCGTCTTTCATGCCGTACCCCGGAGTTGTCAGATAATCGCCTGTCATCAGGGCGTTAGCCCCGGCGCCGAACATGTCTTTCTGGCGTTCGCCCAGCACAAGAGGGCGGCCGCCGCATATCCGCAAGGCGGCTTCAGGAAGAATATGGCGAAAAATCGCGATAATGCGCAGGGCTTCTTCGGTCTCCAAAGGCGGCCGCAAAGCCAGGGGGGTATGTTTGTGGGGATTCAAGAAATTAAGGGGAATATGGCGCACTCCCAATTCGTCCAGGCTGAAGGCGAGTTCCAGGCGCTGCCCCCAGCTTTCCCCAAGGCCGAAAAGCCCGCCCGCGCAAACCTCCATGCCCGCCCGCATGGCCCGTTCAATGGTGTCGCGCCGTTGCCGCCAGGTTTGCGTGCTGCAAATGGACGGATAGTAGGACTCGGCGGTTTCCAGGTTGTGGTGATAACGGCGTATGCCGATGGAGGCCAGTTCCGTCATCTGGCTTTCCTCCAGTCTGCCCAGGGACAGGCAGATACGCGGCAGAACCTCAATGGGCAGGGAACGCGCGACCTCGCACAGTCTGCCGAATTCTTTGCCGCTGAGCATGGCGCCGCTTGTCACAAGGCCGATTTTAGCCGCGGGCGTCCGGGCCAGGGCAAGAATGCGCGTTCGCAGTTCATCTGAAGGCAAAAGTTCGAAAACAGCCGTGCCGGTTTTATTATGGCGGCTCTGCGCGCAAAAACGGCAATCCATGGGGCAGTTGCCGCTACGGGCGTTGATTATGGCGCACAAGTGCACTTTACGGCCAAAGGCGGTTTCGCGCAGGCGTTCGGCCTCGGCCGTCAGTTCCGTCAGCGGCAGGGAAACAAGCTTACGGGCGGTTGAAAACGTCATACTTCGAAGCTGAACCCAGAAATTTTTCGGTCATGTATCTCCAACGGACGGCCTTGGCGTATTTCTTTTCCAAAGACGCCATTTCAGCGGGCGGAGGCGCAATCACAAAACTTCCCCTGGCGCGTTGTTCGAATTCCCTGACAAAATCCCCGTGGCCCAGAGGCAAGGCCGTGAGTGAGGTGACGTTTTCCGGGAGGCGTTCGCGGTATTCCAGAATGATTTTGTCTTCGTAAAAATTGGTTCGCGCTGCAAATCCCCGCGCTATCCAGCGGATGGGAAGGCCTTCGGCGCCGACAAGGGCGGTAAACGGATCGCGCTCGCCGTCCACAAGATAGGTGCAGGCCTGGAATTCCAGGCCACCCAAGACTTCCACGCCTTCATTCACGCTGAAGGGACGGCGCATGGCGCCGTCCCAATACCAGCCCCGCTGTACTTCGGCGTGAGCGACAATGGCCAGAGGGCCTTGCGGCGAAGCTTCACCGTAGGCCGCCAGCCATACCCGCACAGGCGCGCCGATGGGCATGGAGCCGGCAAGCAAGGAGGCCTGCCCCTCCCCTCCGGCCAACAGAGGGAGTGTGGCGGCCCGGAGAGAAATGGCCGGTTTGGCTGTGGATACGTAGGCCGCGCCGTTCATGCCCCGTTGCCGGGCGGCAGGGCAGGCGAGAAGACACATCATAAGCGCGATTGCGCAGCAGGCGGCTGAAAGCTTCATGAATTGCGCATATTTTCCGGCGTCGCGGACGCCCACGGCCTGCTTGGCCAAAAGCGGGCAGACCTTCACTCCCAATTCCCTGATTGATAAAACATTTTTCAACATAGCATTTCTCCGACACCATGCCGGACGGCACGTATTCTCCAACGGCGGAAAAACAGATGTCCGCCCCAACGCCGCCCTATCCGGCATACCAAAATATCAGGCCAATCCGCCCTTGTCCAGAAAGGGGCCTCACTCTTCCCGATTTTTGCGTTCTTCGTTGATGCGGTGTATAAGTTCGTCCAGGTTTTCTATGGCGGTCAGCCTGCATTGGCCGTGCGCCGGGGATAGGCGGCCGACAACCGGATAACTTTCACCGTTGCCCAAGTCATGCACGACAAAGGGCACAAGCCATTCCCCGTTTTTGCCGCGGGGGACGCCGATATTCCGAATTTCCTTGCGTCCTGTGGACGCGTCGGCGAAGAGGGGGGCCAGAAGCCCCTGAGCGGCCCTCCCGTCTGGAGGGCGGCCGGCGAATGCGCCCGAAGCCACGCCGTTCAGGACAAAAGCCTTCGTCTCATTGACAAGCAGGGCGCGAATCTGTTCTCCGGCGGCGTTGCGCATGGCGGCCGGGGAAAAGAGCAGGGCCAGCAGAGGGGGGATATCCCCGGCCTCCTGCATGGCCTCAAGGTCGCGCAGAAAAATGTTGAAACCTTCATTCAGGATGGCGTCGATATCCACCAGTTTTTCAAAGGCCGCTGTGTCTGCGGCGTCGATGGCCAAGCCTATTTGCGCCGGGCAGCGGGCTGCAAGGGAGGCGTCCGCGGTGCTTGCGGCCACCGGCGTCATTGCGGACAAAAATAAACAGCAGAGCGCGCACGGGCCGAACGCGCGGGCGAGAATATTCAGCACAATTCCTCCGGTAAAGAGCCTTTGAGCAGAAGCGGCAGGCCGCAGGCGGCAAAAACGACAGTCCCGCAGGCGCAGGCCAGCGCCTGATTGGCAAGACCCAGCATGTCTTGAAAGCGCCGGCCGACAGGGTTGGGGGGGACAAGACCAAGGCCCGCCTCCGCGCTGACGAAGGCGGCCGGGATGTCAAGTCCGGCAAGGTATTTCACAAATGAAACTATCCTGCCCATGCCTTCTCTGGAAGTCAGCCCGGCCTCCAGCAGGTTGGCGACCCACATGCTGACGCAGTCAAAAAGGATCACGCCCGGCTTGTCCGTATCGCGGGAAAGGAGATGGGCTTCAAGGGCCTTCCGTGGATCAAGCCCTTCTTCAAGGCAGTTCCAGGCGGGGCCGCGCTCCGCCCTGTGCCTGTCGATGCGCTCCGCCATTTCCGCGTCTTTGAGCACACATGTCGCCAAAAACAGGCGTCTGCCGGCATGAGCGTCGGCCCAACGGAGGGCGAGGGAACTTTTGCCGCTGCGTACGCCGCCGACAAAAAGCAAGGCCTGAGCGCCCATCATTGCGGCGGCGCGTTTGCCGCGAGAGATGCGCCCGTTTGAGAGCAACGGCGCGCCAGGTCGCGCAATACGCCGGCGGCGCTGCGTGCCGAATCCAGGGATTGTGGCGTATCACGCATACGCCGTTCCAGCCAGCGGGCGAGGAAGAGCAGGGTATCGTCATCCAGGGCCGTTCCACCGCCTTTGCGGATGTCCGCCAGGAGCGTCCGCTGCTCCATCGTCCTTTCGTCCAGAACTTTGCGGTAGCGCGTGCTCAAGGCGGTCACACGCGCCTGTGTCTCGTCGATGCGGGATCGTGGGGCTTTGTTTTCCCGTAATTCATCAAGTTCGAAAACAATCTGCATCATTTCGGCATTGACGTTGAGGGTATTTTGCGAGGCATGTTCCAGTTTTTTGAGCCGGCCGCTCAAATCCGGCAGAGCGGCTACCCCTTCCAGCCCGCCAGCCAACAGAACGCTGCGCCCGGCAATGGCCGTGAAAAGCTGGCGCATCTGTTCGGGCGTGAGGGATTTTTCCGTCCCATGCCGTTGCAGCGCTTCCAGGAAGCGATCCACGTACAGGCCGTACAGCTCTTGAATCATGGTGGGAGAAAACACGTAGCGCAGAATGCCGGCTCTGTCGCCCCGGCTCTGTCCGTTGCCCGCAAGGCCCGTCATTTTTACGCCGTAGCGCTGATTGATTCCCTGCGCGCTGAGGCCGAGGCCCCCTCCATTTTGTCCCGGCTTGTAGCGGGCGACAACATATCCGGCCAGGTCGTCAATGAAATCTGGCCGTACTGTCGTATCGGCGCTGGCTTTGGGGGCCACGGCCTGCGGCTGTGGATTCGCCCCTGCGGAGGAGGGGGAAGACAAAACGACGGGAGGAGAAGTCCTGGATGCACCCAGTTCCGGCGGCAGAGAACGATCCAGCGGCGCGGCGACGGCGCCCTGCACGGCTGGTCCCGATGTGCCCCCTTCCCCTGTCGGGTTTTTTCGGTATTCGCCCACATGCGGCACGGGCGTCGCGCCGCGCAGGACATTGCCCATAGATGCCAGCGGCGTTCCCTGGGTCAGGTCGTCAAGTGCCGCCGCCGCTTGCTCACGCAGGGTATCGCGTGTCTGGCCGTCGCGAGTCAGCCAGAAGGCCGCGCCGCAGATCAGCAGCAGGGCTGTGATGGCCGCAAAAACGAGCTTGCCGCCGCCGGACTTTCTTGGGGAGGGGGTGGGAAGCTTGTCCGACAGAAAAGATGGGGACGACGACACGATTTTTGAGGTTGGGATGACGCTTGGGGAAAACTGATTTTCCATTCTCATGCCGTTCTCCTCGAACGATGGGCGGCGACATCCTCCTGTTTTCACGCAGGCGGCGCGAAAACAGGAGGATGTTCAGGCCAGGGCATTAAACTTTGAGATTGATATTCCGGTTTTCCTCGGCCGGCGCTCACTCCGACGCTTAACAGCGCAAATAAATCGCCTTTGCGTCTTCGTGGCGGGCGTCCGCTCACGCGGGCCGCCAGAGCAATTTCAAAGCGAAATTGCTCTAGAACATAAAGCGCAGACCCAGCATGAATTCGTTGTTATAAGGATCATTGGATATTTCGATTTTGCTTCCGTTCACCGTGGCGCTGACTTCGTTGTAACCGAGATGCACAAAGCGATAGCCGACGTCCAGGGCAAGGCTGTCGTTGAAGTTGAAGGCGACGCCCGCGCCCAGATTCCAGGCGAAATTGGTGTAGTGGTCGTCCATGGAATGCGTCGAGCGGGTGGTGTTGTCGCGAAAGTCATAGCCGGTGTAATTGAAAGCCATGCCCAGACCGCCGCCGACATAGGGAGTAAAGGCCGTGCTGTTGTGAAAATCCCAGTACAGGTTGGCAAACAGCGTTGAGTTGTTCCAAGTTCCCTTGATGTCCCGCACATTGCGCGCGTCGCCGGCGTCCCAGCTTTTTTCGCTGTTGCCGCGCATGGCAAATTCAATTTCAGCGCGCACGGGGATCATCTGCTGCGGCCAGAAGTCATAGCCGGCGGCCAGGCCGGCGCCCAGAGTGAACTGGCTGTAACTGTCAAGCCCGGATCCCTGCAGGTACGAGGAACGGCTCATCGTCCCCGTATTTTGAAAAGACATCAGAAATTTGGGGGCAAGATACATCCCCGTACCCTCCGCCGCCGCCGGTACGGACGCCAGCAAGGCAAAAATCAAGGTCATAAGAGCAATACCACGTTTCATAACAAAACCTCCTTTCGAATGTTTTTCCCCTTCTTCCATATATAAGACACGGACGGCGTTTCCGAAAAAAGCTGGAGAAACATATCGGAACCGCCGGATTTTTGACTTTTGTCACTTTTTTAGAAATTGTCAAGATATTTTCTAAATTATAAATGGTCCGAACATATCCAAATATGGGGCAGTGAGTTCAATCTATTTGAATATATGGGAATTGTGTCGATTTTATACAAGAGTCACAGGCGATTATCGGGCCCGATGAGGAGGGATGGTTGCCAGCTTTGTTTTTGCCGGAATATGTTTTTTGCCCCTGTCAGAAACGGAAAAGATCGGCTTCTTCATGGAGCAGATTTTCGGCGATCAGGCGGGAATCCGGTTTATAGGCGCCGTTGGCGACCCGGATGCGCAATTCTTCCACCTTGTCCGTGCGCACGTCGGGCGTGTTTTGCGCCGTAAGGCGCGCTTCGGTCATAAGCAGTGCGTCCCGGGAAACGCTGACCCTGTCCCTCCCTTGGAGGGTAAGCTTTTCCGCGCGTTCTCCAGAGATTCCCGGCTGCATTTCGGCGTTTTTTCCCTGGACAGGGGCATAGGGGGCGGCAAACAGGCTTCCTGTATTGTGAATTTTCATACCTTGCGCTCCATGTATTCGTAATTTTTAGAAAATTCTTTATTTTTCCGGTCCCATTTTCCGGCGGGCGACGGGGGCGGGGGCATCCAGCATGCTCCGCTCGACCAACTGCCGTATCACTTGCCGCAACAGATGTCGCGCACGAAGCTGTTCGGCTTCGGGGAGAGGCTCCAGACCGTTCTCTCCCTCGGCCACAATGTTGAGCCGTTCACCCGGAGGATAGGCAAAACGCACGTTTTTACCGAGTCGTTTGCCGAATTCCGTCCGAACATCCTCCACAATCGGGTTCTGGCTGCCGGTGAAACACAGGGTGTCGTAAAGTTCCCGCGCTGTTTTTTCCACAAAGAGGCGGCGTTTTATGGAGGGGTCGGGATCCTCCGGCTCAAATCCTTCCGCCAGACGCCCTTGGGCGCGGAAACGCGCCAGCCGTCTGGCGGACAGCAATTGCCGCTCATATCCCTGCAACATTATGCGCAGTCGCGTTATAGCACTCTCTGCCATCCCACACCCCGTACTCAAAAGCACACATCGGTTCTTGCTGAAAAAACTTTAGACTTTTTTTCGTTTTTCCCGTGATAGAGGAATTTGTCCGGAAATATAATTTGGCGTGCAAACGTTCAGAGATATGATGATTGAACCGGCATAAAAAAGGTCTGTCCATCCTGCGACGCGTGGGCTATGCCAAAGCATGAACCAAAGGCTCAGAGCCACAACTGACCTCCACGAGGGGAAACGTCTCCCCGCAGGAGGGAAAGCCTCTTCCACGCGCCCGCATTGACATATATCAGGTAAAAAACTAATCTGGTCAAATATATTTTTCCAGGCCAAGAGCAATAATCGGCAGGTTCCGCGCCGCATCAGCCCGCTTCTCCGGCATTGTTTTCCCAGGGAGTGACAATTTCGAATCTGACTCATTACTAAGGTATTATAGTCTGATATTTTTGTTTTTCAGCGGATCGTATTGGGGGAAAGAGGATGTTTACAAATATTGGCAAGGCTCTGACATTTGATGATATTTTGCTTGTTCCCGGTTACTCCGAAGTAACCCCTGACTCTGTGGACATCGCTACCTGGCTCACCCCCGGAATTCCTCTGCGCATTCCTTTGCTGTCCGCCGCCATGGATACAGTCACGGAATCGGCCATGGCCATTTCCATGGCTCGTATGGGTGGCATAGGCATTGTTCATAAAAACATGTCTGTGGAAAAGCAGCGTCTGGAAGTGGAACGGGTGAAAAAAAGCGAAAGCGGCATGATCCTTGACCCGGTGACCATATCTTCCCGCAGTTCGGTGCAGGAAGCCCTGGAAGTCATGGCGGACTATCGCGTTTCCGGCCTGCCTGTGGTGGATGACGGCTGCCTCAAGGGCATTCTTACCAATCGCGATGTTCGTTTCGTGGAAGACGCTCAGGCCGTGCGGGTTGAAGAGGTCATGACCAGCGAAAATCTCGTTACAGTACCCTTGGGCACTTCCCTGGAAAACGCGAAGCGTCACCTGCACGAACACCGGATAGAAAAGCTCCTGGTGGTGGATGCGGACAACCGCCTCCGGGGGCTTATCACCATGAAGGACATAGACAAGGTGCAAAAATATCCCAATGCCTGCAAGGACGACAAGGGGCGTCTTCGTGTCGGGGCGGCCATAGGCATCGGCAAGGACGGCGAAATACGCGCGGAACAATTGCTGGAGGCGGGCGCTGATGTGCTGGTGCTGGATTCCGCCCACGGCCATTCCCTGAACGTGTTGAAGGCCATTCGCGCGGTCAAGGGGAGCTTCCCCAGATGTGAGCTGATTGCCGGTAATGTGGCGACCTATGAAGGGGCGCGGGCTATTCTGGAAGCCGGGGCGGATTGCGTAAAGGTGGGCATAGGGCCGGGATCCATCTGCACCACGCGCATTGTGGCCGGAGTGGGCGTGCCTCAGGTGACGGCTGTGCTGGAGGCCGGCCGCGCCGCCCGTGAGATGGAGCGCTGCTGCGTGGCTGACGGCGGCATCAAATTTTCCGGAGATATCGTCAAGGCGCTTGTCATGGGCGCGCACTCGGTGATGATCGGTTCGCTTTTCGCGGGTACGGAGGAAAGCCCAGGCGAAACCATTCTCTACCAGGGGCGTACGTACAAGATTTATCGCGGCATGGGTTCCATCGACGCCATGAAAGAAGGCAGTTCCGATCGTTATTTTCAGGAGCAGAGCAAAAAATTGGTTCCTGAGGGCATTGTGGGGCGCGTACCCTATCGCGGCCCGGTCATGGAGGCGGTGTATCAGCTTATGGGCGGCCTGAAGTCCGGTATGGGCTATGTGGGCGCAAAAAATCTGCTGGAACTGTACAATAATACGACCTTTTGTGAAATATCCGCCGCCGGTCTGAGAGAGAGCCATGTCCATGACGTCATCATCACCAAAGAAGCCCCGAATTATCGCATAGACAACTAACGTATGGTGCACAATGCCGCAAAACAAAGTCGTTATTATCGATTACGGCTCTCAGGTCACACAGCTTATCGCCCGCAGGGTGCGTGAAGCCGGAGTTTATTCCGAAATTCACTCATGCGCGGCGGCAGTGGAGCAAGTGGCCGCCGCGGAGCCGGCCGCGCTTATCCTCTCCGGAGGGCCGGCCAGCGTCGGAGAAAGTGATGCCCCGGCCCTTGACCCCGGCTTGCTGGCTCTTAATGTTCCCGTACTTGGCATTTGTTACGGAATGCAGCTTCTGGCGGAAAATCTCGGCGGGAAGTTGGCTAAATCCTCCACGCGGGAGTATGGCCCGGCGGATTTGAGCTTGACCTCGCAATGCGCGCTCTGGGACGGCATAGACGGCCCGACGCGCGTCTGGATGAGCCACGGTGATAAAGTTCTTTCCCCGCCTCCGGGTTTTACCGTCACGGGGCGCACAGCCGCTCTGGGCATCGCTGCCATGGCCGATGAAGAGCGCAAGATGTATGCGGTGCAATTTCACCCTGAAGTGCACCACAGCGCGGCCGGGCAGACCATGTTGCGGAATTTTTTGTTCAAGGCGGCCGGGCTTGTGCCGGACTGGAATATGGCCTCCTTTGTGGAACGCGCTGTCAGGGAAATGAAGGAGCGCATCGGGGGCAAGCACGTTGTCTGCGCCCTTTCCGGCGGGATAGATTCCACTGTCGTGGCGGTGCTGCTGCATCGCGCCATCGGCAAAAACCTGCACTGCATTTTTGTGGACAACGGTCTGCTGCGTTCGGGCGAAGCGGACGAGGTGGCGGATTGTCTGCGGGCGCATTTTGATTTGAACCTCACTGTCGTGCAGGCGGAAGAACGTTTTCTCTCCCGTCTCAAGAATGTGGAAGACCCCGAGCGGAAGCGCAAGATTATAGGTCACGCCTTTATTGAAATTTTCGATGAAGAAGCGAAGAAGCTGCCTCTTGCCGATTTTTTGGCCCAAGGCACTCTTTATCCCGATGTTATAGAATCGATCTCGCACAAGGGGCCGAGCGCAGTTATTAAAAGTCACCACAATGTTGGTGGCCTGCCGGAAAAAATGCGGCTCAAGCTTGTTGAGCCACTGCGGGAACTTTTTAAGGATGAAGTCCGCAAAGTGGCGGAAGAGCTTGGCCTGCCCGATTTTATTGTCTGGCGGCATCCCTTCCCCGGACCGGGTTTGGCCATTCGCGTGCTTGGCGAGGTCACCCGCGAAAGACTTGATATTCTGCGCAGGGCCGACAGCATCGTGCAACAGGAATTGCGCGAATCAGGCTGGTATCGTAAAGTATGGCAGGGTTTTGCCGTGCTTTTGCCCCTACGCACTGTGGGTGTTATGGGAGATGGACGCACCTACGAGCATGTTGTCGCCCTCCGCATTGTGGACAGCGTGGACGCCATGACGGCGGACTGGTCGCGGATTCCCCCGGATGTTATTGCCCGGATTTCCGCCAGAATCATCAATGAGGTCAATGGAGTCAATCGGGTCGTTTACGATGTGTCGTCAAAGCCGCCCAGCACCATTGAATGGGAATAGGCGGGTAGAGGGGGATTGGAGCGGTTTAACATTGAAAATGTTTGACCGTCAAAGTGAAAATGCTCTAAACAGGATGGATTTTGCCGGAAAAAAGGGCAGGGACATCATATCCCCGCCCTTTTTTCTGGTCGTATGTTTTGTTCAGATCACAACACGCGGAATTTGTGCACTTCGTTGGTCTGGCCGTCTATGACGTGTACGGCGCAGGCGATACAGGGGTCAAAGGAGTGGATGGTGCGCAGAATTTCCACAGGGCGTTTGGGGTCTGCGATGGGAGTACCCACAAGGGCTTCTTCGGCCGCGCCGGGCACATTCTGGGCGTCGCGCGGGCCCAGATTCCAAGTGGTCGGCACCACAAGCTGGAAGTTGGAAATTTTCGCGTTTTCGTCCGTAACCAGCCAATGGGAGAGACCCCCGCGCGGAGCATTAACAAAACCGACGCCTCTGGCGTTCTTGGGCGCATCGTAATCTTCCACGATTTTTTTGTCGCCCTTGCCGATATTGGCTTCGTATTCATTGAGCCAGTGTTCCATTTGCTGGGCAATGGCCAAGGTTTCAATGCCGCGCGCGGCCGTGCGGCCGAGGGTGGAGAAAAGGGCTTCAGGGCCGACGCCCAGTTTTTTGAGCACAAGGTCAACCAGGGGCTTGATTGTTTTATCGCCCTGCGCGTAAGACACCAGCACCTGGGCCAGGGGGCCGGTTTCCACAGCGTGATTGTCGTAACGCGGGGCTTTGAGCCAGGAATAGCGATCCTTGTCGCCCATTTTGGTGAAAGCCGGCTTTGTCTCGCCCTCATAAGGCACATGGGCCTTGTCGCCTTCATACCAACTGTGGCGGACGTGTTCCTGGATTTTGGCCGGCTCGAACTTTTGCAGTTCATTGATCTTGCGGTTGTAAATAATACCGGGCTTGAGCCAGCGGCTGTCCAGATCCCGTTCGCCGCCCGCCGCCGGAAATTCGCCGAAGGTCATGAAATTCCGGGTGCCGCCGATGGAAGCCCAGTTTTTATAGGCCCCGGCCACCGCCAGAAGGTCAGGGATATAGCACTGCTCAATGAATTCGCGTGACTTTTTGTACAGATCGCGAAATTCCTTGATACGTTCGGGCGTGAGGGCCTCGTAGTTGGTGACGCCGCCGCCCACCATAAACTGGACATGGGGGTTTTTGGCGCCGAAAACGGCCATGGCCCGTGCGCTTTCCACCTGGATACGCAAAGCCTGGAGATAGTCGGCCGTGGCGATGAGATTGACTTCCGGCTCAAGTTGATAGGCCGGATGCCCGCCCAGGAAGTAGGCGTTGGTGAAGGGGCCGAGCTGGCCGCTGTCCACAAATGCCTTGAGTTTTGCCTGTACCGCCCTGTAATCGTCGGCCTTGACTTTGCGGTTGGATATGGAGGTGGCGATTTTGGCGGCTTTTTCCGGATCCGCCTGGAGGGCCGCCGTCACGTCAACGAAGTCAAGGGCGTGCAGATGGTAAAAATGCACAAGATGGTCATGCAGGAACAGCATTCCCAGAACCAGATTGCGGATGTACGTGGCGTTGGCCGGTATGGGCTTTTTTATGGCGTCTTCCAGCGCCCGTGTGGAGGCCAGCGCGTGGGTAAATGTGCAAACGCCGCAGGTGCGCTGGGTGAAATGCTGAGCGTCGCGCGGGTCGCGTCCTCTCAGAATGGTTTCCAGGCCGCGGAACAGAGTGCCGCAAGTCCGGGCTTCTTTGATTTTTCCGTTGGCGACCTCCACTTCAACACGCAGGTGACCTTCAATGCGTGTGAGCGGATCAACCACCACCGGGCCGGTGTAATTGCTCTGGGCCGTTTTTATGGTTTGACTCATGGTTTTTTCTCCCTAGCTCTGATAGAACGGCGTCATGGAATCCCAGAAATCAGGTTCGCTGCACCCGATACAGGGATGTCCGGCGCGCACCGGCCAGTTTGTTTCGTTAAACAGCACCTTGGGGCAATTATTGTATGTTTGCGGGCCTTTGCAGCCAAGGTCATACAGACACCAGCCGTCGCGCGCTTCCTGGGAATTGAAGGAGGGCGCGAGTTTGCCTTCCTCAAAGAATTTACGGCGTTCGCAAAGATCGTGGACGCTCTGGCCGAAGAAGAGAGTCGGACGGCCAAGTTCATCCAGTTCGATCTTGTCGCCATTCAGAAAAGCCACCAGGGCACCCACCAGATTGAGAGGATTGGGAGGACAGCCGGCGATGTTGATGGCCTTGACGCCGAGATCGGCGAAACAATCATTGATGCCCTTGGCCGCCGTGGGATTGGGTTTGGCCGCCTGCACCCCGCCGAAACAGGCGCAGGTGCCCATGCACACCACCGCCTTGGCTTTGGGAAGAATGCGTTTGCAGATGTCAAACATGGTGTGCCCGGCCACATAGCCGTATTTGCCGTTCAAAGCCGTGGGAACGGCGCCCTCGACAACGCAGATGAAGCCGTCGGGGCCGTCCACCGCCTGATTCAGCGCGTCTTCCGCGGCATCGCCGGCGGCGGCCATGATGGTTTCATGGTAATCCAGAGAGATGGTGTCAAGGATGAGCGCGTCAATAAACGGTTTGTAGGTGCGCAGAAGCGCCTCGGAGCAGCCCGTGCATTCCGCCATGTGCAGATACACCACTGAAGGCCGCCGCCCCGTCAAAGCCGCCGCCACGTTACCGGCAAAAGCCGGCCCCATGCCCATCGTCACCGCGACAGCGGTACAGAATTTCATAAAATCGCGGCGGGTTATGCCCTGTTTTTCAAGGCGTTCCTCTCCGCTATTTTTGCCCAGACCCACAGCGATGCGCATAATAGCCTCCTGGCAAAGATGATATGCGGGCCGGGCCTTTCTGATTCTGGCGAATGCCCCGGTTTATGTCCCGCCTGTTTAAGTACGCGTCAATATATACTGTGAAGTTGAGGCAGTCAATCGGTGTGCGGAATTATTTCTCCATCTTTTGCCTTGTCGCGTGATGCGCGGCGCCTATACGAGCCGTGAAGCAGAAATATGCCATATACAATTCAGCAGGGGAAAACGTGCCGGAATTGCCTTGCATTTTATGCCGGTATGGGCTAAAAAACCTCTTCGCATTTATCGAAATGCTTGCGGCCCAAACCGGCAAGGCCGGTTTTTGCCGCCTATGGAGGACAAACAATGAGCAAAGAATGCATTTTTTGCGGTAAAAAACCGCAGGTGGGCAATCTTGTGAGCCATTCCAACATCAAGACAAAACGCCGCTTCAACCCCAACTTGCAGCGTGTGCGCCACCAGTTTTCCAACGGAAGAGTGTGCACCCTCATGGTCTGCACGCGTTGTCTGCGTTCGGGCGCTGTGGTCAAGCCCCTCGCTGTCAGAGGATAATTTCACGGATCAATAGGGCAAATTAACGTTAGCACTTGCTGCGGCGCTTAACGGCGAAAGTAAATTTCGCCTATGCCTTGGCAGTGAACGGCTTTTGCATTCACCCCGCAGCCAGGGCAATTTCAAAGTGAAATTGCCCTGGCTGCGGGGTTGCGATATGTGGGTTTTTTTGGGATGGCGCGAGCCTTATAAAACACGCGAGGAGGCCCACAGTGGGCCTCCTGGCGGGCATTTCAGGGCGAAGAGGCGTAGCCCTGAAAATATTGGGGGCAGAATGTCGGGCTAATCCGCCTGCATTCTGATAAATGACGGAATATCGAATTCGTCTTCGTTGAAAATCCAGTCTTCATGGCCGGGATTATGCCGCGGGCCTTCGTTTCCGCCAAGGGTATTCCTTTTGCGCGTGTATGGAGGAATCCGGCTGTCCGAGCCGCTCACCCATGTTTTTATCTGTTCCCCGCGCGATTTGCCTCCGGCCCACGAGGAAGACGTTTCCCTTTCCTCGTTTTGGTCAGAATGGGGCAAGAGGCGGCCTTGCTGTGTTTTCGCCCCCGGAGTTGGAAACGTCGTCACTGTGGCGGAAGCCGGTTTGGCGGTCACAGTGGGTTCAATGCCGGTGGCGATGACGGTGACGCGGATTTCGTCTCCCGCGTTTTCGTCGTACAGTACGCCGAATGTTATTCTTGCATCCGGCGGCATCGCGTCCGCGATGATGTTGCCGATTTCCGAAATTTCCTCGCCAGTGATGTCCATGGAAGCCGTGATATTATAGAGTACGGCCTTGGCGTTCTCCAGAGCCACGTCTTCCAGCAGGGGGCTCATGATGGCGCGTTGCGTCGCTTCGCGGGCGCGGTTTTCGCCCGAAGCGATGCCGGTGCCCATGAGAGCCAAGCCAGGCTCGGACATGGTTGTCCGCACATCGGCGAAGTCAACATTTATGAGGCCGCCTCCGAGAATAACATCGGAGATGCCCTTTACGGCATAGAAAAGGACATCATTGGCTTTTTGCAGCAGTTCATTGAAGGGGGTCTTTTTGGGCGCAAAGGCCATCAGCCGGTCATTAGGCACGGTGATCAGGCAATCAACATGTTGTTTGAGGTTCGCCAGACCTTCTTCTGCAGCCCGCATGCGCTGGGGGCCTTCAAAGGCAAAGGGCTTGGTGACCACGCCCACCGTCAGGGCGCCAAGCTCCTTGGCTATCTGGGCGATGACCGGAGCCGCGCCGGTACCGGTGCCGCCGCCCATGCCAGCGGTCACAAAAACCATATCCGCGTCGGAAAGGGCGTCGCGGATATCCGCCTTGCTTTCAACGGCGGCGTCTTGCCCCACAATGGGTTTGCCGCCGGCGCCCAGACCGGCGGTCAATTTTTTCCCCAGTTGGATTTTGATGGGGGCTTCCATTTTGTTTTCCAGATGCTGCAAATCGGTGTTGGCGCAGACGAACTGCACACCTTGCAGACCGGAGGTCACCATTTTTTGCACGGCATTGCCGCCGCCCCCTCCAATGCCGATGACCTTGATTTTGGCGGTAATCGCCGAGGAAATGTCAATGTCGTTCACAATCGACTGAGCCATAACGCCTCCCTTGTTGCTTGCCAGCTTTGCCCGCGCGGCATTTCCTTAAGGTGAAAAAAGCATATCTCCCGGGCGGAGCCCAATCCGCATCGGGGGCCGCATCTCCTTGCCGCAAGATTGTCGCAAGGCGAATTTGCTTCGCCGTCAAGGGACAATCTTAAGCGTAGAATGCTCTGGATCAAATTAACTTCAACACTTGCTGCGGCGCTTAACGACGCAAATGAATTTCGCCTGCGTCTTGGCAGTGAGCGGCGATGCATTCGCCCCGCAATTGCTTTAAGAGACATCCTTGAACCATTTTTTAAAGCGCGAAAGTATGGCGATAAAAACGCCGGTTTCAGTGCCTCTGGGGTCAAATTTTTTTTGCCCGCCCGCTTCCCGTTCAGCGCCGTAGCGCAACAAGCCGACAGCGGTGGAGTATTTCGGGCTGTTCACGATGTCTTTCAGCCCGCCCACATCGCGCGGATAGCCTATGCGCGTGGGCAGATTGAAAATTTGTTCGCCAAGTTCCTGACAGCCGTGTATCAGCGAGGTGCCGCCCGTCAGTACAATGCCGGCGCCTATCATATCCTTGTAGCCGGACTTGATGAGCGTCTGGTCCACAAGATACAGAATTTCCTCCATGCGCGGCTCACAAATTTCGGCCAGCACCTGGCGTGAAAGACGTTTTGGTTCCCTCCCCCCCACGCTGGGAACTTCAATGAATTCGTTGGAACGAACCATATCCGCCAGGGCGCAGCCATATTTGATCTTGATGCGTTCGGCTGAACCCATAGGCGTACGCAGACCGAGGGCGATGTCATTGGAGAGATTCTGTCCGCCGACGGCCAGAACAGCGGTGTGTTTGATGGCGTCATTGGCGAAAACGGCGATATCTGTGGTACCGCCGCCCAAGTCCACCAGGGCGACGCCGATTTCGCGCTCTTCCTCCGTCAGCACGGCCTTGGCCGAAGCCAGAGATTCCAGGGCGATGTCCGCGACGTCAAGGCTGCTGCGGCTGCATGAACGCACAATATTCTGGGCGGATGAAACTGCGCCGGTGACAATATGCACTTTCACTTCAAGGCGCACTCCGGCCATGCCCAGCGGGTCGGTTATGCCGCGCTGGGCATCCACAATATATTCCTGCGGGAGGATATGGATGACTTCACGGTCAGCCGGGATGGCAACCGCTCTCGCCGCGTCAATGGCCCTGTCCACATCATGTCGGGCGACCTCTCCTCCCTTGACGGCGATAACGCCATGGCTGTTGATGCCCATAATGTGGCTGCCGGCTATCCCGACATAAACGGAATGAATTTCACAGCCGGCCATGAGTTCCGCGTTTTCCACCGCTTTACGAATGGATTGCACGGTTTGCTCTATGTTGACGACCACACCTTTGCGCAGTCCTGTTGAGTCGCTTTCGCCCACGCCCACGACATCCACAAAGCCGGACTCCTGCAGTTCTCCCACCACAGCGCATATCTTCGTGGTGCCGATGTCAAGTCCCACTATCAAGTTGGGCCTATTGCTCATATCTTCCCCTCACAAACCACGCCTTCCTCGTACCTTTGAAGCCGATACAGGGCAGGGATGTTTCAGCCCTGCCGCGATTTGTTGAACAGAACCCACACATTGCCGTTTGTGGCGCGAATCTGGCGCACATTCTGCAACTCGCGTCTTCGCGCGAGGTCTCCAAGAGCCATGCCCATTCTGACAAGGTTGCCGCTCCAGTCGTCAATGGCGATGGAAAGACGCATCTCGCGGTCTTCCAGATAAATTTCAACGGCCCCGGACTCGGCGGTTACCTGCGCTATGCCGCCGGATTCCACCGGCAGCGCTCCGCTTCGCATGTCTTTCAGCATACGAGAAAGATACGGAATAATTTCTTCAGCCCCCGGCTTTATGGTCAGCGTGGGCAGGGAGAGAAAGTTTATCCTCTCCACAGGGGCTATGGGTTCGCCGCGTTCATTGGCGTAGTATAAAACGCCATCCTTGTGCAGCCAGAAAGACGGAAGGCGTTCTTGCAGCCTTATGACGAATCTGTCCGGCAACAGCCGTTTTATGGAGACTTCCTTTACCCACGGAGTACGGCGCAACGCTCTCTCCGCGTCGGCAATGTTCACGGAAAGCGAATTTTCCCCTTCCCGGATGCCGCTGTATTGCAAAACCATCTCTTTTTCAAGGCGGACATTGCCCACTACATCCACATGTTTAGTCTGAAAAAAATTGCTGGTTACGGCCGTATCGTAAAGCCAGACGGAGAGGCGGAGCAGGGTCGCGAGGACTCCGATAGCGCAGACAAACAGCAGGACGATAGTGCCGCTTTTTATTATTTTTTCAAAATTGTTGAATTTTTTGAGCGGGTTGAAGCGTTTGACGAACCCGGTACGCTTCTCATCCTGTTCGTCGGGACGGGCTTCGATATAAGCGTTGCGGTATTTGCGGCCGTATTTTTTCAAAAGAGGCATGGAACTATCCTGACTTCGGGCCTCAATTTCACTCCGAAGCGCCGCAGAACCGTCTCTTGGGCTTCGTCAATCATATCCAGGGCGGCTTCGGCGCTGCCCTTGCCTTCGTTAATCAAAAAATTGGCGTGGAGAGAAGAAAAAGCCACTCCTCCGCGGCGTTTTCCTTTGAAGCCGGCTTCTTCCAGCAAGCGACCGGCCGGCGTTTGCGGCGACGGATTTTTAAAAATACAGCCGGCGCTCCAAGCCGTTAGAGGTTGTTTAGACTTTTTCTCAAAAAAGTTGTGAAACATGCGTTTACTAATGCCATCCCTTTTGGACTTGGTCAAGACAAATGTTGCTTCTAAGATAATGAAATTTTTTTTTTCTTTGGGAATGGAGAAACTCCGGTAGCTGAATTCGGCCTCCGCAACAGGCACATTTTTTCCGCCGTTATCTGTGGCTATGTGAATATTCGCAATATATTCCGATATTTCAGTGCCGAAGGAACCGGCATTCATGGCGGTGCAGCCGCCCACGCTGCCTGGTATGCCGACAAGGCCCTCCAGGCCCGCAAGCTCATTTTTTAGACAGAAACGCAAAAGTCTGGCCATGGATGCTCCCGCGCCGACGCGCAGAAAAACTTTTTCGCCCTCAGTGGCCGACACAGTGATTTCCTGCGCGCAGAGGGGGCGCACAAGCACCAGAGGCAATTGTCCGTCACGCGCCAGAATGTTGCTCCCGGCGCCCAGCACCAAGGGCGTTCCGCCGAGGGAGCGCAGGCGTTCCGGCAGAATGTCCAGGTCATCAGGCGTCTCGAGAATGAGTTCGGCAATGGCATGGCCGCCCAAGCGCAATGTTGTGCGCGCGGAAAGTGAAGGCGCCGGAATTTCACGCATCCCTTCCCTCCAGAAACATGGCTCCCAACCGTGTGATGGTGCCCGCGCCCAAGGTGAGCAGTACGTCTCCCTTCTTGAGATGTGCCGGGAGATTGCGCGCCAGCGTTTCCAAAGTCTGAAAAAGAGCCACGGGCGTCGCCGTGACCTGCTGAATGCCCTGGGCGAGGCTTTGGCTGGAAACGCCGGGAATGGGCTTTTCTCCCGCCGGGTATATTTCCGTCAGCAAAAGCAGATCGGCTGACTCGAAAACATTGCAAAATTCTCCAAAAAGCGCTTGAGTGCGGGTAAAACGATGCGGCTGAAAGGCCACAACGAGACGGCGGCCGGGAAAGACCTGTCGTGCCGTGGTCAGGGTTGCCGCGATTTCAGCGGGATGGTGGCCGTAGTCATCCACCACGGTAACGTCGTTTTTTTCTCCCTTGAATTCAAAGCGCCGCCCCACGCCGCTGAAGTTTTTTAATCCCTTGACGCAGTCTTTGAAGGATATCCCTGTTTCCAGGGCGGCCCCGATGGCCCCAAGGGCGTTGAGAATGTTGTGACGGCCTGGTTGGGGAAGCACAACTTCTCCCAGTTTTTCATCGCCGAGCCACACTTCAAAGCGGCTTTGCGGTCCGCAGGAAGTGGGCGCGGCGCGCAGACGGTTTCCCGCCGAGAAGCCGTAAGTCATGTAGGAACGTTTGATGTCGGACAAAAGGGCGCGGATGCCGGGATCGTCGCCGCAGACCACATTGATGCCGTAAAAAGGCACTTTGTTCATGAATTGCACAAAGGCCGCATCTATGGACTGGCGGGTTTTATAGTGGTCCAGGTGATCGGAATCCACATTGGTGACAATATTGATAATGGGCAGCAGGCAGAGGAAGGAGCCGTCCGACTCGTCGGCCTCGGCAATAAGATATTCGCCGTGCCCGAGGTGGGCGTTGGTTCCGTAAACATTGAGCCGGCCGCCGATGATGACGGTGGGGTCAAGTCCGGCAGCGTCAAAAATACATGCTGTCAGGGATGTGGTGGTTGTTTTGCCGTGCGTTCCGGCTATGGCGATACCCTGGCGCAGGCGCATAAGTTCCGCCAGCATCTCCGCACGGGGAATTATGGCGATATTCCGCCGGCGCGCCTCTTCCAATTCAGGGTTGTCCGCCGCCACCGCTGTGGACTTTACCAGTACCTGCACATCGCCCACATTTCCGGCGGCATGCCCGACGGTCACCGTCGCGCCGAGCCGCCGCAGATGTTTGACCGCCGCCGATTCGGCCAGATCGGAGCCGGAAACTTCATAGCCGAGATTCAGCAGTACCTCGGCTATACCGCTCATCCCCGCGCCGCCTATGCCCACCATGTGAATACGCCGGATTTTATGTTTCATGATATTCCTTTGAGTTTCCAGCGTCCGCCGTTTCCTTCAGAACGTCGAGCACTCGCGCCGCCGCGTCGGGACGGGCTGATTTCAAGGCGGCAAGAGACATCCGGTTCAGCCGTTCTTTATCCTTCAGGAGGTCAAGCAGCAGTCCCCCCGCATGGTCCGGATGCAGTTCCGATTCGGGAAGCAGCACGGCCACACCCGCTTTTTCCAGAATACGCGCATTGTGCGCCTGGTGATCATGCGCGGCATGGGGAAAGGGCACCAGCACGGCGGGCAAACCGGCGGCGCACAGTTCCGCCGCTGTGCTCGCTCCCGCCCGGCATATGGCGATATCCGCCCAGCGGTATGCTTCCGCCATATTGTCAATAAACGCGCTCACACAGTCGGGGGAGCAACCCGCCGCCGCATAGGCCAGTCGTGTGGGAGCTTCTCCCCGTTCGCCGCTTTGATGCCGTACTTCCACGCCGGCTTTGGCCAGGTGCGGCAAGATTTTCGGCAAAAAATCATTCAGGGCTTGCGCTCCCTGCGATCCGCCCAGAACGAGCAGTCGCCGCGTCCGCCGTTCGCCTCTTTCACTGCCTGCCGTGTGAATGCCCGTGCGGACGGGGTTACCGGTCAGTACGCATTTCGCCTGTGCAAAGCCCGATGTCTCCGGCCAGGAAAGGCATATTCGCCGGGCAAATTTTCCCAGCAGGCGATTGCTTGCGCCGGCGATGGCGTTCTGTTCGTGAAGAACGCAAGGCACACCCATCAGCGTGGCGGCCAGCATTGGCGCCAAAGCCGCATATCCGCCGAAACCCAGCACCACTTGCGGTCTGCGCCTCCGGATAATTCCCACAGCCCGGACGATGGCGGCCGTCATCATTGCGCCGGCCGACACGGCGCGCCAGCCGCGTCCCAAAAAACCTCGTACCGCCAAACCTTCAAAGGGGATGCCGTTTTTTTGCATGAGGCTCTTCTCCGGTCCGTAGAGAGAACCCACAAATTGCAGACGCAGGTCGGGATATTGCCGGCGTATTTCTTCAGCCACGGCCAAAGCGGGGAAAATATGCCCGCCTGTGCCTCCGGTCGTCAGCAACACGCTTTTCATCAAAAATTCCTTTATGGTCTGAAACCTCCCCCTTCAGGGGGCAAAATGGATTGACAAGACGGCGAAGCCGATGAAATCCTTTCCCGTAACCCCTTCCTTCAGGGAGGGGCAATCCGCACGGCTCCTATCCCGCCGGTGACGGAGTCAATTGGCGGATGGAGCCGATTGTGGATTGAAACATGAAATCAGGAGGAAGAGGTCCGTAAAAAGCCGCGATACCGGCAACTGTCACCGTTCCCAAGTCTTTCAAACTCCATTCCGCATCAATCGCTGTATGCCACAAGGATGTTTCGCAAATGCCTTTTGATTTTCACCGAATAATCCCTTGCCCGCCAGTCGGTTGGGCTGTGGTATCTCCCCACCGCAAGCCAGTTCAGCCCGTATCGGTCAATCTCCTGCTTCAGTATCCAGCATCCCATGTAGATATTGCTGCGGGGCTGCAAAAGCAGATGCAGGGGTATCTTGTATTTTCTGATCCAATAGGAATTTACCTGCATGATCCCGACATCGTAACTGATGCCGCGCCGTTGGGCATTTTTTGCGACCTCCAGAGCGTCTTCCACAGTAGCCGGATATACATCTTTGCCGGCCAGATTGATGCACAGGGGACGCATATCGGATTCCTGCCTCGCGATGGCCATCGCAAGCGCCTTGGGTATTCCGAATTTCCTGCATGGATAGTCGAACAGCTTCGTGAAGCGCTGTTCCCGCGTCAGCAGGGAGACGTCAGCCCAAACCTCAACAGCTTGAAATACAATACAAAAACACAACAAAACCTGAAGTATTTTTCTAAAGCACATCGGGTACTCCTCTGCCGGCAAGCTTGAAATCATGGGATAACCGGCGCCGCTTTCGCGCACATCGTGATTGCCAGAATGCGGTTATACTCCGCTGTCGGATAGACCCAGTTGTTGGCTCCGGAAGTCTTGCCGGCCAAAAGTCGCATGTGTACCTGCCATTTGGTATCGTCAATCGAAACAGCCCATGCCTGAATGGCATTGAGCTGTTGCGCATCGTGGCCGGAAGCCATAATTGCCGGCGCCACGAATATCTGGGGTTCAGTATTGGTTTGCGGCGGGCAGACCGGCTTGGTCACAAAGTCCTCTGAAACTTTTAACTCTGAGGTCTTTACAGGAATACTGTTGCCGGTGTCGGCAATCATCTCAAATTGCTGATTCCTGCAAATATACAACCCCGGCGATTCCGGCGGGACGACGGGAGAACCGCAGTGAAGTACCGCAGGCTTGATCCGGACGGCGATATGACCATTGGCCATGGCGACGCCGACTATCTCAAGGACAGCCCGGAGTGCGTGGCCCAGGCAGTGGTTACCCGGCTGCGGCTGCTGCGCGAGGAGTGGTTTTTGGATTTGACCGAGGGCACGCCCTATGTGCCGGCGGTTTTGGGCAAGCACACCAAGGACAGTTATGATTTTGCGATCCGCCGGCGCATCCTCGAAACCGAAGGCGTTACGGAAATAACGGAATACGAAAGCATTTTTGACGGTGAGACCCGTGGTCTGACCGTCAATGTCCGCATCAGCACGATTTACGGCCCCGCCAAGGTGCAGGAGGTTTTCTGATGGCCGCCGAAGCGTATATTGACGACTACGGCATCCATGTGCCGAGCTATCCGGAGGCGCTGGATGACCTGAAAGCCGAGTTCCGGCGCATTTACGGGCAAGACGTGTATCTGGAGCCTGACTCGCAGGAAGGGGCGCTGTGCGCCGTGTTCGCCCTGCGCATCTATGACTGCTACGCCCTGGCCGCCTCTGTCTACAATGCCTATTCCCCGTCCACTGCCCAGGGCGTGGGGCTGTCCTCCGTGGTCAAGACCAACGGCATCCGCCGCCGTGCCGCGACATACAGCCATGCGGATCTGCGCATCATAGGCCAGGCCGGGACAACCATAATCAACGGCATTGCCTCTGATGAGGCGGAGCGGCGCTGGCTGCTGCCGGAGATCGTGACCATCCCCGTGGGCGGCGAAATCACGGTAACGGCCAGGGCCGAAGAGATCGGCGAGATGCGGGCCGGGCCGGGAGAAATCAAAAACATCGCCACGCCCACGCGCGGCTGGCAGGCCGTTATCAATCCCCTGGCCGCCGTGACCGGCGCGGGGGTTGAGACCGACGCGGCCCTGAGAACCAGGCAGCGCATCAGCACCGCCCTGCCGAGCCGGTCAATTTTTGACGGCACGGCAGGGGCCGTCGCCCAACTGCCCGGCATAATCCGCAGCCGGGGCTACGAAAACGACACCGACCAATATGACGCCAACGGCATCCCGCCGCACAGCATCGCCTTTGTGGCCGAGGGCGGCGATACCCAGGCCATAGGCGAGGCCATTGCCGTCAAAAAAGGCCCCGGCTGCGGCACATACGGCACAACGCGGGTGCAGACGGTGGACAAATGGGGCGCGCCGCAGTTCATTCATTTCTTCCGCCCGGAAATCGTCAACGTGGCCGTGGAAATCACAGTCAAGGCCCTTACCGGCTATCTGGCCACAACCGGCGAAACCATACGGCGCAATGTGGCCGCATGGATCAACGCCCAGCGCATCGGCGACGATTTGCTGCTCTCCAAACTCTACACGCCGATCAACCAGGCCGAGCCCGTACCCGGCGAGCGCACCTATGATCTGCTCTCGCTGCGCCTGGGCGTTGTCGGCTGGGGGCTTGCCCAGGCCAATCTCGGCATAGCGTTTACCTCCGCGGCATCCTGCGCCGTTGAGGACATTGTCCTGATTGTGACGGAATAATATGGCCATTGACGACTACCTTAATCTTGTGCCCTCGCAGCATCGGCAGCGGCCCCGCTATATGGCGACAGTCGAGGCCGTCTTGCGCCCGGCGGAAGGCGTTGCCGGATTACTGGAGGCAATGCGGACGCTCTTTGACCTGGATACGGCGCTTGGCGCGCAGCTTGACGCCGTTAGGCGTGCGCGTGGGCCGGAGCCGGCATCTGCATACGCCGCTGGAAGGCGTATATTTCTCCTGGAATGAGCCGGGCGTCGGCTGGCAGGAGGGCATCTGGAAAGGCAAGCATGACCCGGACAGCGGCGTCATATCCCTGCCTGACGATATTTACCGGATGCTGCTCAAGGCCAAGGTCGCGGCCAATGCCTGGGACGGCACAACGCCGTCCGCCTATGACGTGTGGGAGGTCGCCTTTGCCGATCTCGGCAGCATGATACTGATCCAGGACAACCAGGATATGAGCATGGTTGTCGGTATCGCCGGCAGCAGGCTTACGCCGGTTTTTGAGCAGCTGCTCCTGCAGGGCTATGTGCCGCTGAAACCGGAAGGAGTGCGGATAAGATGGTACGCGGTCACGCCGGACGGCGGGCCGCTCTTTGCGTGGAATTGCGACTCCCCGGCCCTGGCCGGATGGGGAACCGGGCGCTGGCCTGTGCGGCTCACGCCCCAATGGGACATAATATAAGGAGGTCGGTGATATGCCGCTGAACGATGGAGCCATTAATCAGATTTTGTCTTTCGCCCACGAGGGCAGCGAGTCCGCCGGGGATATTTTTAGCCTGGCGGAATACCAGGTCAGTGACCTGCGCCGCCGCGGCCATCAACCAGGAATCGCCGAGCGCGGCGTGGCCAATCGCACCTGGCGGCAGGCAGCCCATGTCTGCGCCGGGCTTGCGCAATTTGTCGCCAACAGATACGCCCCCGGCGTGCTTGATGACGGGGATCTGGACAAGGTGGAGCAGGGATTGCTGGAGGTAATCACGGCGCTCATTGAGGAGGCGATCCCGTCGTATGAAAAATACGATCTCGCCGAATTTTATTACTTCCGCCATCCTTCGCTAAAACCCGGCTTCCAGCCGGCCCAGGGCGGCCTTGTCCAGAACGCCGCCACGCTTTATCCCGATATATGGGCGTATTTGCAGACGTCATCCGGGCAGGTGCTCTGCAAGTCAGAGCCCGAGTGGCAGGCCATGACAACGGCCATATGGCACACCAACGCCGACGGCACGACCGTGGGTTGGGACGGCATCGGCGGCGCGCCGTTCTACGTGCAGGATTTGGGCGCGGGCACGCTGCGCCTGCCGGACATCAGGGGCATGTACGCCGAGGCCGCCGGCTTCGATTCTCTCGGCGTGGGAGCCGTGGACGGCGACAGGATGAGGCAGATGGAAGGTATAAACCCCCTTTCTGGGGCGGATTATTCTATGCAGACGCGACGCAAATAACGGCATCTGGGGCTTTTGAGCTTGATTTCTCACAGGCAAATTACTTGGGATCTGGCACGGGAAGCAATGCTTTTGCCTCAAGGCTAACGCACAAAGCATCCCGCGTCGTGCCTGTCGGATCCAGCTTTGCGCCTCGTCGCTGGGGCAGCCTTGCCTGCGTGTACCTCGGCCAACCGGCGTCATGATGCGGGCTGGCCCAGATAGACACATGCCAGAGCGCCCCAGGCGCGGGGCTTGTTGGCGCTACCGACCGGCGACACACGCCCGCTGTCAATGTTTGTATTGGCAAAAACACCGCCGCCGGAGGCCATGCCGCCGGAATACGGCGAAGGATAGAAGGCTCCTGTCATCGTGTAAAGCGTTGCGGACTGAACCCCGCCGTTGCCCGCAAGGATCTGTCGCATCATATCCCCGTGTGCGGCTCCCACGCCGGGAGCAAAACAGGAGACTGCCGATAAGCCTTCAAAAAAGGAGGTTTATATGGCGGAGACAGCTCTTTTCCGGGACGTGGCAAGGGATTGGTGGGCGCGGTACATGGCTAGCGGAAACGCGGAATACGCCGAGGAAAGCTGGCGGCGGCTGGAACGGGAGGTAATGCCCAGGCTTGGCGACAAGCCGCTCAAAAAAATCACCCCGCCCATGATCTTGTTTGTCCTGCGGCGTATTGAAAAACGTGGCACCCTTGAAGTGACCCGCAAGGTCAAAAGCCATATCTCGCAGACATTTCGCTACGGCATCGCCTGCGGTCTTGCCACCAGTGATCCAGCCCGCGACCTCGGCTGGGCACTGATGCCCAAAAAATCAAAGCCCAGGGCGGCCATTACCGAACCGCGCCAGATTGGACGGCTGATGAAAGACATGGAAGGCTACCGCGCAAAAAAGCGGCGGGCCATGCTTAAACTGGCCGCGTTGCTCTTTGTTCGCCCTGGCGAACTCTGCCAAGCCGAATGGGCTGAAATTGAGTGGGAGACCGCCACCTGGCGCATACCCGCCGCGAAAATGAAGATGAAGCGGCCGCACAGCGTGCCCTTGGCCCGGCAAGCCCTGGAGGTATTGCGCGAGTTGCGGGATGTGACCGGCAAAACCCGCTGGCTGTTCCCTTCCCGCTGGGACAAGTGCCGGCACGAAAGTGGCATGGTACTCAATCTGGCCCTACGCCGCATGGGATACAGCCGGGAAATCATGACGGCGCACGGCTTTAGGGCGATGGCCGCCACAACGTTATCAGAGCAGGGTTGGACAAGCGAGACGATAGAGCGCCAGCTTGCCCATACCGATAAAAATCAAGTGAGGGCGGCGTATCAGCGCTCGGAACTTTTGGCCGATCGCCGCAAAATGCTACAGGCATGGGCGGACTGGCTGGACATGCAGCACGCGCGGGCGATTTTGGGGAGGTAGAAAATCATTAGGCAGAGGCGGGGGCGTCATCGCGCCCCCACCGACGGGGATGGGGTATCCCCGCCACGGCCCCACATGGCGAACCACCGCCATGCGGAGTATCCGCCTGCGCAGGTCACCGGAGTGACAGCGCATCATACGCGGATACAACACGGGGCGCAATGGAGTTACACGTCATGAGGAACGACAATATGTCTCGCTATTACAATCCGCCGGTGGGCGGCTGGGTCGGCGGCAAGAGCAAATTGGCCAAGACGATTGTTGAGCGCCTGCCAGAGCACACCTGTTACGCGGAACCCTTCGCCGGCGCGGCATGGGTGCTCTTCCGCAAGCCGGAGAGCAAGGTGGAGGTGATCAACGACATCAATAAGGATCTTGTCACGCTTTACCGCGTCATCCAGTGGCATCTGGAGGAGTTTGTCCGCTACTTCAAGTGGGTTCTTGTGGGCAGAGACGAATTTGACCGGCTGCGCAAGACCGATCCGGACACGCTGACGGACATACAGCGCGCGGCCCGCTTTTATTACCTGCAAAAGACGACCTTTAGCGGCAAGCCGGCCAACCAGAATTTCGGATATTCCGCGGTGAGTCCGGCCAGGCTGAATCTTCTGCGTATCGAAGAGCAGCTTTCAGCTGCGCATTTACGCCTGTGCCGCGTGTATGTGGAGTGCCTGCCATATGCCGAGGTTATCAGGCGCTACGATAGACCGGAGACGTGCTTTTACGTTGATCCGCCGTATCTCGGCAGCGCGCATTATTACGGCAGGGGGTTGTTCGGCGGAGAGGACTTCAGCGCACTCGCGGAGCAGCTTGCGGGCATCAAGGGCAAATTCCTGCTGTCGCTCAACGATATTCCGGAGGTGCGCAGGATTTTCGCGGCCTTTGATATTGAGTCGATCCGGACGAGTTACATAGTTAGAATGTGTTCACACTACTTGACAAACGGTGGCAATTATGTTTTTGTTTGAAAATGGAACTGACACTGGAACAATTTGAGCGTATAGCGGCCCGGTTGCCGCGACAGCGTGGCAATG
>JAITGC010000080.1 GCA_031280915.1 Desulfovibrio sp. | reverse complement strand
GCGAAGCCGATGAAATCCTTTCCCGTAACCCCTTCCTTCAGGGAGGGGCAATCCGCACGGCTCTATCCCGCCGGTGACGGAGTCAATTGGCGGATGGAGCCGATTGTGGATTGAAACATACCCCGGCACAACGATATGGAACGGGAAGGACGTCAATGAAGAAAAATTTCCAGGCCCCTCTCCATGTGGCCGACATCCGTTTGGGCGTGGATGTGTATTTTGACGCCTGGCTTTACAGTATGATGATGGATAACAATCTTGCCTGGAAAATGAATCCCGAATTCATCGCCAGCCCGGAACAAATGGCCTTTATGGTGCAACTGGGGGTGGATCAGGTTTATCTGCCCTGTTCCGACGCCACCTTTGTCATGCTGTACACGGAGCGGATGCACGGCGAATTGCAAAAATACTATAATCGCGCCTGGCGGATTATCGTCCGGTTGATCCGCTCTTTTATCCCGGAGCGTTTGGAGCGGATACGGGTATTGCATTTTTGCCGCTATCGCTTTGCCCAGCATATCGCGCAACGTGCGCTCATTCCTTCGCGCCTCGTCAAACGCATGACCAATTTGGTGTTGGCCCAGAGCGGCCTGGACGACCCGTGGCAGGAGGGCCGTTCCGCTTCTTGCCGGCGCCAGCGGGAGATGCTGGAACTTCCTGAAATCAAAAACAATCTTGACCGCATGCCTCGCTGGAAATTGCCGCGCGATATGGAGCGGGCTCGGCTGCTGCTGGATAACCTTGAGTTGACGCGATTTTTATGCCTGTCGGCCGTGGCCAGGGATTGGCAGAAAACCCTTCCCTCCTCGCGGGAAATACGCAGAATGATGCTGAGTGCGGAAAAAGCCGTGCTCCGGATCAGGGAAGATGTGGAAAGCCGGCTCAGTCCTTCGGCCACGATACTTTTTCTGGTTGATGCCGACGGCGGCATTGTTTTTGATCTCGCCATGCTCCAAAAGCTCATACGCATGGGGCACAGGGTGATTTGCGCCGTGAAGGCCGGTTTTTATTTTTTTTCTCCCACCATAACGGATATGGAAACCGATGAAACCCTGATGCGGTGGTTGCGCAACGGTATTGTGCTGCGGGATCAGAATTTGAGTAAAAATGATTTGCTGCGCTATCTGCGGGAATACCGTCTTATGGTTATTTCCGACGGAACGCGTGAACGTCTGAATCTCACCCGCGTTTCCGTCACCTTTTCCAGAGCATGGAAAGAGGCGGACGTCATTTTGTGCAAGGGCTGGCGGGCGGCGGATATCCTGCTTGGGACAAGTCATGGATTTACCCGTGATATTATTTGTTACTGGCATGACGACGAGGGTTTTCATGTCCAATACCGCAAGCACGCCGCGGCCGCGCGAAAATTCAACGAAAACGATATAATGGCGCAGTCGGACGCCATTATTGAGAAGATGCGCAGAGCGCGCCTGAACTCACAGCCGGTCATGTTTTACAGTTGCATCATCGGCAGCATTCCTGGGCAGACGGCTGTGGCGGTCGCTCTGGCTCGCGCTTTTGTGGACAACTTGAGAAAAAAGATGGATAATATATTCATCATTAACCCCGCTGAGCATTTTGTGGAGGGCATGGACGGCGATGACCTCATGTTCATGTGGGAGCGGGTGCAGCGTAGCGGATATATAGACATCTGGCGTTTTCAGACTGTGAAGGACATTGAGAAAAGCTTCGCCCTGCTCAACACCAAGGTTCCTCCTGTATGGCAGGGGATGGATTCTACCTATTCCACCGGATGCACCAAGGAAATGCGCATCGCGCTGGATGTGCAGGCGAAAAACCGGGAAATGCAGATCATCGGGCCTGAACCGCGCCTTTTTGTCCGTCGCAGCGAGTACGGGGTGGGCAAGTATTTTGACGCCGCTTTCAGCCGTGAAACATCGCGTGACAAAGGCAATGCCGGAGCCTTCAAACCGGGGGGAAAGCCTGCTCCGCGCTGAATGCTCCACCCCGGTCTTTTTGAAAAAATTCAATCGACAACGGACGATGGATGATTATGCCCCGCTATGAAGCTGTTATAGGTCTGGAAGTGCATGTTCAGCTTGCCGTCGCTTCCAAGCTTTTTTGTTCGTGTTCCACGACATTCGGCTGTCCTCCGAACACAAACGTCTGCGAAGTCTGTCTCGGCATGCCCGGAGCGTTGCCGACCGTCAATGGCGGGGCTGTGCGTTGCGCCGCGTTGGTGGGCCTTGCGACAAACTGCGCTGTGAACCTTCGTTCCGTCTTTGCCCGAAAAAACTATTTTTATCCCGATCTTCCGGCCGGGTATCAGATATCGCAGTATGAACTGCCGATCTGTGAAAGAGGTTTTTTGCGCATACAGGCTGAGGGGGGGGGGAAAACCGTTGGCATTACCCGCATCCATCTGGAAAATGACGCGGGCAAGAACATCCACGTTCAGCATGAAAAGGTCAGCCACGTTGATTTGAACAGGGCCGGAACTCCTCTTATCGAAATCGTCTCTGAGCCTGATTTGCGATCTTCGGCGGAGGCGGCGGCGTATCTGAAAGCGCTTTATGCTATAGTGACCTACCTGGAAGTGTGCGACGGCAATATGGAAGAGGGCAGTTTCCGCTGTGACGCCAATGTGTCTCTGCGCAGGGTCGGCAGCGCGGAACTGGGTACACGGGCGGAACTCAAAAATCTCAATTCCTTTAGAAATGTCCAGCGGGCCATAGAATACGAAATAGTGCGCCAGAGGGATATTCTGGACGACGGCGGCGTGGTGAAACAGGAAACGCGCCTTTACGACGCTGCCGCAAACGTCACTCAGGCCATGCGCGACAAGGAAGAGGCCCATGACTACCGTTATTTTCCGGACCCGGATCTTCTGCCGATAGAAATCGCGGAGGGGGAGCTTGCCGCATGGCGAGCCGGCTTGCCGGAATTGCCCGGAGAACGGCTTGCTCGTTTTAAGGCCATGACGGGCCTGCCGGAAGCCGATATCGAGGTGCTGACGCAAAACGTCCGCCTTGCCGACTTTTTTGAGAAAGCCGCAACTCTGTCCGGGGCGCGGCAAAGCGCTGGCTACATTATCGGGCCGCTGCTGCGCGAGTGCCGGGCGCGCAATCTGCCGGTTGATCCGGCATTTTGGGCAATGAAGCCGGAGGCGCTGGCAAATCTTGTGAACATTGTGGAGAAGGGACTTATAAGCGCCAAGATTGCCAATGATATTTTTGCCGAGCTTTTCAGCAGCGGCTGTATGCCGGAAGCATACATCGCGGAAAGGGGCCTTGGGCAGATTTCCGACGCGGGGGTGTTGGAAGAAGCGGTGGACGCCGTCATAGCCGCGAATCCTGCTGAAGCGGAGGCATTCAGAAACGGCAAAACGAAATTGCTCAGTTTTTTTGTGGGACAGGTTATGCGCGCCACAAGGGGCAAGGCCAATCCGGCTCTCGTCAATGAGCTTCTTGACGGAAAATTGCGTTAAGCAATTGACTGTTGTATAATTTTTGAAATCTGGCATAATCTTTGAAAGACCTTTTTGAAAGGGTTTTTTGAACGGACCTTTGGGGCGGATTTCCTGAAAGGATTTCTGTGGCAGATTCCGGGCATGCCCTGAAATCGGCCGCATCGTTATGGATGCGCAGTATTTCGATGGACGCAAAGGCGTTTTGGCGGGCATAGGCGCGGAGTGGTGGGAATGGTCAAAGCCTCCGTGGGATGTCCCAACCGGTCAGCATGTAATATTGTCATCCACAAATCAATATGGCACTGGAACTCCGTCAGCAGTTAAAACTCAATCAGCAGCTTTTCATGACGCCGCAGTTGCAGCAGGCCATCAGGCTGTTGCAGCTCTCCCGCGTGGAGCTTCTGGAAACAGTACAGCAGGAATTGCAGGAAAATCCTTTCCTGGAAGAAGGCTCTGAGGAAGATGGGGCCGCTTCTGAAACGCATGAGGAAAACCGGCGCGATGCCGGCGACGAGGATGCCTACGGTCGGGAGCTCAACCGCAATGCCGACTGGGAGGATTACCTTGGCGAGTTTGCCAGTACGCCGCGTCTTTCTCACATTCATGAAGTGGAACTGCCGGAGGACACTACTTCTTTTGAAGCCAGATATGCGGTCAAGCCGACTTTGGAAAGCCATCTGCTGTGGCAGTTGCGCCTTTCAACCATGAATGAGGCGCAAAAAAGCATTGGAGAAGCCATTATAGGCAATCTTTCCTCATCAGGCTACCTGCAGGCCAGCCTGGAGGAAATAGCCGATCTGGCCCCAGCTTCCGTCGAGGATGTGCGCGATGTGCTCGAGTGTATCCAACTGTTTGATCCTGTCGGCGTTGCCGCGCATGACGCCGGGGAATGCCTGCTTGTCCAGATCAAAAACCTCGGCTATGACCGTGATCCTGTTCTTGTCGAACTTATACAGTCGCATCTGGAAGACCTGGAAGCTAAACGCTATAAACCGCTTTTGCGAAAATTTCGTCTTGATCTTGAAGATTTAAAGGAATATCTGAATATCATCCAAAGTCTTGATCCGTTGCCGGGCGCAAGTTTCGGCAGCGGCGACACCATGTACATAAGTCCGGATGTTTACGTTTACAAAATTGACGATGAATTTGTCATTCTGCTCAATGATGACGACTTGCCGCGATTGCACCTTTCGTCGCTGTGCGAGGTGAAAATCAATTATGCTTCAGAAAAGGAAAGAGAGTACTGTAGTGAGAAGATACGTGCCGCCTCGTGGCTGATCAGAAGTATTCAACAGAGGCAGCGTACACTCTATAAAGTTATGGAAAGTATTGTCAAACATCAGCGGGATTTTTTTGAAAAAGGCATTACAAAACTCATCCCGCTGATACTGAAAGACATTGCTGACGATATTGATATGCATGAGTCCACAATCAGTCGCATAACAACAAACAAGTATGTCGCCACACCGCACGGGATATTTGAGTTGAAATTTTTCTTCAACAGCGGTCTGGAATTGGAAGACGGCAATCAGGTCGCCTCTGAAAGCGTGAAGGCGCTGATCAAAAACTTTATTTCGGAAGAGGACCCCCGTTCGCCCTTGAGCGACGAGCGCCTTGCCGAGATGCTCAAAGATGCGCTGCAAGTAAATATTGCCCGCCGCACTGTGGCAAAATACCGGACCGCCCTCGACATTCCCTCATCCTCAAGACGCAAGAAGCATTTTTAATAACGCAAGGAGGAGCGCATGAACATCTCGTTTGCTTTCAAGAATTTTGAGCCGTCCGAACACCTCAAAAAATACGCGCGCCGCCGGGTGGAAAAGCTTGAGCGTTTTTTCGGCAAGTCCTCCGGCCTTGAGGTAAGTCTTGTTCTCGTCGTGGACAAATTCCGCCACCGTTGCGAGGTGACGATCACCGGAGAAGGTCTGCATAGTAACGCATCTGAGCAGAGTAACGACATGTATGCGGCCATAGACCTTGTTGCCGACAAGGTGGAATCCCAAATCAAACGCCAGGTTTCGCGCGTCAAGGAACACAGGCGCAAAACCGGCAAGGCGGATATTGACGTCTTCACCTGGAATCCGGACGCGCAGGCCGGCGAGGATGCGCCTCTTTACGGCACTGACCGTTTCGCCCGCAAACCCATGCATGTGGACGAAGCCATCATGCAGCTTGACTCCATAGGAAGCGAGTTTTTTGTTTTTTTCAATGCCGAGAACAATCGCGTCAATGTCGTCTACCGCAGGCGGGCGGGTGGATATGCCCTGATTGACCCTGTGTTGTAAGCCCATCTGTCATGGAAATTCCGTTCAAATCCCAACAGGCCGCGAAGCCGTCCGGCGATGCCTGCCGGGAAGCGGCCTCGGAACATGTCGGTGGACAGCCATGCATTGTCACCGGTCTTTCCGGCGCCGGGAAAAGCACGGCTTTGCAGGTTTTTGAGGATTTGAATTATTTTACGGTGGATGGCCTGCCCGCTGGCCTTGCCCTCGAAATGACGAACATGATGAAGCTTCATCCCATGTCGCATTTCAAGGGAATCGCCTTGGGCATGGACATGCGGCAAAGCGATTTCCTCGCTGAAATCAATGAGGCCCTGGCCGTCGTGAGGGGGCAAGGTTTCCGGCCCTTGCTGATTTTTTTGGAGGCCCGGATACAGGAACTCATACGCCGTTACGCTACTACCCGCCGCCCGCATCCCCTGGAGCGCAAGGGAATGGGGCTGGAAGCCGCGCTCGCCTTTGAGCGGGAAAGCCTGATGCCTTTGAGGGAGCAGGCCGATATAGTTATAGACACCAGCGAATTTTCCGTACACGATCTGCGCCGGGCTATACAGAAACGCTGGAGCGGCAAGTCCGGCAAGTTGAGCGTCGTTCGCGTCAATGTAATATCTTTTGGCTTTAAATACGGCGTTCCGCGTGAGGCGGACATGGTTTTTGATCTGCGTTTTCTCCCCAATCCGTATTTTGTGGAGGAGTTGCGCCCGCTCTGCGGTAAAGACAAGGCGGTCTCTGAATATGTTTTTGCTGGGGAGAAAGCCGTGGAGTTTCGCGGAAAATTGATAGACCTGCTCTGTTTTATGCTGCCCATGATGGAGGCGGAAGGGCGCTACCGCGTTGCCGTGGCGGTAGGTTGCACCGGCGGGCGTCATCGTTCTGTGGCCATGGCCGAGGAAATTGCGCAGGCGCTCCGCCAGGCCGACTATCCGGTTTCGTTGGAGCACAGGCATCTTGAGCTTGGTTAAAATATTGTTCCAGAACAATTTCAAATTGAGATTGCTCTGGCGCCAAACCGCTCTACATTTAAGCAATGCGGGACAACCATGCCTGAAGAAGAAAGCGGCCTTGAAGTAGGAATTATCGTTGTTTCCCATGCGGATTACGGCACGGCGATGCTGCGCGCCGCGGAATCGGTTGTGGGGCCGTTGAGCGATTGCGCTTCCATCAGCGTGACCATGGAGAACGAAGTTTCGGAAATCGTCCGTCGTCTTGAAGACGCCGTAAACCGGTTGAACAAAGGTGCGGGGGTCGTCATCCTTACGGATATGTTTGGCGGGACTCCGGCCAACATCGCCCTCTCCCTGCTCGGTAGTCATAGCCAACTGGAAGTCGTGACGGGCGTCAATCTGCCGATGTTGCTGAAAGCGTTCGCGATGCGCGCCAGAAAGCTGGGCGAACTCGCACATATCGCCCGCGAAGCGGGCGTAAGCGGTATTTTTGTGGCGGGCGAGCTGCTCGCGCGGTGAAGGACGGAAGGGGATCTTCGCCCGCATGGAGCCTTGCGCTCTTTGAAAAGGGTGAAGACAAAGAAGGTCTTTGGGCTGCTTTAGAGGCCACGACATTTGAACTGTGGCGAAAACGCGCGCAATAAACAGAATTGGAAAGGGCAACACGGAGAAGGGCGATGCCTCAGATGCCTCACGAAAAAACAGTTTGTTCTCACACGATGTTTCCCGACGCCAAAGGTTTTTTCGGCGTATACGGCGGACAGCATATTCCCGAAATTCTCGCTCCGGCGATCAATGCCATAGCTGACGCCTACGAGAAATATAAAAACAATCCGGACTTCAGGAATGAACTCGCCTATTATCTGAAAGGTTATGCGGGGCGCGAGAGTCCTCTGTTTTTCGCAAAAAATCTTACGGAAAAATTCGGCGGTGCGAAAATTTATTTCAAGCGCGAGGATTTAAACCATCTCGGCGCGCACAAAGTGAATAACACCATCGGACAGATATTGCTGGCGAAGCGCATGGGCAAAACAAAAATTATTGCGGAAGGGGTGGGGCCGGAACACAGCTTGCTCAAGGACGAAGGCAGGGCTGAATATGTCGCCGTCTCTGATGACGAAGCCCTTGATGCCTTTCTCACTCTCTCGCGGGCCGAAGGAATTATCCCGGCCCTGGAATCGTCCCATGCCGTGGCGTATGCCGTGAAATTAGCGCCGACCCTTGAAAAGGACAAAATTCTCCTGGTCAATCTTTCGGGGCGAGGCGATAAGGATGTCTCACAAGTTATTGAAATTATTAAAAAAATAGTCATATAGGGCGGTAAAGGCTGAGTCGGGTTAACGCTGGGTGAGGCGGCGGACTTTACCGGAACGGCAAGGCGCAGGTTGTCCGTTTTTTATGGAGGGAGCTATGCCTTATGTGAACATCAAGGTGACGGGCGGCGCCGAAGCGCCGACCACCGCGCAAAAAGAAGAACTCATCAAAGGGGCGACAGAGCTTCTTGCCAGAGTGTTGAACAAAAAACCCGCCACAACGGTAGTCCTCATTGAGGAAGTCCCGATGGAAAACTGGGGTGTCGGAGGGGAAAGCGTCCCTGTGCGCAGGATGAAAGCGGCAAAGCCCAGCCCTTAGGGCAATTTTACTTGCTCTAATGACCTTGCCGTCATTGATTTTGTTTTCACGGATATTACTTTGAGCGGAAAAAGAACGGCAATAATACCAGTGTGTTGACGGGACGGCCTTTGATTTTACCCGGCAGAAAACGCGTTTTTCGCGCGGCGGCGAGGGCCGCTTCCTCGAAGTATGTCGGCGGCGAAGCGGAATGGATGGAGCATTGGGTGGGCTCTCCCCCGGCATTGATGACTATCCGGACGATAACCGTGCCGTCCATGCGCATATTTTTCGCATCTACGGGATATTCCGGCGTAACGCGCCGCAGGATGGAAGGTTTTTGATCCACGTGTTCTGAACCATACACGTTGAAGTTTCCGGCCTGTCCGGAAACTTCGCTGGCGGCGGACGATGCCGCGCTCTCTCCCCGGTTTCCCCTGTTTTTCGTCGCGGCAGGCCATTGGCCGGGGAGTGTTTCTTCTGAAGGAGGCAGGCTGTCTTTTGGGCGTGGCAGAGGAGCTTGCCCCCCTGGAACGATGTTCCGGCGTTGCGCTGTGGCGGATTTTTTTATTGAATGCTGGACAGGTTCGATTTTTTGTCCGGAATTATCCGCAGGGCCGGCCAATGGAGCGGGGGCGTCCGTTTTTTCGGAGGAATCCGCCGCAAGGGGGCCGGAAGAGACTGAAGCGGATTTCCCTGGGGAGTGAAATTCCTCCAGTGAAACGCGATAGATCCGTTCCTGATCCGGCGGTTCTCCGGCGGGCGCGGCGAACAGGAAAAGGCAGATCAGTATGACGCCGTGTGATATGAAGGAGAAGGCAAGGGGCAGGCAGCGCCCGAACGTCGCGCGGTGGTTCATGTGTGGCGGGATCAGAAAGAGGCGGCTGTTTTCCTTTTTGGGGAAAAAATCATGGAGATTGCCAGAATAAGCGTTGCAACCAGAACAATGGCGGCCCCTGTCGGCAGTGAAAACCGGAACGACAGCCACAGCCCGGCGGCGGAGGAGGCTGCGCCCAACGCGGCGGACAAAATGAACATCCGTCGCAGATTGTACGTCAGTTGCAATGCCGCGGCAGCCGGGGCGACAATGAGCGAAAAAATCAGCAGGCCGCCTATGGCTTTGAGGGAACAGGCCACGACAAGCCCCATCAGCATCAGGCAGGCGTAGCGGATGCCCCGTACAGGTATGCCTGAGGCCATCGCTGCCTGACGTTGGCCTATAATGGCCTGAATTTCTTTGAAGAAAAGGAATATGAAGAGAAAAAGCAGCAGGGCAATGCCGCCCATCAGTTGAAGCTCAAGGGCGGTTACCGTCAGCAGGCTGCCCCAAATCAGATTCAGCCCTTCCGTCCTGGCCCCCGGCAACAGACCCAAAGCCAGCATGGCCAAGCTCATGACAAGGGAAAAAATGACCCCAATGGCGGTATCCAGGCTGAATCCCGGCCGGTCGGCCAGCGGCCCGACAAGGGAGGCGGCCCCGAGGCTTGCCGTCAACGCCCCGGCCCAGGGAGGGAAACCCAGCCAAAGACCCATCAGGGAGCCGGCGAAGGCCGCGTGGGAGATGCACATCCCCACAAGGCTCATGCGCCATAACACGACAAAGACTCCCATGGCCCCGCAGAGACTTCCGCCGATCAGGCTCATCAAAAGCGCCCGCCGCAGAAATTCGTAGCTGAAAAATGATTCCATTCCGTTCAGAAAAGGGCCACCCGCCGTTCTCCACAGGCGGCGACGGTTATGGGGACAGAGTAGAGAAGTCCGAGAAGTTCCGGATCTACAGCCTCATGGGCGGCGCCTGTCCAGAGGAGTTTTCCGCCTTTCAGCATGGCCACCTTGGCGGCCATGCTGAACACGGCGTTGAGGTCATGGGTGACCAGAAACACGGCAAGACGGTATTGGCGCCGCAACTCGGCAATGACATTGAGGATTTCTCTTTGCGCCTGCCAGTCAAGGGATGCGGTGGGTTCGTCGAGGAGCAGAAATTCCGGCTCCTGGGCCAGGGCCCTTGCCAGGGCCATGCGCTGGCGCTCTCCGCCGGAGAGATGGCCGATGGGGCGTCCGGCGAGGCGGGATAGACCCACAGCCTCCAGAGCGCGCTCGGCCGATTCTTTTTCCCTGTTTCCCGTTTTTTTCAGCAGGCCTGTCCGGCTGTATGTGCCGGCCAACACAGCCTCATAGACATTCATGGGCATTTTTGGGTCAATATCCGTGGCCTGAAAGACATGGGCGATGTTAAGGCGGATTTGCGGGGCGGTTTTGGGCGTGACCACGCGGCCGTTGTATGTCACGCTCCCCCAACGGCACGGCGTCAGCCCGTTGAACAGGCCCAGCAGCGTGGATTTTCCCGCGCCGTTGGGGCCTATCAGCGTCCAGAATTCGCCGGGCCTGACGGTAAGATGGATGTCGTCCAGAACGCGTCCGCGACCGAAATCAACGGTGACGCCCTTCAACTGGGCCAGAGGAGGGCACACGGCGATTCACCTGCCCAGTTTGACCAACTGAGTTATGTTATATCGCAGAAGGCTGAAGTAGTCCGGCACATTGTCGGTGAAACCGGGAAAATTGGAAAGAACCACATGCGGCGCTTTCAATTCCAGGGCCAAAGGCAGGCCGGCGTCAGCGCCGCTCTGAAAGTTGTCAATTACTCCGGCGATTTTACGGCCGCGCAAGGCGTCCGTCAGTTTCGCCACATCGCGGGCCGTCATTTCCTCTGAACGCC
Organism: Desulfovibrio sp.; assembly: GCA_031280915.1. Lineage (GTDB taxonomy): Bacteria > Desulfobacterota > Desulfovibrionia > Desulfovibrionales > Desulfovibrionaceae > Desulfovibrio. Next base: position 24,023 of record JAITGC010000080.1, on the reverse strand, counting down.
TGTAGGTTTCCAATACGTCAAAACCGGCCCATCGGACAAACTCCGACTGCATGTCGGCAGCGATCACAGGGGTGTTTTTGAACGCGGCCAGTTCCGGCAAACTTTCGGATTCAGCCTGATTTATCCGCGCAAGGCGCAGTTCGGCCCTTTTCCTGACGGCCGGCGCATCATCGGGAGAAAGGCGCATCAGAACTTCCGCGACCTCGTCCAGGGCTTTGCGCTGATTGGCCGGGACAAGCCAGGAACCCCTGGTTTCCATGACATCAATGCGTTTTTCGCCGGGGCTGACGGATTCCGCCATGCCGACGAACTGGGGCATATTTTTTTGAAAGGCGTGGACGAGGATCGCGTCGGCCCGCGCCGCGAACACGAAATCGGCCGGATTGGCGTTGTCGTGGCCGGGACAGGATGAGCCGGCGATAAGGGTCACGGTTTCCACCCTGCCGTCGGTCAGATCCCGCACAATATCTTCTATCAGCGAAGTGCCGGTCACAATTTTCAAAAGGCGCGCTTGAGCCGGGGCTTGCCCCGGCATGGCGCACAACAGAAACAGCGCGAGGGGAAGCAACAGGCGTCTTAACATCTCAGGCTTCCTTTTTGCGGGCGGAAAAACGGTATTCGCCGGCATGTTCCCGCAAATTGACAGAAGCGAATCCGGCGGCGAGGAACATGGCGCGCATGGCCTTTTCGTCAGGCATATGGTCGCCGGCGACGGCATGGTGCCTGTCGTGGTGGCGGTTTATCATCTCGCGTGAGGCCAGATGCAGCACATGGGCCGTGCCTCCGGGCTTGAGCACCCTGTGAAACTCACGGGCGGCCGCCGGGTGGTCGCTGAAATGGGGAAAGGCCGAAAAACAGACAATCATGTCCACATACTCATCCAGCAGGGGGATGCTTTCGGCCCGCGCGTGAAGGGCAAAGGCTCCGTCGTCTTTGTCCGCCACGCCGGCCAGCATGGGGGCCGAGGCGTCGAGGGCGACGAGGCGGCCGCGCTGCCCGGCGCGTCCGCGCAGCATGGGGATAAGTATGCCGCGCCCGCAGCCGACGTCCAGGATTGTCATGCCGGAGGCGATTTCCAGTTCCGCTATCAGGCTTTCCGTCTTTGCCGCGGTTTCCGGGGGATAATTGCGGACTTCCCATTCTTCGGCCGCCTCATTGAAAAATTGACGGCGGAGAATATCCTTTTCCGTTGCGGTATTCACAGACTTGTTCTCCCTGGGGCGATTTCCAGCCTTAAAATTTTAATTCAAAACCGGCCATAAAGGTTGTTCCGGGCATCCAGTAAAAATCCCTGGCTCCTGTGGTGGGGTGCTTGTCCATGGCATAGGCGTATTTGGCGTTGAGCACATTATTCACGGCCAGAAAAATTTTGCCCTGTTCCAGATGCCAGGGTTCGTGGTCGAACATATAGTCCAGGCGCAGATTGACCACGTTGATGTCCGGCAGCCTGTCGCGCTCGGTCAATCTGTCAACGCCGCTGACGCCGCCGCCCGCCGTGGAGGAAGTACGGGCAAGAGTGCCCTGATACATGCCCCGGATATGCTGAAAATCGCCGCTAAGCCGGAAATGTTCCAGAAAATCCCATTTGAAGCCGGCCTGGAACATGAAGTCCGGCGTGTAGGGGAGTTTGTCCCGCCATTTACGATCCTCAGGGCCTGTGCCGTCTCCCCTGGCCCTGGCTTGCAGCCAGGTCGCCCCGGCAAAAAGCTCCAGGCCGTCCGTCGGGGTCAGGCTGCCGCTCAACTCGAAACCGTCAATAATATATCTGGCTGTGCTGGAGGCGTTGAAAAATCCTTCGCTCGGCGTCGGCCCAAACATATAGGCCCTGGTGCGGTTTCTGCCGTCGTCGTGAAAATACGTTCCCCCAAGGGTAAACAGGTTTGGCCAGGTGTGGGTCAGGCCCACCTCGAAATGGTCAACAAGTTCGGGTTCAATCTTTTTAGAGTTGAAACCGGACGGCAGGGAGCTGTTGGGCAAAAAATTCATCAGAACGACGGGGCTTGGATAGTTGACGCCGCGCGCGTAGTTGAAGTTCAGGTCGGTATGTCCGTAACCCAGCACCAGGCCGGCCTGCGGCGCTGTCTGATCAGCAAAGAGATTGTGGGTGTAAAAGCGTATGCCCGCCGAAGGGATGACGTGAAAACCCTCTTTGCTGCCGAACATCTGACTGACGGCCAGGTAGGGCGAAAACAGGGTCTGATCCGGAAAATCCCAGGTTCTCGGATTATTCGGGCCGCGGGCGACCGGGACGAGCGTGCCGGCCGCGTTTCGTTGAGAGTGTCGTATCTGGTAATTCTCCATTTCGGTTCTGTCCAGGTCAAAACCCAGTACGAATTCGCCGCCCTCCCAGATGGAGAAGGTTTCCCGGCCGCGAAGACCGTACATTTGCACCCACTGCCGGGAATAGCTGTCCGACGCTCCTTCGCCCCGGATAAAAAATCTGGTGTCGTTGTAATAGCCCTTCAGCCAGCCGCTGGCCTGTTTGTAGCTATTGCCCAGGGTCAGGGTGGTCAGGGACGAATAGGTGTCATACCTGTCGGCAAGCCAACTGCCGCCGTTTCCAGTCCGTCGTGATTCGTAGAGCGGACTGTCCGGGGCTTCTGTCTGGGCGCTGACATAGCTGCTCATGAGCCGCAAATTCCAGTTTTCGAACAGTTGCACGCCCAGGTTGCCGTACCAGCTTTCCTGCCAGGCGGCGGAATTGTCCGTATGACCGGCTGTCCAGGCCCGACTTTGGGCGGCGTAGATGTCAAACTGCTCTTTTTTCGCGCCCAGGCCGATATTTTCGGCAAAGGTGGAAAAAGAGCCGCCTTCAAAGCCCAATCTGACCTCGTAGCCCTCTTCGGTCATGTATTTGGGTATGAAGTTGATCATGCCGTAGCCGGAACCGAAGCGCGAGGGCTGCGGGTACTTGTAAATTTCCATGCCGCCCAGCGCGTAAACGGGTACGCCGTCGGCCAGAGCCTGGCCGAAAAGCGCCCCGAAGCGGGGCACGTCGTCAAAGAGGATGCTGAGATCCGGGCTGGGGTGGCCCGCGCCGCGGCCGCGCATATACAGGCTGTGGCTCGTCTGGCCGCCGATGATGTTTTTTTTCTGGAACATCACGCCCGGCACGTTGCGCAAGGCGTCGTAAAAATCCAGGGAATTCTGCAGGGCGATCCGTTCTTCGGTCACCACGTTGAACTGGGCGCCGAAGCGCGTCGTCACCGGAACGGCGGGCGGCTGGTCAGCCACGCCGTAAGCGGTGACCGGCGGCAGCGTGTAGGCGCTCAACGAGCCTTGTGTGAGGGCGCCGGGTTCGGGGTGGAGCCCCGGCCGTTCTTGGGGCGCGGGGTCGGCTGTTTCGTCCGCGAGAGAAATTGCGGGCAAGCCCATGCTCATGCTGAACAGCATAACAAGCATTGCCGCGCCAATACAGGTGCATGGATATTCGGTGTGTTTCCGCATGCTTTTTCGCTCCATTGCATATATTTTTTTAAAATTCGTGTTACTACTGTGGCAAGATTTATCCACACTATAAAGTCACCATTCTTACCTCGCTGGTGGCGTTTGTGCTTTGGGGAGTAGTATTAAATTATTTAATTTCGTGTTACTTATCCATAAAACAAAAATTTGTCAATTTTTTTGTTTTTTCATCATATTTTGAGCGGAAACCCCGGTGTTCAGGCCTGGGGAGAAAGCGTCGCAGCAAGTGTTAACGCTAGTTTGCTCTAGCGGCAGGGCGTATTCGTCGTGCACCGTCCGTCCACCAGGGGGGCCAGGGGAAGGTTTTCGTTGGCGCTGGCAGGAGCGGGCGCGTTTTGCGTTTGGTATTGCGAGAGGGGCAAGGCTCCTGATAATGAGGATTTTTTGGGCTTCAGCGCGGCGGGAAGCCCCTGGTATTCAAAAAAGGGCACAACTTGCGAGCCGGCGGCCCATACATGGGCTTTGTTGCGCAACATTGCAAAGCGCAATAAAAGAAGTTCGGGAGCGTAGGCGGCCAGGCCTGTGGGTATCTGGATTTCCTGGGACTGGGTGAGCGCTTCGTTGACGCTCGCTCCTGTATCCAGCAGCTTGCGCATTTTTGCGATTTTGTACAGGTCGGTCTCGTTTTCTCCCAAGGGGTAGAAGGCCACATCCACATGCCCTGAAAGAATATCAATGGCCTCGCGGCAGCTTGAACAAGAGGGCGAGAAGAACAGGCGCGTCGTTATATCGTTATCCGCGCCGGCAATGGGCCAGACCCCTATCTGTGAGCGCGCCACCGCGCCTATGTTGATTGTGAAAAGTATCAGCCACACCCAGAGCAGAACGGATGTCCGCGATTTTCTGTTGGCGCTGCTGAGACGTGTGATTTTGTTCTCGGCAGCAAAGTTGAAGCTCATGTACTGGGCGGCAAAAAACAGGGCAATAATAAGGCAGCTCACGCAAGGGGCGGTCAGCGCCATGAGCAGAAGCAGGCAAATGTCTCCGCACAGGGCCGCGCCGGCCGCAAGACGGCCCAGGGATGCCGCGCCGACAAGAGCCAGCAGCGCGAATACGGAAAAAACAGCCGTTCCGATCCACCACAGGGAAATGCCGTTGATGGTGAAATCCTGATACAGAGAGCAGCCGGTGCCGGCGCAGATGTTGATGTCATTGCCGAAAATATTCCAGACGCAGAACGCTGCCGCCAGAAGCGCGATACACAAAGAACCGACAAGAACTTCTCTGAGATGATTCATGTAAAAATACCCGCGTCAGGACAGTCCGCGTTTGTTTGGGGATGCTTTGCCCGGTTGAGTATCAGTATTCCAGTAATCCGCCGAATGCGCTTTCATCAGCATAAGCTGTTTTTTTCGGTTCGTAAAGAGCGGGTTTTTTCAGGGAATGCTCCAAATCGAGCCATTGTCCTTTGCCCCGAATAAAAAAGGCGCCCTGAGGCGCCCTTTTTATCACAAAACAGCAGAAAATCAAATTGTTACATGCCTTTGCCGGCAGCGGCGCTTTGCATTTTGATTTCCACTTTTTCCGTCAGGCTGGAGTAGTATTCGCGCAGTATGACGAGCACTTCGTCACGGCCGAAGTGATCCGGCACTTCCGCGCCTTCGGAGAGCATTTTGCGCAGCTTTGTGCCGGAGAGGATCACGCGGTCGTCCTTGCCATGCGGGCAGGTGCGCATGCTTGCCATGCCGTCGCACTTCACGCAGTAGAACGTCCAGTCAATGTTCATCGGCTCACAGAGCAGGCGTTTGCTGTCTTCCGCCGGAGTGGGCATTTTGCGGAAAATCTCCTGGGCTTCGAACATGCCGTAGAAGTCGCCCACGCCAGCGTGGTCGCGGCCGACAATCAGGTTGTTGACGCCGTAATTCTGGCGGAAAGTGGCGTGCAGCAACGCTTCACGCGGGCCGGCATAGCGCATGTCCAGGGGATAACCGGCCTGGATGATGTGATCTTTGACAAAATATTTGTCCACCAGGGTGTCAATGCATCTGACGCGCACTTCCGCCGGGATGTCACCGGGCTTGAGCGAGCCGACAAGGGAGTGGATAACAACGCCGTCGCACACTTCCGCAGCAATCTTGGCCAGATACTCGTGAGAGCGGTGCATGGGATTGCGCAGTTGCAGAGCCGCGACTTTCTGCCATTTGCGTTCATCCATTTTGGTGCGCAACTGGGCGGGCGTCATGTACACGCCGGGGAATTTTGTCGGGAATTCGCCCTGGGAGAGCACTTTTACCGGGCCGGCGATATTGTATTCTTGCTGCGCCAGCACCATTTTGACGCCGGGATGGTCATTGGGCGCCACTTCCCAGAATTTCTGGGAATCCGGGCCTTCGCCTTTGAAGACCTTTTCGCATTCCCATTTTTTGTCGGTTTCGGTCATTTCATAAATTTCTTCCAGCTTCATGGTGGCCATAACTTCGCCGTTACGCACAAGGGCCACTTCTTCCCCCGCTTTGACGGCCTTGGCGTCGGCGGCGGAGATGTCGAGCGTTACCGGTACGGGCCAGAAGGTGCCGTCGGAAAGCAGCATTTTTTCACACACGTTTTTCCAGTCGGCTTTTTTCATAAAGCCGTTGAGCGGTGAAAAACCGCCAATGCCCATCATTATCAGGTCGCCTTTGGCGCGAGAGGAAATTTCAATCTGCTTCAGGCCGGCCGCTTTTTTCTTTTCAGCTTCCAGGGCGGCGCCTTCCAGAAGGCGGCATACCAAGCCTTTGCCTCCGTGCGGGGGGACAAGTTTGGACATTGTGGATCCTCCATACTGTTTACAGTTTATGTTTACCCTGCCACTCGGCCCTCACAGATTGGGCCGGCAGCTGAGGGTGCAGGTGACAACTATCTTGTGAATAATTGAACAAAAAGTCAACTGGTTCCAGAAAATTTTTTGACTGCATCATACTCGTGTTTGCTTACAAAAGTAAGCACTTCAAAACCCGAAGGGTTCTGCGCCGCCTTGGGCGGGGTGAGCCGGCTGAAAACCACGTTTTTCAGCAAAAACAACCAATAAAATTTTGGTCGTTATTTTTGCAGCCAGGCACGAAAGCGCAGTATGCATTTTCAATGTCAATTTGCCCTAAAACGGCACTTCGTCCATACTTGCCGCCTCAGATGGAAAGGCGGGCCCCAGGTCATCGTGCGCGGAACGCTTGTCCTGCTGCGGATTTCCACCGCGCTGCCCCTGGCCGCCGGAGGCGGAACGGGCCGGACTTTCATAATCCTCATCCATCCCGCGCGGGCGCGCGCCGTCATTTTTGCGTTCCAGAAAAAGAACGCGTTGCGCCCTGATTTCCGTGGAATACCTGTCCTGCCCGTTCTGGTCCTGCCATTTGCGTGTGGTGAGGTTCCCCTCCACATAAACAAGGCTGCCCTTGCTCAAATAATTGGCGCAGCTTTCCGCCTGGCGCTGAAAAACAGAGATGCGGTGCCATTCCGTGCGTTCAACCTTGTTGCCGTCACGATCGGTGTAGGATTCGTCCGTCGCCACGTTCAGGCTGGCCACAGGGGAGCCGCTTTGGGTGTAGCGCAGTTCGGGGTCGCGGCCAAGACGGCCGATAATGGTGACTTTGTTCAGCATGATGCCCTCCTCAAAGCTGAAAGGGGTCGCAATGGTCTGAGCTGCCGGGCGTGTTGAATTTCTCGCGCGGTATCCGGCCGTCAGGTTACAATGTTATTTTCCATGCGGTCAAGCACATTCTCAAGTTCATCGCTCAACCTGTTGGCCAGGCCGGGTTTCCAGTCCGCCAGAGCGTCCTCGACAGCCCTTTTCAAGGCCGCAGCTTTATGAATATCATCATTGATGGAAGCTTTGAGGGTTTCCGGCCAGTTCATGAACCTGAGGCCTTCATCAAGGGCCCGCACCATTTCCAGCACCCCGCGTTTTTCATGCTGCATGGCAACGCTGAAAGCAAGCTCGGATATCTTCGGCCAGAGCTTTTCCGGAAGGTCTTCGTTCCAGGTGACGGCGCTCACGCGAATCTGCAGTGCTTTGCCCATACATTGGCCCTGGCGGCGCGGCTTTATGTTTCGGTCCATTCCGTCTGCACACGCGCGATCATATCCTGAATGACATGCAAATGATCCCGCGGGCAGACGCCGATAAGAGGGGCGCCGGCATCCAGATTTTCGTTGTACTTGAAATATATTTCGTAAATAACGCCGTCCGGCCCTGCATAGTGCAGGGGGACTTCGCGTTTCATGCGCGACATGATGAAAAGCTCCATGCCGTCACGTATCGTTACGGAATGCGCGTCCGTAGCCCGGATTTTTTTGTCCGTCTCGGGTGTGAAGTAGTATTTCGCGCGTTCCGGGGCGCGGAAAAGGTACAGGGTTTTTTGCAGTATGATCCGCTGCACCTCGTCCCGCGTGAGCATGTGGCGCAGCACCACAAGGGGAGCGCCGGCCTCCACGAAGCCGCCGTCCAGTTCTTTGTGGATACGGCATATTTCTCCGTTTTCCGGTGCGCAGATCGGTTTCGGATTGCCTTCACGTTCCAATGTGCCGAGTGTCGTCCCCGGCATTTCCTTCCACTGGCCCTGCGGGCCGTGCACACACATGCCCGTTTCAAGGGCGGCAAAGGACATCCTGCCGGTATGCGGCGCGGCGACGACGATTTCCCTGTAGGGAGAAGACTTGATCGCGTCAAGCAGTTCAGAAATGTCAATCATGTGCCGGTCACCTGTAATACAGGTTGCGTCCGCCGATGGTCAGCAACGCCTGTTTGAGATTTGCCCGTATCTGCCGCCTGTCCCATATACCCTGGATATGTCCGCGCGAAAGGGCGCGGTAGGAGCGATGGTATTTGGGCGGAATGTCCATGCCGGTTGTCTCCTTGATGACGCCGGGGCCGGCGAATCCGATGTTGGAAGAGCGCACGGCGAACTGGTACGGCGAGCAGCCGAGAAAACTCGCCACAGGGCCGGCGAAGGAATTGGTGTCGTACAGAACCATATAGAGGCCGCCGGCCTCTATATAGCGGCGCACCGCCACCGTGCAGCGGGGCATCTGGATGAGCCCGTGAGTGCCTTCCTGTATGCGTATGCCTGCTGTGCCGTGAACATAGGCCAGAAAGGGATAGCGTTTTTTCGCGGCCCTTGCTGCGGCTTCCACAAATTTGTAGCCCTCCGCCGCGCCCACGGAACCGCCCCGGAATGTGCCCATAAACATGACCACGACCATTTTTATGTTGTCGATGCGCGCTTCAAAGGTCATGCAACCACTTTTGGCGCCTGTTTTTTTCTTGGCCTGGGATATTCGTTCGGAAAAGTCGGGAAAATCCAGCGGATTGCCAGCTTCAATTTCGCTGTTGAACTCAAATGTCGAACCTGTGTCAAAAACATTCCTGACGTACCATTCCGGCTCCATGGGGAAGTGATAGCCGCAATGGCTGCACACTCCCGCGAATTCGGCAAACAGATCCGGCCCCCAGAGATCAAGGCAGCCGTAGGATTCGCTGTTGGGGCAGGTCAGAGTGCGGTCGGCCTTGTAGCGGGGCGAAAGATAATCCCATCTGCGGCTGCGGCTGTCCTCCTTCCATGAGGAGAGTGCCGTCAGTTCTTTGGCTTTGTTTTCCGTGCGGTTTGGAAGACGGCGGCTGAATTTGCGCCAGGGGGAGAGGAGCCGGTATTTGAACATGTCGATTTCATTGTTGATTTCCTCCATGAGCGTTGTGATCCAGCGCTGGTGTTTGCGGTAGAAGTCGTATTTGAAAACGACCCACGGTTTGGAAATCCAGTCCCAGAAAGCCGTTGCTGTTTTTGTCAAAAAAGGCCGTCTGTCGCGGGCGGCCTGGCGCGAAAGGCGGAGGAGTTTTCGCTGGCGGCGTTGGACAAGGCGCGTTTTTGCCCCGCCGGAAAGCCCCCAGCGGATGTAGAGATGGTCAATGTCATTTTCCGGATTGCGGTGACGGGCCAGGGCCAGGCCACGCAATACGGGGGTTTTTCTGGTGGAGATGACCACTTCGTCCGTCGCGCGGATAAGCTCCTGGCGCAGGGAGCGAAAAAAATCGAAATGCCAGGGCCGCGCGCCGAGGGGGGGTTCCTGGATGATCCGGTCAATGTAGCCGAACTTCAGATTGTCTTCAGCCTGAATTTTCAGGTTGGCCGCGCAGTGTTCGATAAGTTCCGGCGAGGCGCGTTGGCCGTTTTTGAGCCTGCCTTCAATGGCCGCGGCTCCTTCAGGTGAAATCACGGAGTAGTAGCCGTGGGAGAGCATCAGACGTCTGTCTGCAAGGCCTATGGCTTCGGCGCCTCCCGAACCCCCTTCGGAAATCACGGCCACCACAGGTACGCGCAATCCGGCCATATTATAAATGTTTCTGGCTATTTGTTGGGCCGCGCCGGGATAGTCCTCAATGGGATAGGAACCTGGGGTGAATATATACGCATGGATGGGGATGCCTTCCGTTTCGGCCACGCCCATATACTGGAGCGCCTTGGCGTTGCCCCAGGGCTTGACGGAACCGCCGTTACGGTATTCCGCTCCATGCCCTTTCTCCTGTCCGATAACCATGACGGACTGCATGTACGTTTTTTTGCCGCGACGGCGGGTGATGACCGCCCTGGCGATGAGCATGCTCGGGTCAAGACTGTGTTCGTCCTGACCGCCGACTTCTGTGAAATTGTCATAGACGTTTTCCAGGATATCGCGCAGACAGACGCGTTGCGGATGGCGCACGACACGTACCCGATCCATGGGCGTCAGCGTTTTTTCGAGACGGCGTTCCACGTAGGCGAAGATGTCTTCCACGCCGGAGAGTTCCGCATAGGCGCTTTCGCAGGCGCCGGAAAGAGCGCGCCCGGCAAAGGAGGCGAGCCTCTCTTCAAGCAGGGTTACGCTGTCCTTGTGCTTGCCGGTGAAAATATCGGTTATATAGGCAAGTCTCTCCCGCAGATTTTGCAGGCGTTTTTCAATATTGTTGTGCATGATTTGTCTTCGTCATCCAAAAATTTTTGGCGTGCGGCCCAGCCGCGTTCTGCGTTCTGGGGCAATTGCACTTTGAAGTTGCTCTAAAAGAGCAGAATGCGCTCCGTGTTGTCCTTCAAAAAAGCCGCGTTGGATTTCAGGCTTGCTCCACTGTCGTTTTGGCCGGTCAGACTCAGGGAATCAAGAAAGGCCGCTCCGCGCGCCTTGGCTTCCTGAATATCCTTGCCGTGAATAATGGCCAGCGCCAGATTGGGGTCAAATTCGGTGGGAATTTCATAGGGCAGTTTATCCGGGACGTGGGTCAGCATGGTCAGCCAGGGCGCGTCTTTCCAGTCAAAACGTTCAATTCGCCCGACCCAGGGCGTGAAATTGCTGTCGGGGTCTTCGGCTATCAGACGATATTCAATGCCCACTCCTTCAAAATCGATGTCATCCTGCCTGTAGCCAAGCGGCTCTCCAAGGCCGGTGCGTATCTGTTCGGCAATAAGGTCAACCCCTCCCTGGCCGCGTATTTTGGCGATACGCGCGGAAACGCCGTTTTCCACCTGGATGCGCGTGTTGACCTCCATAAGAAAAGGCTCCCCCTTGCGGGTGACAATCCATTCCCAGGTACCCACATTGTCATAACCAACGCTGCGCGCCATTTTCAGGGAATAGGCCACAATGTCGTCAAGCACTTTTTGGGCGTCAAAGGAATATCGCAGGGCTTGCGGCGTGAAGCCCGGAGCCACCTCAATACGCTTTTGCAGGCCCGTTGACTGGATGGAGCAGTTACGGGTGCCGAAGTGCACGGGATTGCTTCCTGTCCTGTCCGAAACAATCTGAACCTCAAGGTGGTTGAAGTCCATGATTCTCTGCTCAATGAGCACGCCTTCGTCCTTGAACTGCCGAAGGGCATAGTTGCGTACACGGCGATAGACCGAGCGGAACTGGTCGGGATCATACACCTCCTCAATGCCCATGCCGCCGCCGCCGGCAGATGCCTTGACCAGCACCAGCGGGTGGGTGATGCCCTGCTGTTCCTGAAATTCAAAAATGGTTTTGGCAATGCGCTCGGCTTCCATTTCGTCATAAATGGGCCTGTCCGAGCCGGGCACTGTGGGGACGCCGAGGCTGCGGGCCAGCCGCTTGGTGTTGATTTTGTCGCCCAGTTCCCGGATGATTTTCCAGGACGGGCCGATAAAAATCATTTTCCGATCCCGTTTTGTGACGCGACGGGCAAAGCGGAAATCTTCCGCAAAAAAACCGTAACCAGGGTGCACGGCCGTGCAGGCCGCTTCGTCCGCCACGGACATCAGCTCATTGGCGTCATGATAGGAGGAAACGCGAAAGAGGCTTTTTTCGCCGCCTTTGGCGCGGGCCAGAAGCACGTGGCCGGAAGCCGCGTCTTCGGCTGTGTGTATGGCGGCAAAGGGAATGCCGAGTTTTCCGCAGGCGCGCATGATGCGCATGGCGATTTCACCGCGGTTTGCCACAAGAATTTTGTGATTGTGCAGAATGTTGCCCGTTTTTGCGCTGCTCAAAGATTTTTCCTGTTCATGCTTTTCCGCGCCGGAGCGTCCGCTTTTTCCTGGTGGTCGCCTGGCGGGCCACCGGTGTTATTCGCATGGGCGTATTCGGCGCGCTTTCCGTTTGCCGGTTTGCCGGAGGATTTTCTATCATGCCGGACGATATTTTGCAAACCTCCCGCAAGGCCGGTTCGGAGTAAAAAAGATACTTGCCAGATGTGGAAAAGGTTTTATATAATAACGGAAATAACCACAAATATTTTTCACGGGAGGAGATATGACTCCAGGTACTCGTACCATTGCCCAAAGCGGCGTGAGCGCCGTTTCCGTTTACATGCGCCAGGTTTACCTGTGGATGACGGCGGGGCTTGCCGCCACGGCGGCGGTGGCTTATGCCGTTGCCGGTTCCGCCGAACTGCAGCAGGCCATTTTGGGCAACAGCATTATTTTGATAGCCCTTGTCATTGCGCAACTCGGTTTGGTCATCGCCCTGTCCGCGGCGGTGCACAAAATGTCGGCCTCCACGGCCACCGGTCTTTTTCTTTTGTATTCCGTGCTTACGGGGATCACCCTTTCGTCTATTTTTATAAGATACCCTGTGGCCGCCATCAGCAACGCCTTTCTGGTCACTGCGGGAACATTTCTGTCCATGTCGGTTTACGGCGCGGTCACCAAGCGCGATCTCACGTCTTTCGGTTCCTTTCTCATGATGGGCCTTTTCGGGATGCTCATCGCCATGCTGGTCAATATTTTTCTTCAGAGCGCCATGATGGACTTCATCATCAGTTGCGTCGGCGTACTGATTTTTACCGGCCTCACCGCCTACGACACGCAGAAGCTGCGCAATTTCGGCGCGGGGGCGCCTTTGGGAGACAGCGCGGCCATGCGGCGCGGCGCTATCCTGGGAGCCTTGACCCTTTATCTTGACTTCATCAATCTTTTCCTCATGATGTTGCGCCTGTTCGGCGCCAGCCGCGATTAACCCGTTTTCGGCAGGAATAGCAAAATTGTGCGCATCCAAGGCCCGGCGTCTGGCCGGGCCTTGGATTGACGATAACTCCTCCTTTGGCGGTTTTGTCAGGGCGTGCCCCTTCGGCGTTTCACGGCGTCGGCGAGGCGCGCTGTTTTGTTCTCTGTTTCTCCTTGTGGCAGGACAGAATATGGCCTATACACAGAAAAACGCGAGGTATGCAAAGACTGTGCGTCGGTGGCGATGATGAAACAATTTCGTAGCGGCAACATTGTGCTTCTTCTGTTTTTTGTTTCAGCCGTATTTGTGCTGTTGCTTTCCGTTGTGGTCAACATGATGCAGGAGAGCGCAGTGACCATGCTGCTTGAGGCCACGCAAAAGCGTCTCATATCGGCCTCTCTGTCCGGGAGTCAGGCGGTGACGCTGGAGGAATTGAACAGATACATGGTTGAGGCGGACACGGCCGTTCCGGAATACGAGGTTCTGCGGGTCCGCTTGATGGAACTGGCCGACAAGCATGATCTGAAATACCTCTATTACTGGCGTGACAACGGCGACGGGCAAGGTCAGTACATAGTCGATAATGACAGGGATCCCTCAACACAGGTAACGCCGAACGACTATTTCAAACTGGATGATGACGCAAGGGCGGCCCTTTCCGGTAAAATCGTCGCGCGCAGTCTGGGCACTTATGAAGACGGTTGGGACAATCATCTTTCAGCCTACACGCCCATGTTTGACAAGGACGGCAAGGTGTCCTGCGTCGCGGGGGTGGACATCCCCGACGACATCCTCCTGACCTTGCGCGGAAACGCGGCCTTGCTTCAGGTCGCCCAGATTGTCGCCCTGACCGCCTCTCTTGCCGGCGGTGGCCTCGCCCTTCTGATATATCGAAAAAAAGCCCGACAAAGCGAGAGCGCCAACAGGGCCAAGAGTGAATTTCTCTCCAACATGAGCCATGAAATGCGAACCCCTCTGAACGCCATCATGGGCATGACGACCATAGCCCGCGAAGCTGCCGACGACGAAAAAAAGGCCTACTGCCTGGGCAGGATTGAAATCGCCTCCAGGCATCTGCTGTGCATCATCAATGATATTCTGGACATGGCCACCCTTGGGGCCGTCCGGCTCAAACTTGCGCCGGAGCGTTTCAGCCTTGAAAGCGCCCTTGGCGGCGCGGCGGAACTCTATCGTTTCGGCATGGAGGAGAAAGAGCAGCGCTTTTCCCTCCACATCGACGGAAATATTCCTCCCATGCTCATTGGCGACGACAAGCGTCTGGCTCAAGTGGTCGGTAACCTGCTTTCCAACGCGGTCAAATTCACGCCGAGGGGCGGATGCATCGGCCTTGAGGCCCGGCTGGAGAAAGAGGAAGACGGCCTCTGCTCCGTGCGGATTGTGGTGGAGGATACCGGCATCGGCATCAGCGAGGAGCAGCGGGCGGGTCTGTTCAGCTCTTTTCAGCAGGCCGACAACAGCCTTTCGCGCAAATTCGGCGGCACAGGATTGGGTTTGGCCTTGTCAAAGGGCCTTGTCGAACTGATGGGCGGCGAGATACGGGTGGAATCCCAAGCCGGTCAAGGGGCCAAATTCGCCTTTGTCGTACCTCTCAGGCGCGCGGAGGAAATGTTGCCTCCTTTGGGCGGGGCTGACGAAAGTCCGGCCCTGGAAAGGCCGGAGATGCGGGAGGACGGGGAGGAAGCCGGTTTTGTCGGTTGCCGTCTGTTGTTGGCCGATGATGTGGAGATCAATCGCGAAATAGTGCTGTCTCTGCTCGAATCCACCGGGCTGAGCATCGACTGCGCTGAAGACGGCCTGCAGGCCCTGCATATGTTCAGTGCCGCCCCGGACGCCTATCATATTATTTTTATGGATATGCAAATGCCGGAAATGGACGGCATTGAAGCCACGCGGCGTATTCGCGCCCTTGAGGCGCCCGGGGCCGGGACCATACCGGTTATTGCCCTGACCGCCAACGTTTCTTCGGAGGATGTGGAAAAATGCCTTGAAGCCGGCATGAACGATCATTTGGCCAAGCCTGTGGATTTGTCGGCATTGCTGGCTATTCTGCGCAAGCATTTGCCGGAGGTCAAAGGCGACGGCCGGGCCGTCTCCGGAGACAGGGATTGACGAATTTGCTCTCCGCACGGTACCAGATGGGCGCGGCGGCGGCGCTGCTGGCCGCAAGCGCCATACTTTCCCGCCTGATGGGTCTTGTGCGGGACAAGGTCATTTCCTGGCAATTCGGCGCGGGTTCCGAAGCGGACATGTATTTCGCGGCTTTTGTGGTGCCTGACTGCATCAACTACCTTCTGGCCGGCGGGTTCATGTCCATCACCATTATTCCCCTGCTGGCGCGGTGTTTTCAGGAGGACGAGGCCGACGCCTGGCGCTTTTTTTCCTGCGTGTTGCACTGGATGTTTGTGGCGGCCGGCCTGCTTACGCTGCTGGGCATGATTTTTGCCGAACCTTTGGCCCGCCTGACGGCTCCGGGCTTCACGCCAGCCCAGTGCCAACGGCTGGCCTTTTTTATGCGCCTTGTTCTGCCGGCCCAGATATTTTTCCTTTCCGGGGCCTGTTTTACGGCTCTGTTGTATCTCAGGCGGCAGTTCAGCGTGCCAGCCCTGACTCCCCTTGTCTATAACGGCTGCATTATCGCGGCGGGTGTGCTCGTGCCCGTTATGGCGGCGAGCCTCGGCATTCCCGTGCAGGGCATGGAGGGTTACTGCGCGGGTGTGACCGCAGGCGCCGCTCTGGGCGCTTTTTTGCTGCCCTTGCGGGCGGCGGCGGCGGGGGGGATTTCTTTCCAGCCAGTCTGGAGGCACAGGCTGATGGGCCGTTTTTTGCTCACGGCCCTGCCGCTCATGATCGGGCAAACCATCGTCATGCTGGATGAGCAGTTTTTGCGCATCTTCGGCAGTCTCGCCGGCGAGGGAGTGGTGAGTCTGCTCAATTACGCGCGCCGGATCGCCCAGGTTCCGGTGGCTTTTGTGGGTCAGGCGGCGGCGGCGGCCTCTTATCCCTTTTTGGTGAGCCTGTTCGCCCAGGGAGATAAAGCGCGTTTCAACGAAACTCTGCGTTCCGCTCTGTTGACGGGTTTGGGCCTGATTATCCCCTGCGCTCTCTGCATGGCGGCTTGCGCTTGGCCTCTGCTTGGCGCGATATTTCAAGGGGGGCATTTCGGTGCGGCGGAGACGCTGGCGGCGGCGCCGCTGACGCGGATTATGCTGGCTGCCGCTCCTTTCTGGTTTGTATATATGGTTCTGGTGCGGGGCTATTATGCCAGCGGAGACACCCTTACCCCCGCTGTCACGGGCACGGTGATCGCCCTGCTCTGCCTTCCCGTGTATTATTTTGGGGCTGTGCCCGCCGGGGCCGCCGGCCTTGCCGCTCTTTCCGCTCTGAGCGTGAGTCTGTACACAATGTGGCTTGCGGGCATATGGCTGCGCCGCCACGGACGGAGCGCCTTCACGGGCCTTGCCCGGCTGGGTTTGCGCGCTCTGGCCTGCTCCCTGCCGGGTGCGGCTCTGGCCTATTATGTGTCCGGCGGCTGCCTGGAGGTTTTGCCTTTTCCACCCATTGCTGCGGCCTGCGCGGCTCTCGCCGTGGGAGGGCTGGCCTTTGCCCTGCTCTTTGTACCCCTCTCCCGCATTTTCGCCCCAACAATTTTGGAACCGCTTTTTCATCGGATATGCGGAGTTGGTCAAGGTTCGGAGGCTGATGTGAACCGGCGTCCAAAGCATTGACGGGCTGAGGGAGCTGGAGTAAATGAACGTTAACGCTTGCTTCGGCGCTTAACGGCGAAAGTACATTTCGTCTATGCTATTTTGCAGCCTTTTACGGCCTCACGCTTGCCGGGCACGAGCGCGGTCGCGTACTTGTTTAAGGTGCACGGCGCGGGCCGGGTCGGCTTTCAAAGTATCATAGGCCGCGCCTACTTGCTGATGCAGCCGGAAAGATTTGTCGCCAATCCAAACCACTTCAATGCGGGACTAAACATCTCCAGCTTCCGACACATTTATTGCCCGAAAAGACGGATGATGTCGCGGGTTTCCATATCAGGGTGAATTTTGCGCAGGGCAAGCCGCCTGAAATCCTCCGGGTTGTCCACGTCCAGCTTGATTTCAGGACGGCACAGCCACGGCTCCGCCGGGTCAAAGGTGGAAATGCGGAAATTCGCCGCGTTGTCCCAAATATAATTGAGGCAGTGTTCGCGTTGCGCCGGCAGTGACGTTTTGCTCTCAAGCTCTTCCAGAAGTTCGCGGGAGAGGATTTCCGCTCCCAGGCCGTCCGGCCAGAGGTTGCCGCGCGGTATGTGATTGTAGGCGTAATGGCACCGGGTAAGGGTGTAGTGGGCAATCAGGCGGTCAACGGCCTCTCCCCAGATGAGGGGATTGTCCGCGCATACGCGCACCACCAGAGTGGCGTCCGCCGCCTTGGCCGCCAGTACCATGCGCGCCAGCACGTCATCTTCCGGCCCTGTTGTGCAGGGCACGTTGCGGCATCGCAAATGATCGAGCAAAACGGAATCGCGCTCCGTGTCCGGTACAGCGGCCATAATGCCGTCGAGTTTCGTGGCGCGGGCAAGCCTGCGCGTCACCCAGTCAATGAGAGGGTAGTCCCGCAGGCAGAGCAGGGATTTCATGGGCAGGCGGCTGGAGCCGAGGCGCGCCTGGATCAAGGCCACTGTTTTTCCGGAAGTTTTTTTTGCCATGCCGATTTTTATGCCGATGGGCGATCCGAGTGTTTGTTTCGCCCCATTGTGAGCATCAGGGCCACTTTGTCAAGGTTGCCGGTTGTGCGGCAGTGCGTCAGGCCGCCTTTTCCGCTCGGGTCGGGAACCGTAAGATCCCACATATGATCCCGCCTTGGGCGTGCAATACCCTCAAGTTTTTCAGGTATATGACGATATTGTCTCGAAAGGCGCGGAAGAAGTCGCGCCGTGACATTGCCGCAAAATTTAAACATTATCTGGAGAGCGGATTATGCTGCGCAATTTTTCCATCGGAAAACGCATCATTGCCATCATCGTTTTTTTGCTTTTTGTCATTGCGGCTCTTGTCGTCGCCATGATTTTGACGGCACAGAACGTCAAGAACAGCGGCATTGAAGACGCGCAAGAGGTAATGCTCGCGGGGGAACGGGAAAAAATAAAACTCGGCACACATACCATCGCCCATGCTCTCGGCAAAGCGCTGGAAGGCGTGACGGAGCCTGAACGCCAGGCCGAGATAATAGGAAAATACATCAATGAAATCCGTTTTGAGGGAGACAAGTCCGGCTATTATTTTGTCTATCGCAAGACCACGGTTTTCGTGCATCCGGCTCAGCCGAAGCTGGTCGGGAGGGACTTGGGACAGACCAAGGACGCCAATGGCGTCTATTACGTCAGCGATTTGCATAAGGAAGCGCAGCGTGGCGGGGGCTTTGTGTCGTTTATTTTCGGCAAGCCCCGGCCGGACGGCAGCGTCGTCAACGCGCCCAAGATCGCCTATGTGGAAATGATCCCCGGTACGGATTTGTGGATATCCACAGGCATCTATATCGACAATGTCGATATCCACAGGGCCGAGATGGAAAAGCGCATGTCCGACGGCCTGTTCAGAAGAATGCTTGTCGTTCTGGGCGGCATCGCGCTGTTGCTGTGCTTCCTGTTGCCGTTCTGCGTCTTTACGGTGCGTTCCATCACATCTCCCCTGAGGGCCACGACAAGCGCCGCGGAACAGATCGCCTCCGGCAACCTTGAAGTGTCCATTGAGGCGTCGGGCAAGGATGAAATCTCCTTACTGCAGAATTCCCTGCTGCGTATGGCGCGGCATCTGCGCGCCAGCTTTGCCGAGATACAGGCCAAGGAGGGTGAAGCCCTGGCCAGAGCCGCTGAGGCGGACAAGTCGGCCGAAGCCGCGCAACTGGCCATGCGCAAGGCTGACGCCGCCAACGCGGGCATGATGAAGGCTGCGGCCAGTTTGGAAAAGGCCGCCAGCGAAATGGAAGCCACAACCAGGAGCATTTCCGGCAGCACCGCCGGAGTGAAGGATGGCGTGGCCAGACAGATTGCCGGAATCGCCGAAATTTTGAAATCCATGGAACACCTTAACGCCAGCGTGGCCGAGGTTGCCCGGAGCGCCGTCACGGCGGCGGACAAATCAAAGGAATCCCGCTCCAAAGTTGGGGAAGGCGTCCGCCTGGCCGGGGAATCCGGCAAGGCCATGAATGCCCTGCGTGAGCTTACGGATACCCTGAAAGGCAATATTTATGACCTGGGTGCGCAGTCGGGAAATATCGGGAAAATTATTAATGTCATCAATGATATAGCTGACCAGACCAATTTACTTGCCCTCAATGCCGCCATTGAGGCCGCCCGCGCCGGGGAGGCCGGGCGCGGCTTCGCCGTTGTGGCTGATGAAGTGCGCAAGCTGGCGGAAAAAACCATGAGCGCCACCCATGAGGTGAGCGACAGCATTTCGGCAATCCAGAAGCTCGCCCAGGTGAATGTCGCCGGCATGGATAATGCCGTGGCTTCCATAGCCGAAGTCAACAAGATGTCGGAAGATACCGTTGCCGCGCTCACTGAAGTGCATGATATCGTCGGGGAGGCGGCGGCCCAGGTGGAATTCATCACCACGACGGTCAGGGAGCAGTCCGCTTCCAGCGCCGTGGTGACTGGCCTGGTGAACGACATCAGCACGGTGGCTGATGAGAATAATGGATTAACCGTTCAGGCCGATGGAGAACTGCGCAATTTGATGGGGCAGGCGGCAAGGCTTTTGGAACTTGTTGAGGTGCTGGAGAAAAAAGCCTGATTTTCGCGGCTTACGCAAGCCGGACGCAAAATCCCGCTGCCTCCAGCGCCCCGGTGCTCACCGCGCCCGCGCGAACAAGGCGCAGGAGTGGTCTGTTCCGGCTCATGGTTTCAAGGGGTTCCACCAGCGTGGACGGCAGGCCTCCGGTGGGAGGTTCGCCCTTGAAAAGACCCGCATCCAGACTGTGCTCGTCAAGGGTACGCAACAGGGCGGCTTCAATGTTTCGAAATTGATGGACGGCCGGCCGGCCGTGCGGATTGGCGCTGCTGGCCGTCAGCGGGCCTCCGGCCAGGCGCGCCAGTTCGGCGGCCTGCCGGTGGGAGCTCACCCGCACGGCCGTTTTGCCTTGGCTGTTGACAAGAGCCGCCGGCAGCGAGGGGCGGGCAGGCAGGAGGACAGTCAGGGGGCCGGGCCAGAAACGGTCGAAAAGTCCCTGCGGTACGGCTTCCAGGCACGCTGCCCACGCCGCCTGTTCCCGATCTGCGGCCAGAAGCGGCAGAGGCAAAGCCGCCTCCCGGCCTTTGATGTGATATATCCGGGCCACGGCGGCGGCGTCCGAGGCGAGACAGCCCAGAGCGTAAAAGGTTTCCGTGGGGAAAATGAGCGCTCCTCCGCGCGACAGACATCGCGCGGCATCGGCAAGGGTATGATGGAGTTGCGGCATGACGGGAAAACCCCTGCGGCTGATCAGTGTGGGCAAACTGAAAAAATTGTTCTGGAAGGACGCCGCCGCCCACTATGAGTCGCGCCTTGAGCGCTGGCGGCGTCTGGAAAGTGTGCAGGTGCGCGAGGCGGAAGGCCGGATGCCCGCGCGCGGCAAACAGGAAGGGCTGAAAATTCTGGAAGCCCTGTCCCCCAGGGATGTGCCTCTTGTTCTGGACGAGCGCGGAGAGAGCCTTTCCTCAACCGGGCTGGCCGCAATCCTGCGAAAATACGACCAGGAAAACGCCGGAACGCTGTGTTTTGTCATCGGCGGGGCCTACGGCCTTGACGATGCGGTGCGCGGCCGCGCCCACCGTCTTTTGCGCCTTTCGGACATGACGCTGCCCCATGAACTCGCCCGCGTCTTTCTGCTGGAGCAGTTGTACAGGGCTGAATGCATATTGCGCAATGTTCCCTACCATCATTGAGGTGGACTACAACACTTCGTAAATTCGTGCGAAGACATTGTCGTATACCAGCCGGAAATAGGGAGAAAAGCGCGGATCCTGCGGGCTGCCCGTCAGCAGTTGCACCATGAGAGAATTGTACAGAAGCTCGTCCATGACCAATTTTTCGCCTGTAACGCGGTTAAGGAAAAAATGTATATTCCTCCGGCCGGCCAGAAATTCTTTTTGTTCTTCGGGAGTTGTGTTGGGATTGGCCTCAAACCATTCCCGCACATAGTCGCGCCGGCTGAGTCCCGTTTCCTGGAATACGCTGATGGAAGCGGCGTATACAGTTTTGTCGGCGTCCTGAAGGCGCACGGCCCCGCTATCCAGTTTGTAGAACAATTCCTGGGGGATGATGGAAAGCGCCCCTCCTTCCCCCTGCCGGGCGATGAAATTCCAATTGCCGAAATTGCTGATCCAGAAGCCCAGGCGCAGCATTTCAAAACTCACCACAACAAACTGGCGGCCTTTCCGCTCAATCAGCGGCGTTTCCGGCGAGCGCAGTTTCTCCATCAGGCTTTGCGCCGCTTCGGCGTCCAGTCCGGCAAAAACATTGCCCGGCTCGTTGCCGGCCTGTGAGGTGTGGCAGATAATCTGACGGGCAAAACGCGCGTTGTTCGTGGCGAAAACAGCCGCCGGAAGATAGAGGGACGGCCCCGAGTGCTGCGCTCCGTCGGCTATGGTGGCCCGACGCGCGAAATGGTGCGCCGCATAGCCCCAGTCCCACCACAGCCAGAGCATGCTGCCCGGCGGCGTTATATCTCTGGCGCGGCTGAGGGCCTCGGCATGGCGGCGGTTGATCATCGGCCCCTGGGACATTGCCTGAATCATGTCCGCAAAGGGAGCCACAAGCAGAATGACCAGAATTGCCGATGTCAGGGTGCCGATGCCGGCCCCTCCCCGGGATTTATACGGAAAACGCTGTAAAATCCAATAGGTCGGCAATGTCAGGCCGATGGAGACAATGGGCGCGCCGAACATGACCATGCGCCCGCCGAGTTTTGTGCTGAGAATGCCCAGAACCGCCAGGGGCAGCAGAAAGAGGGCGCCCGGCCGCCGCGCCATGACCACGCAGAAACCCGCCAGTCCAAGGGTCGAAGCCCAACCCCAGGGGTGAAAATAGGCGAACAGCGCGGCAAAGTCGAGATTCTGCACCTCTGTGATGGATTGCGCTATGGAGGGGTAGACAAGTCTGGTTCCTTCCCCGGTATTTTTCACATCTCCCGCCTGCTTGAGATACGCTTCGGCGTGATTGAGCATGGTGGTCAAAATGTCGCCCTGAAGCAGCAGAGCACCTGTGCCGAGCCACAGCAGGGCAAGAACGGCGGGCCGGCTGAGAAACAGGCGCTGTTTACGGGCCTGCTTCAGACCGGTCAGCAGTATAATCAGGCTTGCCGCAAGGCCGGCCGGCCCCGCCAGCGCCGGCAGCGCATAGGCCAGGGAACCGAGCAGCAGTAGCGCCCGGCGGCCGCGCGGCGCCATGGCAAGACTCATGAAGGCCAGCAGAACGACATTGTAACGGATAAGATAAGGAAAAACGGAATGCCATTCCTGTGTCCACCAGGCCAGCGCGCCGGAAAGGCCGGCAAGGGCCATCCATTCCCATCTCAGGGGATTGCCCAGATGTTCCAAGGATGATTTTCCGGCGGCGTCCGGCCCCCCCCAGAGGTTGCGGGCTGCTTTCAGGCCGGAATTGGCGGCCAGACGTCTGAATATCATGCGCGGCAGAAGCATGTACCGCATGGCCCAGCAGGCCGGGACAAAACTCATGAGCATGGGGAAAAACAGCGTTACCAGATCGGTGTCGTAATAGCCCAGAAGTGTTCTGCCCAGGAATCCCGGGGCGAGGGTCGTCAGGAGCCCGGCCGCGAGTCCGGCCTCCATGCTGCCGAAGGCCCATACCCAGGCAAAGACAACGCAGGCCATCAGGCTTGCCAAAGCGGCCGGAAACCAGAAAGCTACAGCCGCCGGGCTGATACGCAGGATTTTTGCCATGCCGGAAAGCATGTCCGCCATGGGGTGTCCCACAGCCAGCCCGAAACCTTCCGCACCGGCGACCCAGTGATAGGCGTCGTGGGTAGACAGAAGCCATTGGCCGCCCAGGCGGTACTCGGCGTCTTGCCAGCACGGCCATTCCGTCATGCGCAGGGTGAAAGCGATGCTCAGCGTGACCAGCGCCCAGAGCGCGCCACGCCGCCATACACGCAGGGCATTTGTTTTCGGTTCAAAGGACTTTTCGAGACCGGGGTCAAGCACGTTCAGTCTCCTGAGGGGGCCAGCGCCCAGAGATGGCGCTTGTCGCCGGCGACGGCATATGCATGGAAATCCACCCCTTTCCAGGCGGGCGGCAGTTCCGCCGGCGCCTCTTTTGAGGCGAAGATGATCAGTCTGCCGCCGGGGTGCAAATGAGGGCGCGCCAACTCAAGCAGGGCGGGCCAGGGGAGGAAGGCCCGACTTACGATTCCGTCCGGCTTGTCCTCCGGCGGGCGGCGGCTTGCGAAAAAATGTCCGGCCTCGCCGCGGAAGACATGGGTGCCTTTCAGCCCCAGGCGGGCGAGGGCGGTGGAAAGAAAGAGCGCCCGTTTTTCCCGCCGTTCCACCATATGATATTCCCCTTGCGGCCGGATGAGGCGCAGGGGGATACCGGGCAGCCCGGCGCCGGCGCCGAGATCCCACAACAGCGGCTCACCGGGCGGGAACAGGCGCGTCAGGAAATCGGCCAGATAAAAACTGTCGGCCACCAGACGGGTGAATATCTCCTGCCAGCTATGGAAGCCCACAAGATTGAAGGCGGCGTTCCATCGGAGGAGCAGTTCCAGATAGACGGCAAGACCGTCCAGAGCGGAGTCCGGAAGGCCGGAAATCCGTGCGCTGCCGGCGGCATCCGCCGCAAGGAGCGCCAGTTCATGGCGATTTATGGAAATCTGCGTATTCTGTGTCATGGAGAAGGATGATTGTTGGCCTCTGGAGTCTTCTCACTTTGGAATGTCTGCCTGACGGTGAAACAAGTTCGCCTTGCAAGCGTTTTATGGCGCGGATTTTCAACAAATTCGCGCCGAGCGGTCAAATATTTTCAATGCTAAGCCGCTCTACAAGTTATCTCATAATCAACCAGTCAGTTGATTATGAGAAGATCGCTTTGCCGAAAAGCGTGGTTTTCGGCTCGCTCACGGCGGCCATGCCGCCGCGCCGCCCTGCCGGGCGG
>JAITGC010000077.1 GCA_031280915.1 Desulfovibrio sp. | reverse complement strand
GCGAAGCCGATGAAATCCTTTCCCGTAACCCCTTCCTTCAGGGAGGGGCAATCCGCACGGCTCTATCCCGCCGGTGACGGAGTCAATTGGCGGATGGAGCCGATTGTGGATTGAAACATTGTGAACTTGTTCTGGAATAATTCATGAGAAGACCTATGCAAATCATGGTGGCAATAAGACTGCTGCCTCCGTAGCTTATGAGCGGCATGGGCACGCCCTTGGGGGGGGCCATGCCCATGACGACGGCAAGGTTGACTGCCGCGCCTATGCCCAGAATGGTCGTCAATCCGAAGGCGGTGAAACGGTCGCGCAATTCCGCCTGTCCCATGACAATTCTGTAACAGCGCCAGAAAAGGAGAGCGAACAAGGTCATGACAAGGCTCATGCCCACAAATCCCATCTCCTCGGCCAGCACGGCCATGATGAAATCCGTATGCGTTTCCGGAAGAAAATACATTTTTTGCTTGCTCGCCCCGACTCCCAGGCCGAAGAAACTGCCTGAACCGATGGCAAGCAGAGATTGGCCCAGTTGGTATCCGGTGTTTTGAAAATCCTGAAAAGGGTCCAGAAAGGCAAGAAGGCGGCGCAGGCGATATGGCGAAGCTATGGCCAGGGCCAGAGCGCCCACGCAGGCCAGGGCAAAGGAAAAAAAAATGTAGATAAAGCGCGTGCCTCCGGCAATGCACATGAAAAACAAAAGTCCGGCCAGTATGACGGCGCTGCCGAAATCCGGCTGCAGGAGAAGCAGAAAGCAAAAAAGCCCCGTTACGGCGAAGGGGGGGATGACGCCACGGCTGAACGTCTTTATCAGTTCCTGTTTAGCACTCATGAAATAGGCGAGATACAGCACCATGGCAATTTTCAGAAATTCCATGGGCTGGAGGGAAACAGGCCCCAAGGGGATCCATCGCTTCGCGCCATTGACGGCCGGGGCAAGCGGCGACAGGGTGATGAGCATTAAAAGGAGCGCTGTGAACAGAGCGGGGTATTGCAGTTTGTACAGCCATTCTCTCGGAATGAGCGCGGCCCCCCACAACGCCAGGCCACCGAGTCCGGCGAAGAGGAGTTGACGCTCAAAAAAATAATATTTGTCGTTGGTGTATTCTTCTGCTCTGATGCCGCTTGCGGAGAGCACCATGACAAGGCCGAGGCCGAGAATGACCAAGGTGATGGTGAAAAGCCACCAGTCAAAGCGTCCTGTTTCCCTGGCAAGGGTCTTGTTCAGGCCGCTTGTCCCTTTGTTGACCGACTGTTTCGCAACGAAAAAGTTTTTCATGGCAACATTTCCACAATGCGTTTGAAGTCATCTCCGCGCGCCATATAATTGGCGTAAAGGTCAAAACTGGAGGTTCCCGGCGCAAGCAGCACCACATCGCCCTTTTGGGCGTGAGCACTGAGCAGCCGCACCGCCGGTTCCAATTTTTCGTGCCAGGTGATGGGGACGAGGCCCTGCCATGCTTTCTCGAATTTGTCCCGGCTTGCCCCGAACAAGGCTACCTCGGCAACGCGCTTTTTGACGATATCGCGCAGGGCCGCCAAATCCCCTCCTTTGTATTTGCCGCCGCACAGCAGCCTCACCGGATGTTCCACGGCCCGCAGGGCCACGTGCAGGGCGGTAACGGTGGTACATTTGGAATCATTCACATACATGACTCCCTTGCGCTCGCCTATGGTTTCCAGGCGATGCGGCAATGGCTCGAAATCTGCCGCCGCCTTCAGGGCTTTGTCTTCGCTTACGCCGAAGAAACGGCATGCCTGCCACGCTGCTTCCATGTTCAATTTGTTGTGCGCGCCCAAAAGACGGCTTTGGGAAAATCGATCCATGTTTTCCACATAGACTTGACGGGCTTTCAATCGGAAAGTCCGACTCAGGGGCCTGAGTTCCGCCCCGAGAACGGCCAGATCGCTTTCGTCCTGGCAGCGAAAGATGCGGAATTTCGCCTCGGTGTATTCACGCATGTCCTGGTGATAGTCCAGATGATTGGAGGAAATGTTCAAGAGCATGCCCACGCGGGGACAAAAGGTGGAACAGGTCTGCAACTGAAAACTGGACACTTCCAAAATCAGCACATCCGCCTTGCGTCCGCTAAGAACGTATTCCGAAAGAGGCGTGCCGATATTGCCTCCCAGAAATACCGTGTACCCTTGGGCTTGAAGCATGGCTGCGGCCAGGGACGCGGTGGTGGTTTTTCCGTTGGTGCCGGTGACGGCGAGTACGGGCTCCCCGGCGAGGCATCGCCAGGCCAACTCCATTTCCGCCACAATTTCCGGTTCTCTGGCGTTCACCCTGCCGTCCGCATTGATGAAACTCTCAAGTTTCGAAACCGGGATACCGGGACTCGGCACGACAAGAGCCGCATTTTCAAAGTGTTCCGGCTTGTGTTCGCCTGTGATGATTTCCGCGCCCAGACCATGAAGTTGCCCTCTGACTTTGTCTGAAATGACGGCGGCTTCGCGTTCCAGAAGCCGCACACGCGCTCCTCTGGCAAGAAGCAGGTGGGTTGCGGCAATGCCTGAACGTCCGGCCCCCATGACTACCGCGAGGTCTCCCGGATGCGGGCGTCTCCCGCAGATGTTTTCCGGCATCATCTGAATTTCTCCAATACTTTTGCTTTGTTGGCGTTTTTAACGCAATTTTAGTACCGAGAGCGCGACCAGGCCCAATAAAATGGACACAATCCAGAAGCGTATGATGATTTTTGACTCGGGCACGCCCTTCAATTCAAAATGGTGGTGCAGGGGAGCCATGCGAAAAATGCGCTTGCCGCCGGTCCAGCGGAAATAGCCCACCTGCAGAATGACCGAAAGTGTTTCAACCACAAAAAGTCCGCCAACGACCGCCAGCACGAGCTCCTGTTTGCAGAGCAGGGCAAGATAACCCAGGGTTCCGCCAATGCTCAGGGAACCCACATCGCCCATAAATACCTGGGCCGGATAGGCGTTGAACCATAGAAAACCCAGTCCGGCGCCTACAAGCGCCGCGCAGAAGACCGTTACCTCACCGACACCGGGAATGTACGGCACAAGCAAATATGCGGCGAAGCGCGTGTTCCCCGTCACATAGATAAAGATGGAAAACACGACAAGAGCGACGATGGCGGGGCCGATGGCAAGGCCGTCCAGGCCGTCCGTCAGGTTAACCGCGTTGGAGGCGGCCACCATGACGAGAATGCCGAAGGGGATGTAGAACAGGCCGATATCCGGACTGATGTCTTTGAAAAAGGGTATGGTCAGGCGGCTGTTGTATTCAGGGTTTGTGTAAAGCAGGCACATGGCGGCAAAGGCCACAAGAATCTGACCGAATATTTTTGCTCTGCCGGAAATGCCCCTGTTTTTGTGACGCCGCAGCTTGGAAAAGTCATCCCAAAATCCCACCAGACCGAAACCGGCGAAGACCAGAAATGCCTGCCATATATGGCGGCTGGTCAAGTCTGCCCAGAGCAGCAGACTGCCGGCAAGGGACGTCATGATAAGCAGCCCCCCCATTGTGGGAGTGCCCGCCTTGACCATGTGATTTTTAACATCTTCGTGGATGAATTGCCCGCACTTGATCCGGTGCAGCCAGGCGATAAAGCGCGGGCCGATAAGAATGGAAACAACAAGCGCCGTTATCAGGGCCGCCAGGGAACGGAACGTGATGTATCTGAAGACGTTGAACAGCATCCAGTCAGATGCGAGCGGAGCGAGGAAGTTATAAAACATTTTTGTTTTCTCCGGGGGGGGGAGCTGTTATGTCCGGGCCGCCGCAAAAGTGGGCGCGGAAATCCGCCAATTCTTCCTCTAATCTGTTGGCGCGTGAGCCTTTGAACAGAAAAACGCCTCCCTTCATTTTCAGATTTTTTCCGTGTACCAGATCATTGACAACCGTGAAAAAATCCCCACGTTTTTGAAGGGGAAAAAACGTGCCGTCATATCCGTATTTTTTCAAGCCGGCGTGAATATTTCGGGCGTGACCTCCCTTCCATAGCACGCCCGCAGGGGCGAGTGCGGCCAGATAACGCCCGAGATCCTCATGTTCGCCTGCTGCCGTATGGCCAAGTTCCAGCATTTCTCCGAGTACGGCTACAACAGCGCGGCCTTCGGCCAGTTCCACGGCGGCATCCAGCATACGCCGCATGGATAGGGGATTTGCGTTGTAGGTGTCGTCAATGACATCCCATCCGTTGATGCGTGTGAGTGAAAAACGCTGCGCGGGCATGGCGACGCGCGCGAAACCGGCGGCGATCTCGTCGCCCGCAAGTCCCATACGATGAGCGGCGGCGGCGGCGGCTATGCAGTTTTCCGCTCCGTATTGCCCACGAAAAGGGGCGGTTACGCTTATCCATTCCCCGTCAAGGCAAAGCCGGTAATGCCCGTATGCCGCGCCGGCGATCCCGCATCCGCTTGCGGGGCCCTCATAGACTGCCTGGTAGTTCACGGCGGCATTTCCGGCACTGAAGAAATGCAATTTTGCCCCGGTTGCGACGGCTTCCCGCGTGAGATCAGGATAGTCGGCACTTATAAGGCCGCTGCCGCCCGGAGCCAGATAGCGGAGCAGCGTGGCTTTATGGACGGCGACGCCTCTTCGGCCGAGATTTTCGGTATGCCCGGCTCCCGCGTTGAGGATCAGGCCCAGATCAGGCCGCAGTATTTCAGCCAGATATTCCATATCGCCCTCGCGGCTGATTCCAGCCTCCATCACCCAGAAGTGCTCGTCACCGTCGGCAGTCAACATGGCGCGGGGCAGACCGACCTGATTGTTGTAATTGAGAGCGTTGCGCGCCGTTTTGCCGCGTGTCGCCAGTATTTGCGCCAGAAGTTCCTTCAGGGTCGTCTTGCCGGCTGTGCCTGTGACCCCTATAACTTTGGCCCGCGTCGTCTTACGCCAGTATGAAGCCAGTTGCCCGAGGGCCCTGACCGTGTCCGGCACAAGCAGAAGCGGCGTATTTATTCCCGGCGGCGCATGCGAGGCCAGAATGGCCGCCGCGCCGGCTTCTTCGGCATTGTGGGCAAAGTCATGCCCGTCGGCGCGTTCGCCCCGTATGCAGACAAACAGGCCGCCGGGCTTTGTCTCGCGGCTGTCTGTGCCCACAGACGTTAATAACCTGTTTTCGCCGTGCGGCGTAAGGCCGAGGCAGGTAGCCGCCTCATGATATGTCAGTCGCACCGGAGCAACTCCCGCACTGTTTCCTGATCGCTGTAATGGCGCCTGGTGCCCTGGATGATCTGATAATCCTCATGGCCTTTGCCGGCTATCAGCAGGGCGTCGTTTTTGGTAAGCATATTCAGGGCAAGGGCGGTGGCCTTGCGGCGATCCTGTTCCACGTATACTTTACGCGCCGTTGCCAGCCCTGGCAGCACATCGTCAATGATGGCCGCAGGGTCTTCAAAACGCGGATTGTCGGATGTCAGGACGGCGATGTCGGCATAACGCGCGACAGCCTCGCCCATCAGGGGACGTTTTGTTTTATCGCGGTTTCCGCCGCAGCCGAATACGGCGATAATTCTGGCAAAGCCGGCGCCTCGCAAAGCCTGGAGCACATTGACGAGGGCGTCTGGCGTATGGGCGTAATCCACAAAGACGTTCATTCCGGCGGGGTTGTCCACCCGTTCCAGGCGGCCGTGTACGCCGCTGAATGTCTCCAGAGCGGAAAAATCTCCGGGGCGGAGGCCAAGAGCAAGCCCCAGAGCCTGTACCGCCAGCAGATTGGAGGCGTTGAAATCGCCCACCAGAGGTGAGGCGATCTCCCAGATGGTCTCCGCATGGCTCATTCGCAGGCGTATCCCTTGTGGGTTGAGGGCGATTGTTTTTCCTTTCAGGAGCGGTTCACGGCCGCCGGAGACGAGGCCAAAAGGCAGGGCCGAAGGGCACAGGTCAAGCAGACGGCGCCCGAAATCGTCGTCGCAATTTATGACCATGGCTTTGTCCTCTCGGGGCAGAGACAGAAAAAGTTTTGCCTTGGCCGCGAAATAACTCTCAATGTCCTGGTGATAATCCAGGTGATCCTGTGTAAGATTGGTGAAAATGGCTCCGGCAAAGGGGATGCCGTAAACGCGCTGTTGGTCCAGAGCGTGGGAGGAGACTTCCATTACGGCCACGCTTACGCCCGCATCGGCCATGCGTCTGAGCAGAGAGTGCAGGGTCAGGGTGTCCGGTGTCGTTAGAGGAGCCGCTTGCCGATGTCCCGGCCAGCGGTAGGCGATTGTGCCCATAACCCCTACTTTTTCGCCAAGTGAGACGAAAAGATGCTCCAGTAAACAGGAGACGGTCGTTTTGCCGTTTGTGCCCGTAACACCGAGAATTTTCAGGGGAAGGCGATCGGTATGCCAGCGGGCTTGGGCCAGCCGCCAGAGGGCTTCACGGGGATCATCGTGGTGGATGACCCGGCAGTTTTTCGCCGTTTCCAGAATTTCCCGCCTCACGTCGGGACGGCAGACAATGAAATCCGCCCCGGCCTCTGCCGCCGCCGGGATGAAGCGCGCTCCGTCCTCTGTTTCGCCGGGTACGGCTATAAATACATCGCCCGGCCGGACAGTTCGTGAGTCCGAGCGCGGTTCGACTGCGCCGTTGCGGCATGCGTCAAGAAGTTCTGTGAAATTCCGCGGCATCCTCAACTCTCCGACAGCCATAAAGTGCAATTCGAGGCATCGGCGTTTTTCGGCCAGACAGTCCCCGGCGGTGGACTTTGCCGCACGACGCGCGTCCCGTTACCTTTGATTTCGGGGACAATGCCTCCCCTGGCGAACAATTCCACTGCGTTGCGTACGGATTTTCCCATGACATCAGGTACAAACTCCGAGGCTTTCGCCAGATGATCCGGCAGCCGCATACCTGCTTTTCTACCGGATTCACGCATATTTTCCACAAATAAGGGGACATCCTGGCCGGCGAGTTTGTATTTGCGCAGCCTGAAAGCACCCGCGTCAGCGGCGCCGGGTTGACTCCGCCACCCGACGGCGTCGGCCGGCTGCATAATGCCGGCATAGCTCAGAATGCGGCCAGCTATTTCACGAAAAGCCGGCGCGGCCACCAGACCGCCGAACTGAGCGCGGGCCGGTTCGTCCACCATGACAAGGATTAGATATCTGGGCGTTTCCGCCGGGAAAAAACCCACAAAAGAGGCCAGTCTTTTAGCCCCGTATATGCCGGCCCTGTGGTCGGCTTTTTGCGCTGTGCCCGTTTTACCGGCTGCGGCGACGCCGTCAAGACGCGCGTGTTTGCCGGTGCCGTCTTTTTCCTGCACAACGTCCCGCATCATCTGCATGACTTCGCGGGTTGTTTTGTCGGAGAAAATACGTTTGTGGTGTTCTTCCACCTTGTCATCGCCTCTGATCAGCTGCAGCGATTTGTATATTCCCCCGTTCAGGAGCGTAAGATAGGCCTGGGCCATTTGCAGCCCTGTGACGGAAACGCTCTGCCCGAAGGAGGCGGACATGACGTCTATTTCGCTCCAGTCGCGCGGAATGCGCAATATGCCTCTGCTTTCCGCCACAGGTACGCCGGTTCGTTCGCCGAAGCCCAGCGCCTGAAGATATTTGTGAAAGATAGGCGCGCCCAGAGAAAGGCCGATTTTAGCCATGCCTATATTTGAGGAATAACGCAGGACTTTGCTGGCGGGAAGGACGCCGTAACTGCCTGTGTCGCGGATGGTGAAACTTTTGCTTGCCCATTTGCCCCCTTCGCAGTCAATGGGGGTTCCCGGCGTGATTTTGTTTTCCTGCAGGGCGGTCGCCATGACGAACGGCTTAAAGGTGGATCCCGGTTCAAGGGCGTCGGAGGCCAGACGATTGCGGTACATCAGAGGAGTTGATTCACGGAAGGCGTTGGGATTAAAAAACGGGAATTGAGCCCAGGCCAGAATATCGCCTGTGGGCACATCCACAATCAGAGCGCCGCCCCAGCGGGCATCAGCTTCCTTCACGGCCCGCGCGACGGATTCTTCCGCCAGAAATTGCATTTGAACGTCAAGGGTCAGAACCACATCCTCACCGCGCGGCTCAGGCAGGCCCTCTTCCTGGAGATAAAAACGCCTGCCCTTGGCGTCTTTCTGAACAACCTGGCGCGTGGGGATGCAGCCGAGCCTTTCATCCATGGAGCGTTCCAGTCCTTCCAGCCCTTTATCGTCCTGTCCGACAAAGCCGAGGAGTTGCCCGGCAAGATGTTTGAAGGGATATATCCGGTCATATTCGCGCGAGAGGCCGATGCCTGCCAGTCCGGCATTGCGTACGGCTTCAGCCGAGGCATCGTCCACCTTGCGCTTGAGATAAATGAAATGTCCCTTGGCTGTTGAAAGTTTCTGAAAAATTTCTTGCGGCGCCATGCCCAGGATCAATCCCAGTCTGTTGGCGGTTTCATAGAAGTCCTGAATCTTTCGCGGCCAAGCGCATACGGATCTTGCTTCAACACTGCGGGCAAGCACTTGGCCGTTGCGGTCATAAATCATACCGCGGTGCCCGGAGACAAGCTCCGAAACCATGTGCTGACGCCGCGCCCGCTCGGCCAGATGCGGGCCGGTCACCATCTGCAGGTACCAGGCCCGTCCCCAGAGCGCTATCCAAAAAAAACAGAAGCCCAGGGCCACTATATTGATCCGCACACGCGCCCAGTCCCTGTCTTTGCGCGGCAGGCGGGGAAGCGGGCCTCCGGCGGAATTCGTCCGGACCGGCGCGCCGTATCTTTTAAAGATGTTGCTCCGTCCGTATCTACGGGAAGAAAAAATAAACATGTCCGCTCCTGCCGACGCGCAAGACAATCCTGCCTGTGAAATACAAATTACCCATAGCCTCATAAGGCCGGAGCCGGCGAACAGTTGTTTCCAGGGCGCTTCAGCGTGGCGCCATACGGCGTACCTGTCCCGTTTGCGGCTCCTTCATGCCGAGTTCTTCCGCATGTCGTTTCAATTCATGGGGTGAAAGCAGACGCCCGCGTTCCACTTCCAACTTGGCGCGCAACTCTTCCTTTTCACGAATTTCATTTTGTAACATGTTGATAAAATAGGAAGTATCCATGCGTTCAATATTGCTCCAAACCAGGATCAAACCCATGAACATGCCGGCCAGAAGTTCCAGGGCCAGCGCGAAAATCCAGCCCTTGTCCCCTGTTTCTTTATGGACGGCGCGTTTTCTCATTTTGCTGTACGTATCAGAGGCGCGGCCTTCTCGGCGATTTTTTCCACGGCGCGTAATTTGGCGCTGTTCGCGCGCGGATTCAGAACCAGTTCCTCCTCATCCGCCCGTATCGGTTTTTTATGCAGACTCCGCACCTCCGGCTGATGACCGCAAAGGCAGACAGCGACATATTTCGGGCAGCGGCAGCCTTCCATCCAACGGCGTATGGCCTGCTTTACCAGGCGGTCCTCCAGAGAGTGGAAAGTGATGACGGCAAGCCGCCCGCCGACAGGCAGCCAAGTGAGAATAGTTTCCAGAAAACGTCCGAGTTCTCCGAGCTCATCATTGACAGCCATGCGCAGAGCCTGAAAGGTGCGTGTCGCCGGATGGCGCCGGGCTTTGCGCCGCCAGGCCGGCGGATAGGCTTTTTCCACAAGAGAAGCCAGATCTGCTGTGCTCTCGATGGTTTTTTTCTGGCGGGCCTCCACAATGAGCCGCACAATGCGGCCCGCCTGGGGCTCTTCGCCCAGTTCGGCTATACATTCCTTGAGACGGGCGAAACTCGCCTGATTCACCCAATGCCAGGCCGATGACCCGCCGGAATCTCTGTCCATGCGCATATCCAGGGGGCCGTCGCCCGAAAAACTGAAGCCGCGTTCGTTTTCGTCAAGTTGCAGAGATGAAACGCCGATATCCAGCAAGGCTCCATCTATCTTATTCCATCCCAGTTCATGAAGGGCGGCGGCAAAATGACTGTAGCGGGAATGAAAAAAATGCGCTCGCTGTCCGAAGGGGGCCAAGCGCTCGTGCGCCAGGGCCAGCGCGTCTTTATCCCTGTCCAGGCCGCAGATTTCGCTGTCCGGCGCGGCGGCGAGCAGCGCTGCGCTGTGCCCGCCGAGGCCCAGAGTGCCGTCCAGGTAATGGCCTCCCGCGCGCGGAGCAAGGGCAGCCAGTGTTTGTGAAAGCAGCACAGGCGTGTGGCGTATTTCGATCGTTTTTTGCTCAATCAACGCTTGGGCCATAAGTTTTTTTGCTGTTACAGGGAAATATTTACGCCGGCCGCCGCCAGTTCGGCCGAGACATCTCCCGGCGCAAGTGCGTCAAAAC
Source organism: Desulfovibrio sp. (assembly GCA_031280915.1). Classification (GTDB taxonomy): domain Bacteria; phylum Desulfobacterota; class Desulfovibrionia; order Desulfovibrionales; family Desulfovibrionaceae; genus Desulfovibrio. The sequence continues at coordinate 686 of JAITGC010000077.1, read as the reverse complement.
GTTCCTGATCCCATATCTGAAACTGGGAATGCATACCCACAAGCATGGCGTCTTTCCGCAGGCCGGCTTCACGCATCAGGGACTGCGGAATACGTACGCGACCTTGGGCGTCAGGAGCCATTTCCTGCCCCAGGCCTATAAATTTCGTTTTGAAATAAAAAAGATTCTGTGAAGGCAGGGGAATGTGATTCAACTGAGCGGTAATTTCCTCCCAGTTGCTCGGCAAATAGGCTACAAGGCAGCCGTTGTGCCCGGTCAGCCAGAATTTCCCCGTATCGTTGTCCGCGAAGAGAGCATCACGATACTCGCCGGGCAACATAAGCCTGCCTTTGGGGTCCAGGCTTCGTGAAAGGCTTTTGGTAAAGAGATTTTGCACAAATTACCACTTTTTGACAAATTTTACCACTTTTTCCCACTTATGCGTCAAAGATTATTTTGTGTCAATAGCTGAGAGGGGAATCTGCGGAGAAATAAGTGAGAAAATGTGGGCTATAAATATAATAAGCTATAATTATTAATTAAATTTTTTGTTTTTTCCTGGGGCATTTTACGCTTAAGCATTTTACGCTTAGATAGTGTCTACACGAGTTCAAGCTAAAACATTTAACCAAAGTGCTATGCAGCGTATTTGTACGGCAGCCTCGAAAGATGTGAGCAGCTTTGCATATCGGGTGGCAATTCCCCGC
>JAITGC010000016.1 GCA_031280915.1 Desulfovibrio sp. | reverse complement strand
GCCAGGACCGGGAAACCCCGCTCATGCGCGCGGCCTTTTACCGGAATACCGAGGCCGGCCGCATGCTCCTGGCGGCCGGGGCGCGCACGGACATCGTCAACCGGGTGGGGGATTACGCCTTGGGCATTGCCGTCGGCAGGGAAGCCTACGATCTGGCGCGGGACATTCAGCGCGCCGGCTCGCCCGTCCAGGGAACCTATGACGCGCCCCTCAAAGCCCTTGCGGAGAACAGCAACGCCGACGCCGCGCTCGCCCGCGACCTGGTCGTGGCTGTAGGGCCGGAAAGCGCGGAAGCGGCCGAGGCCGTCCAACTGGCCGCCCGGCGCGGCAATCTTGCGGCCCTGCGGAGTCTGCTCGACGCCGGAGCGCGGGGGCCGGACAAACGGATCACAATGAACGGCGCGCTGCTGGCCGCCGTCACCGAATCGCCCAACGATGCGAAGACCCCCGCGGACAAACCCGAAATCGTCGCCCTGCTCCTGAAACACGGTGCCGACGCGGGTATGCGCTTCCGCAGCCTGGGCGCGGCGGCGGCAAGAGAGCGGTGGATATTCCTGTTCTTTCACAACGGCGCTATGGACGAGTCTCTCAGCGCCCTGCATCTGGCCGCCGACTACGGTTTGCCCCGGACTGTCGCCCTGTTGATCAAAGCTGGCGCTCCTGTGGACATGATCGACAACGAAGGGCGGACGCCCCTGTGGCTGGCGGCGAGTTACGGAAGCCCGTGGGAAGACGCGTACAACCTGGGCAGACCGGAGCGCATGACCGCCTGCGCGGAGGCGGCAAAATTGCTGGCCGCCGCCGGAGCCGACCCGATACGGGAAGACCGGGAGGGCTTTTCTCCTCTCCTCATGGGATTGTCCAATCCACAAATCGTCTCTCTGTTCCTCAAGTCCCCCAAAGTCAGAACCAGGGTTGACGCCGTTACCGGCTCCGGCTGGACGGCCTTGACCCATGCCGCATTCCATGAACGGCGGACGGAAGCCATTCCCCTGCTTTTGGCCGCCGGGGCGGACCCCGGACGGCCGGACGGCGAAGGCAGACTGGCTCTGGATGTGGCCCTGGAAAAGAAAAACGGCAAGGCGGCGGCCTACCTCATGGCAGGACGCTCCACCGGAACCGGCAAGGGAAAACCGGGCGCGCCATGACCGGCAAGGACTCTAATTCTCCGGGACAGTCATTCTGTCGCATCCCGTATGATTAGGCGCAGGCTTCCGGTGAAACAGTTCAGGTTTTTGATCATACCAATCTTTCATGGTTTGCCAAGGTGTTTTGCTGTGGAGGGCTGATTGAGGGAGTTGATGGTTGTAAAGATGCACGTAGCGTTGCAGCGTTTGTCGCATGTCCTGTCCGGAGAGGAAATGGTGCGTCCGGAGCACGTCGCTGATGCGCCCGTTGAAGCGTTCGACCCTGCCGTTGGTTTGAGGTGTCCGGGGTTTCGTCAGACGGTGTTCGATGCCCAAGGCTTGGCAGAGTTGATCAAATTCATGCTGGCCACTGGGTTCGCGTTCGCGGCTGGCAAAAAGCCGATCAGTAAACTCTTTCCCGTTATCGGTCAGGATTTTGGCGATCTTGATCGGGCAGGCCTCGTGCAGGGCCGTGAGAAAAGCGCGAGCGCTGGCGGCACTTTTATCGGAGCGGATTTGCACAAACACCCAGCGCGTGGCCCGGTCGATGGCCACGAATAGATAGCTGCGAGCGGTTTCGTCGGCCATCTGCGGCAAATACTTGATGTCCACGTGCACATAGCCCGGCTCGTAGGCCCTGAAGGTTTTGACAGGCGTCCGAAGAGTGGCGGGCTGCAAGGCCTTGAGATTGCCCACGCCATGACGCCGCAGGCAGCGGTCCAGACCCGAGCGAGAAACCTTTTCGCAGAGAAACTCGCGACAAACCGCCAGCAAATCATCGAGCGGCAAGAGCAAGCTCTTGCGCAACGCGACCACGACGGCCTCCTGTGCGGGCGTCAGCGTGGTTTGCAAACGGTGCGCGGTGTGCGAAGCATCGGTAAAAACCTCCCGCGCACGCCACCGGCGAATGGTGCGCTGCCCCACGCCGTAGCGCGCCGCCAAGACAGCAACCGAATCCCTGCTGGCCGCAATTTCAGCGCGGATAGCCGGCGTTGTGCGAGCGTTTTTATGCAGGGCTATGATCATGATTGAATGGACTCCAAAGGATTCAACAAGGCACGCATTACATCACGGGCCATGAACAATGGATGCCGTTTTTCTTCTATACAATCATCCGGGATGCGACAAGTATGAACGGAGATATGTCTTGTTGATGCTCCGACAGGTTTGGCGTAATGGGGAGTTCGATACACTCAACACAAACAGGGATAGGCGCTGTTGGTGGTTTGGCAGACCCAGCACGGACAGGTTTTTAACACGCTCGCCACGAATAACAAAAGACAGGGCTGAAGATGAAAATAACGTCCTTAAGCCATTTTTAGTCTTTTTGGGTTCCGGGTACTTCCTTTTCAATCCATTCGCCCTGCCCTGCGTCTGTCGAACGAGGCCTGGCGACAAGAGTGAAATCATTCCAGGAGCGACAACCGGAATTCAGTCAAAAAACCAGGGGAACAATCATTCAGGTATGAACATTGTATCGGCGCCGATCTCCATGAAAACCTTGTATCCATTTTTTGACATCAGCGCCTTTATTTTCTCCGGCTCATTGTTCTCGATTGTAAAAAGGCCAAAAGTATATTTCCCGAAATTTATCGTCTCAAGTATTTTCACTTCATGTCCTTCCACGTCCAGCGACATAAAATCTATATGTTTCACATTTGGATGATTTTCCATTATTTCATCGAAAGTCATCGTCTTTACCTTGATTATTTCGTCCGCGCTGAACAACTTGATTTTTCATCAGGCAGCCATTCGCAGTTGGTTGGTTTGCGATAGATACTCCAGAATCCATAGCTGTATTTGTGCACAAAGAAGCCTCAGCTTCT
>JAITGC010000040.1 GCA_031280915.1 Desulfovibrio sp. | reverse complement strand
GCTCTACAAGTTATCTCATAATCAACCAGTCAGTTGATTATGAGAAGATCGCTTTGCCGAAAAGCGTGGTTTTCGGCTCGCTCACGGCGGCCATGCCGCCGCGCCGCCCTGCCGGGCGGCGTTGGAAGCCGCTCATAATTTGATTATGAGATGACTTCTAATACGCCTGAGCGGCCGGACTTGCAAGATGAAAGACAGACAGACGGCGCTCCCATTCGTCCCGACTCTGCGTCGGACGTTATTTTTCGCTCCGGTCATGCGCCACGGGAGTACATCGTTGCTCTCAATGCCCGTGACGGCTCGGAGACTCCTCCAACGGGCGATTGGTCTCCCGTCGCCAAACCCCGTCTTTCCTGGCTGACGGAAAACTCAACCACTGCCTGAAAATCGTAAACTGAGTTACTGCCGACAAAGGAGAAATCCGGCCTTATTATAAACTTGCACAATGCTGCGGCCTTGGATATACTTTACTGCTTTGGGGGACAGTACGTTGATGATGCAGTCTGTTTTGCTTTTTCCCGGCCAGGGGGCCCAGCAAGCCGGAATGGGGCGGGATATCGCGGAATTTTCCACGGACGCCATGGATTTTTGGAAACAGGCGGAACGCATAAGCCGACTGCCGTTGCGCGAGATATACTGGGAAGGGGATGAGGCGGCCATGAGCGACACGCGCGCCCTTCAGCCCGCCCTGACAGTGGTGAATCTCAACCTCTGGCGAGAGGCGGTCGCGCGTGTTTCTCCCCTGGGAGCCGCCGGGCACAGCCTTGGGGAATTCAGCGCCCTGGCTGCGGCCGGCGTACTGGAACCCCTGACGGTACTGGAACTTACGGCTCTGCGTGGACGCCTCATGGCTGAGGCCGATCCTGAAGGCAGAGGTGGTATGGCCGCGCTGGTGAAGTTGGATGAAAACCGGGCGGCGGAAATTGTGGCCGAGGTGATCGGAGAAATCGGGGAGTCTCTCGTAATAGCCAACTACAACACGCCAGCCCAGTTTGTGGTCAGCGGCGGCAGAGGGGCTGTGACTCTGGCCTGCAAAAAAGCTGGAGAGCATGGCGGGCGCGGTCTTGAACTCAAGGTGGGTGGCGCCTTCCATTCTCCCCTGATGAGCGAAGCGGCCGGAGAGTTTGCGCCGGCCCTGCGCAAGGCGCGCTGGATGAAACCCCGTTTTCCCGTGTATAGCAATGTTGAGGGGCGCGCGGCGCCCGAAGGGGAAGCCCTGAAGCAAAGTATGCTGGCGCAGATGACCTCGCCCGTGCGCTGGATGGAAAGCATACGCGGCCAGTATGCTGATGGCGCGCGCCATTGGCTGGAACTCGGCCCCAAGGCCTTGCTCGGCAAAATGGTGGGGCCGTGTCTTGCCGGTCTTGCCGGGGAGGGACAAGCTCCGCGCTGTGATTTTGTGGGCGGCCTTGAGGGCCTGAAGACCCTTTCAGCCGGGCCAGAGGCCGAACAGGTCCGCCAGTGAGACGCTGGGGGCGGAAATTTGCGCCGCATTGCGGTGGCAACAATAATCCGGAGAGACGGCATGCGAGCTGCGGAAATTCTGCGCGTCGCCCTTGAGGAGATACTGGCCGAAGAAGGCTTTGCCTGGCCGGAAAAAACCGTTATTGAAACGCCGAAAGACGTGAGATTCGGTGATCTTTCCGTCAACACGGCGATGCTGCTTGCAAAGGAAGCCAAGGTCTCTCCACGCCAACTGGCGCAGACATTCGCCCGCAAACTGCGGGAACGCTGCCCGGTTGTGGAAAAGGCCGAAGCCGCCGGCCCCGGATTTTGCAATGTAACCTTTTCCGGCGCTTTCTGGCAAAACACCGTGCGGGACATTGAGGCCGCCGGGCCGCGCTATGGCGCGAGCGACGCTGGGCGGGGGAGCAGGGTACTTCTGGAATATGTTTCCGCCAACCCGACCGGACCGCTGCATATAGGGCACGGCAGGGGAGCCGCCGTGGGCGACAGCCTTGTCAGGCTTTTGCGTAAAACAGGGCATGAGGTGGCCGCCGAATATTACATTAACGACGCCGGCCGGCAGATGGACCTTCTCGGCCTGTCTGTCTGGCTTGCCGCGCGGGAGCTTGCCGGACGGGATGCCGTCAGACCGGAGGAATATTACCGCGGCGCCTACATCACCGACATCGCGCGGGGAATGCTTGCCGCCGAGCCGGGACTGGTGGCTTTGCCGGAAGCGGAGGGGGTGGATTGCTGCCGGCTCCGGGCAGGCCAGGCGATCCTTGAGGGCATCAAGGAGGATTTGCGGCAATTCCGCGTGGAGTTCGACCGCTGGTTTTCCGAAAGCTCTCTGCTGGAGAGCGGCGCGGTCAAAGCGGCCTTTGAGGCGCTGACCGCGGCTGGGCACACCTTCAGCCACGAGGGCGCTTTCTGGTTCGCCACGGAGCGCCTGGGAGACGACAAGAACCGCGTGCTCAGAAAATCCGACGGCAGCCTGACCTATTTCGCCACGGACATCGCCTACCATCATGACAAATACCAACGCGGCCACACGCGGCTTATAGACGTGTGGGGAGCGGACCATCATGGCTATGCGCCGCGCATACGGGCCGCCGTCGCCGCTATGGGCCAGCCGGCCGAAACCTTTGACGTGGTGCTGATTCAGCTTGTCAATTTGCTCAGGGACGGCAAGCCGGTAAGCATGTCTACCCGCGCGGGAACCTTTGTGACCTTGGCCGAGGTCATGGAAGAAGTGGGCGTCGATGCGGCGCGTTTTATGTTCCTCTCCCGCAAGAGCGACAGTCCGTTGGACTTTGACCTGGAACTGGTCAAGAAACGCAGCCTGGAAAATCCTGTCTATTACGTGCAGTATGCCCATGCCCGCGTACGCGCCGTCTTGCGTCGCGCGGCGGAACAGGGTTTTGTCCTCCCCGACGTGGTGGGGCAAAACTCGCTCAAGGATCTGGATACGCCGGAGGACATGGTACTTTTGCGTAAGGCCGCCGCCTTTGAAGATACTCTTGTGTATTCCTCGCGCAATCTCGCGCCGCATTATGTGAGCGTGTATATGATGGAGTTGGCGGGCTTGTTGCACAGCTATTACGCCAGACATCAAGTGATTCTTGCCGATGATGAGCCGCGCGCTCTCGCGCGGCTGGCGCTTTTGCGCGCCGTGGGACAGGTGGTGAACAACGGGCTGGACGTTCTGGGCGTGAGCGCCCCGGAAAGCATGTAGCGCATCGTCGTTTGGGGCGCTGCTACGGAGACAGCCGACAATCGCAGGCAACGGAGGAGCGGACGTGCCGCAGCCGCCGCGCAGAGGCCGGACAAAAAGCAGAACGCCGGAAAGGACTGCCGGGCGTGTTACCGTCAGTTTTTCCAGAACGGCGGCGGCGGTCTTGTGCCTTGTACTGGCCGCAGCCGTCGGGTGGGCTTTTTTCATGGGTTTTATGGTCGGGCGCGGACAGAATCCCGCCCGGCATGTGGAGCGGATGACGGGCGTCATCCTTCATGAGGAGAACTCCGCGTCCAATTCCGTGTCTGAATCCGCCCTTGGGCCTGTGTCTGGCTCTGTATCTGAAATGGAGTCTCCCGCGCGGGGCGAAACGCCGGCCGCACCTCCTCCGGCGCCGGGCGCGGGCCAGGGGAACAGTACGGCTGCCGGCGCGGTTTTTGATCCATTGAAATTTCCCGAAGGCGAGGCTCTCGACGCCTGGGGCGCAAGGACTGGCGCCTCCGGCCGGAGCGGGACGAAAGCGGAGGAAAAACCGGCCATGCCGGCGGAGAGAGGGCCGCGGTTCAACTGGGTTTTTCAGATGGCGGTTTTCCGCGACAAATCCGATGCGGACAAGACGCGGATGCGTCTGGAGAGGGCGGGATATCGCGCGAGTCTGGCAAAAAGCGGCAAGGTGACGCTGGTGCTGACGCATCTGCGCGGCGGCGAAACGGATGCTGCGCGTCTACGGGAACAGGCGCGTGAAATGGGGCTGGGCGAGCCTTTGCTGTTGTCCAAAAAGCCGGAAGCCGCGAAAAAAGTAAAACAATGAGGCAAGTGTGACAAAATTTTCCGCCTTGTTCGCTGCGTCGGGGCGATGGGCCATATCCGCCGTTTTTGCCGTCGGGGATACCACGCTCTTCATGTTTGCCGGACTGGCGCGTATTTTTTCCGGCGTCGCCATTTTTTCCCGCGCGTTGCGACAACTTTACATAATTGGCTACAAGTCGCTTTTCGTCATTCTTCTGATAGGCATTTTCTGCGGCATGGTGTTGGGCTTGCAAGGCTATTACACCTTGGTGAAATTCGGTTCCGTCGGGCTGCTCGGCTCGGCGGTTTCTCTTTCTCTTGTGCGCGAACTCGGGCCAGTGCTCACTGCCATCATGCTGACGGGCAGGGCGGGTTCCTCCATGGCGGCGGAAATCGGCGTGATGCGTATCACGGACCAGATTGACGCCCTGGACGTCATGGACATAAATCCCATGGCCTATCTCGTCAGCCCGCGTCTTCTGGCGTCCATGATTTCCTTCCCCCTGCTCACGGCGGTCTTCGATGTCGTCGGCATCGTCGGCGGCTACCTGACAGGCGTACTGATGCTCAATATCAACGAGGGCGCCTATTTTTATCGCATTGCCAGTTCCATCACCATGGCCGATCTGGCGGGCGGTTTCGCCAAGGCCCTTGTCTTTGGCCTGCTGGTCACCACGGTCTGTTGCCACCAGGGCTATAACACCCATCGCCGCCGGGACAGCGTGGGGCCGGAAGCCGTGGGCAGCGCCACGACATCGGCGGTGGTGATTTCCTGTGTGCTTATTTTGGCGGCGGACTATGCGCTGACCTCGTTTTTGCTGTGATCTTCGCAGGCGCGAGAAGGGACTGAAAACGGACTGCATATGGAAAAATGGGACATAGAATTTTCGCATCTTGATGCAGGCTACGGCGCGCGTCCTGTGCTGCGCGACGTGAGCGCCGTTCTGCCCGCGGGGAAAATTTCGGTTATCCTGGGCGAATCCGGCAGCGGCAAGTCCACGCTGCTCAAGCACATTATCGGTCTTTTCCGTCCTATGGGCGGGGTGGTGCGCATCGGCGGGGAAGACATTTTTTCCTTGAACTCCGCGAAATTTCGCCGCCTGCGCCGCCGGATGGGCGTCCTGTTTCAGGACGGCGCTCTGCTCGGCGCGCTGAATCTTGCGGAAAATGTGGCCCTGCCTCTGAGCGAGCATCTGGATCTGCCCCAGATCCTGTTGAGGGAAGCCGCCCTGCGCGTGCTCGCCATGGTGGGCCTTGAGGATTTCGCCGGCTATTACCCCAATCAGCTTTCCGGCGGCATGCGTAAACGCGCCGGTCTCGCGCGGGCTATTGTTGCCGAGCCGAGAATTTTGCTTTGCGATGAGCCGACTTCCGGCCTTGACCCCGTCACCGCCGCCAGAATGGATGAGCTTCTGCTGGACATGCACGCCCGATATCCCGAAATGACCATTGTCGTCGTCAGCCACGACCTCGCCGGCTTCAGGGCTGTCGCGGAACATGTGCTGGTCATCAGGGATGGCGGTCTGATTTTCAACGGCAGTCCCGAAGATCTGGTAAACAGCCGGGAGACGTATCTGCGGCAATTTTTGGAACGCCGTTCCGGCGACAGCGGACAGAGTCTGCAAAGGCCCATGAATCCCGTGGTGCGTTCGGCGCTGGCAAAGTGGCTCGCCTCGTGAGCGCCGCCGGCGAAACGTTCTTTGGCGGCCGAGGTAAAACCAGGGTAAAATTTGTTGACAATTTTTTATCCGCTGCATAACAATAGCTGCTTAACGGCAATGGAGTCCCATTCCAATGGATTGTAAACATGAGATAGCTGTCGGCGTTTTTATGCTCGCCGGCCTTGCTTGCCTTGCCTGGCTCACCGTCAAGTTGGGCAAGATGGAGTTTGTCTCCCGGCAAGGTTTTGAGCTTTCCGCGCGTTTTGACTCCGCTTCCGGGCTGCGCGTGGGGGCTGACGTGGAAATCGCGGGTGTGCCGGTAGGGCGTGTGATTAATATCGCCCTTGATCCTGACCCCATACGTACGCAGGCGGTGATTCGCCTGCGTCTGGAAAAGGATTTTCAGCTTTCCGAAGACAGCATTGCTTCCATCAAAACAAGCGGCCTCATCGGCGACAAATACATCAGCCTTTCCCGCGGCGGCTCGGAGAAGACCCTCGGCTCCGGCGACACCATACATGAGACGGAATCCGCGGTTGACCTGGAATCTCTGATCGGCAAGTACGCTTTTGGAGGTGTGTAGCCATGCGCATTGGGGCATGCCGTCATCTGTTCGTTTTTTTTGTTTTCCTTATTATGGGGGTCTTTTTGGTTTCGCGTCAGGCCCCGGCAGCGGCCAGCGGCCTTTCGCCGGCGCGCAAGACTCTGGAAATTTCCACCGCGCGCATTTTGGCCTGCATTAAAAATCCCGATTACGTCAATCCGGCTACACGTGTTCCCCTGCGTCGCCAGATTGAAGAAGAGGTTTTATATCTATTTGATTTTATGGAGTTTTCTTCGCGCACAGTGGGGCAGCGCTGGCGGACGTTCACGCCGGAGCAGCAGAAGGGTTTCAGTGATGTCTTTGCCGATTTGCTTATTTCTACCTATGTGAACAAGATTGACGGCTATAACGGCGAAGAGGCGGCCTATGTCGGGGAAGTCGCCTCCGAGGACAGGGTGGAAGTGCGCACGGTCGTTACGCTGAAAGACGGCAAAAAGATTCCCGTGGCCTACCGCATGCTGTCCAAGAACGGTTCCTGGCGCGTCTATGATGTGCTCATCGAAAATCTCAGCCTGGTCAAGAATTACCGGGCGCAGTTTCAGGATATCCTCAACAGGGACCCGCCCGACAGGCTCATAGAGCGTATTCGGGACAAATCCCGGGAAGTGCGGCAACAGCATGAGGCGAAATAATCTCTCGTCCTGCTGTCTGCTTTGCGTCCTTTGCCTTGTTTTTGGGCCGGAGGAATCGGCGGGCGCTGTTTCCGGAGCCAAAAATCAGTCCGAAATGCCGCCGTCCGTGCTGTACGGCGGGGGGGCGCAGATGCATCCGGGGGCCATCAGGGTGCGGCCGGCGGGCGCCTTGGAGAAAGAGCGGGCCGCCCTGGATGATTATGAGGATGAAATTTCGGGGGATGAAACCATAGCCGACCCTCTGGAACCATGGAACCGCTTCTGGTTCAGGTTCAACAATTTTTTCTATCTCAATGTCGCCAAGCCGGTCTATCGCGGCTATTCCGCGATTACGCCGCGCGATTTCCGCAGCGGCACGAAAAATTTTTTCCGTAACCTGTTGTTTCCCGTGCGCTTTGTAAACAATATTCTCCAGTTCCGGTTCATGGAAGCCGGAGTGGAGTTCGGCCGTTTTGTCATCAATACGACGACCACCCTGGGCTTCGCTGATGTGGCCCGGGACAAGAAAACCATTGTGCCGGTGGATCCGAGCGGGGAGGACTTCGGGCAGACCTTGGGCCGTTGGGGCATAGGGCACGGTTTTTACATTGTCTGGCCCCTGATAGGGCCGTCGTCGCCGCGCGACACGCTGGGCCGCATCGGGGATTTGTTTGCCGACCCGTTTTTTTATGTACATCCCTGGGAACTGGCGAGTGGTTCGGAGTTCTATCTGCGCTTTAACGATATGGGCGATGTGCTCCCTCTTTACGAGGACATGAGCGGCGCCGCCCTTGATCCGTACATTGCCATGCGACAGGCTTACGTCAATTTTCGCCGCACTCAGGTAAATCGTTAGCTTTTTCATGTCCGATGCCCTGCTTGCCCTTGATGGCCTTTCCGTGCATTTCGATGCCGACGAGGCTTCCCTGAGCGCGGTCAGCGACGTGAATCTTGTTCTGCCGACGGGTTCCGTAACATGTCTTGTGGGCGAATCCGGCTGCGGAAAAAGCCTCACCGCGCGGGCTGTCATGCGTCTTTTGCCGAAAAATTTCAGCACAAGCGGGCGCATTCTCTTTAAAGGGGAGGATATTCTCAGCCTGCGGGAAAAGGACATGCGTCGTTTTCGCGGGGCCAGGGCGGCGATGATCTTTCAGGAACCCATGACATCGCTCAATCCGGTGCTTACGGTGGGTGAACAGACGGCGGAACCGCTGCGGTTGCATTTCGGCCTGACGGCGCGCGAGGCGCGCCAACGCGCGGAGGGCCTTCTGGCCGAGGTCGGCATACCTTCGCCCCAAACCCGTTATGACGATTATCCACATCAGCTTTCCGGCGGCATGCGGCAGCGGGTCATGATAGCCATGGCCCTGTCTTGCCGGCCGGAATTGCTCCTGGCGGACGAACCCACCACAGCCCTTGACGCCACAATACAGGGGCAGATATTGCGGCTCATCATGGCCCGAAGCAAAGATATGGGAATGACGGTGCTCTTTATCACGCACGATCTCGGCGTGGCGGCGCGGATAGCCGATTTCGCGGGCGTCATGTATGCCGGTCGTCTGGTGGAGCATGGACCAGCCGCCGATTTTTTCACCGCGCCGCGTCATCCTTACAGCAGAGGTCTTATACGTTCCGCGCCGGGGAGGCATTGCCTGGGGCTGAAGCGTCTGCCGGCCATTGAAGGCACGGTGCCCTCTCTGCGCAATATGCCCAGGGGTTGCCCCTTCCACCCGCGCTGCCCGGAGGCCTTTGCCCGCTGCCGCGAAGAAAGGCCGCCCGATATTACGGAAGAAAAATACAGGACGGCCTGCTGGGCAGCAAAGAAGTGACGGGCGCCTTTTTGCCTTTCATTTTACTCTGGTCAGGGCAAATGAACGTTAACACTTGCTGCGGCGCTTAACGGCGAAAGTACATTTCGCCTCCGCTTTTGGCAGTGGGCGGTTTTTGCATTGGCCCCGTCGCCAGGGCAATTTCAAAGTGAAATTGCTCCATGCGCCATAAAAGGACATTTCCGCCGCCGAAAATCCGTCTTCCCTGGCTGACGGTAAACTGAACCTTTGCCCAAAATTTCAAAGGGAGTCACTGCCCGAAAACCATACGGATTTTTCAGCTTGTGAAATTATGACAGAGTTGTCCGAAAAACGCAGCTATCCTGTTCCCGCCGTTTTGCCGCGGGATGAGCACCGCACCGAAATTCACGTGCGGCGCAGTCGTTTCCTGGCTTCCTGCGTCCGTGCGCCCGACGCGGCCTCGGCGCGGGCCTTGGTGGAAGACCTCAGCCGTCGTCACTCCGACGCCACGCACAATTGTTGGGCTTATGTGGCCGGTTCGCCGGGAGATGCCGGCCATACAGGCTCTTCCGACGACGGCGAGCCACGCGGAACGGCCGGCCGGCCCATGCTGAACGTGCTGCTCCACAGCGGCATAGGGGAAATCTGCATCGTGGTCAGCCGCTGGTTCGGCGGCGTCAAATTGGGCACAGGCGGCCTTGTGCGGGCCTACCAAGATGCGGTACGCGAAAATCTGGCATGTCTTGCCCTGGAGGAACGGGTCTTGTCCGTTTGCTGTTCCGCGCGGTTGGGCTATGCCTATCTGGACGGCCTGTACCGGCTTTTGCCGCGCTTTGGGGCGAAAATCATCACCCAGGAGCGCCTGGAGGAAGCGGAACTTCGCCTTGAGGTGCCGGAGGACAGGTGCGCGGCCTTTGAAAGAGCCTTGGGGGATTTGGCCAAGGGTGCGGTTCTTTTCAGGAAATTCCCCAAATGAAAACTTGCGCGGAGAATGGGCTCTGATTTATAGTGCCAGAATGCAAGGTTTTTCCCGGGCAAATCACGTTGAAATACAAAGAGTGCGCCAGGAAGTTCTGCGCGTCAGCGTGGGCGGGCAATGGCGCACGGGCGTGGGGTTTTCCGGGAAAAATCCGGCAAGCGAACGGGCCTTGCGCGAAATTGAGGAGGGGCGCCTTCAAAGGCTCACCCTGGCCGCAGACGGGCTTGCTTCGTGGGATTCAAGTCTTCTTGTCTTTCTTCTCCGGCTTGCGAGCGCCGCGCGCGTACGCGGAATCGACGTGAGCCCTGAATTGCCGGAAGGCCTCGGGCGTCTTTTTTCTCTGGCTTTTGCCGCGCCAGCGGCCGCGAACATCCGGCGGAAAGAGGCGGATGATTCCTTTTTGGCGGCTTTGGGCGGGCGCGTCCTTGAGCTTGTTCCGGGCGTGAAGGGGTTTCTGGTTTTTATCGGAGAGCTGGCACGGTCGTGCCGGCGTCTTGCCCTCGGCGGCGCGCATATGCGCGGGCGGGATTTTTTGCAGGCCGTGCATGAATGCAGCGTTGCCTCTCTGCCGATCATTTCTCTCACCAGTTTGCTCTTCGGCCTTATTCTCGCTTTTGTCGGTTCGGTGCAGCTTACGCAGTTCGGCGCGCAGGTCTATGTGGCCGGGCTTGTGAGCATCGGAATGCTGCGCATCATGGGGGCAGTGATGGTGGGGGTGGTCATGGCCGGCAGGATTGGGGCGGCCTATGCAGCTCTTATGGGGGCCATGCAGGTCAATGAGGAAGTGGACGCCCTCCGGGCGGCGGGGATTCATCCCGTGGATTTTCTGGTTCTGCCGCGTGTGCTGGCCATGACGGCCATGGCTCCCCTGCTCACCCTCTACGCCGGAGTCATGGGCATTGTCGGCGGTTTTCTGGTTGCCGTGACGCTGATGGGCATAAACCCTTACGAGTATTTTAACGCCACAGTGCAGATGACTCCTTTCAGACACGTGTTGATGGGTCTTGTTTACGGCACGGTCTTCGGCATTATCATCGCGCTTGCCGGCTGTTTTCACGGCATGCGTTGCGGGCGCAGCGCATTGGCCGTGGGGCTTGCCGTCACAACGGCCGTGGTGCGTTCCATTGTCTGGATCATCGTCGCCACAGCCGCCATCACCGTGGTCGCCAACGCTCTGAAGGTGTGACGGGCATGGCGGCTGAAAGCGCGACGCGGGACGCGACGGGGAGCGGGGAAGTGGTTCTCCGGGCATGCGATCTGCAAGTGGGTTTTGATGGACGCATACTCATGCGGGAGGTCAGTTTTGACGTGCATTCCGGAGAAATTTTCTGTATCCTCGGCCCTTCTGGTTCGGGAAAAAGCACGCTCCTGCGCGTACTTATGGGTCTCAAGGAACCGCATGGCGGCCGGGTTTTTTACAGCGGGCAGGATTTTTGGGCCGGAGACGAGGAAAGCCGGCGCGGCATCATGCGCGGCGCGGGCGTGCTTTTTCAGGGCGGAGCTCTTTGGAGTTCCATGACCTTGGCGGAAAACGTGGAACTTGTCCTGCAACAGCATACGGATATGAATGATGAGGACATCTGCGCCCAGGCCCTGCTGAAACTGGCGTTGACGGGGCTGGCCGGTTTTGAGGATTATTACCCCTCGGAAATCAGCGGCGGCATGCGCAAGCGGGCCGGCCTGGCGCGCGCTCTGGCCCTGGATCCGGAGATTCTTTTTCTGGATGAGCCTTCAGCCGGGCTTGACCCGGTGAGCGCCCGGATGCTGGATGACCTGATCCTTGAACTGCGGGCAACGCTGAAGACCACATTTGTCATCGTCTCCCATGAGTTACGGAGTATTTTTGCCGTTGCCGACAACTGCATTTATCTGGACGCGGCAAGTGGGCGCGTGACGGCAGGAGGCAGACCGGCCGAGCTTGCGCGAAACCCGGCCACAGAAGCCAATGCCCTGCGTTTTTTGAACAGGGGAGAAGGGGTCGGGCATGAAAAGGAGACGGCATGAAGCCGCAACGAAATAAAACGGCTGTCGGTCTTTTTGTGCTGGGGGCCATGGCGCTTTTGGCAATCAGTCTGGTTTTGCTTACAACAAGGCGTTTTTTCAGTGATGATGCCGAGTATGTTCTCTATTTCGACGATTCGGTCAACGGGCTTTCCATCGGCGCGCCGGTGGTCTTCCGGGGCGTGCCCATGGGCAGCGTGACGCGAATTAACCTGGTGGCGGACACGCGGGATGGCGGCGTGGCCATTCCCGTTTTTATACGCATTGACGCCGCCAGCATCATGAACAGCGATGGTGTGGCCGGAGTTTCCGGGGAATTTGCGCGGCGAATGCTGCACAGCATGGTGGAGCGGGGTCTGCGGGCGCGCTTGAAGCTGCAGAGTCTGATCACCGGCAAGTACGGCGTTGAACTGAATTTTCATCCCGAGACGGAAGCCCGTTACCGCTCTTCCAATGAGGCTCTGGAAATTCCCACCGTTCCCTCGTCCATGGACGCCTTTGAGCGCGCTTTGTCCAAGGTGCCGCCGGAGCAGATGCTGCAATCGCTCAACGAAATACTCGCCAATTTTGCCTTTATTCTCTCCGACGGCAAACTCAGGGAGGGTATAGCCGCCTTTGCCGGAACATTCACGGAGACGGAAAAATTTTTCAAAAAAACAGAGTTGTTGAAGTCAATTTCAGGCACTCTGGCCCAATTGGACGAAACCGCGCGCATGGCGCGGGAACAGGTGCCGGAGGGTCTGCATTTTTTCCGCGAGGCCATGCGCGCGCTGGCGGACTCGGCAGCCCAACTGCACGAGGCGGCGAATTCGGCCCAAGACATTGCCCGGCGTGATTCGCCGATGATGACCGATTTGCAGCGCCTGTTGCGGGAGGGCGCCGCCGCCGCCGCCGCTTTGCGCGCCTTGGCGGACACGCTGGAACGCAACCCGGAATCCCTGTTGCGGGGGAAGAGAGGAAGCCGATGACGCGCGACTTGATGGCCTTGTTGATGCTTTTGTCTGTTTTCATGTTTGCCGCCTGCGCCCGCAGTGAGCCGACAAATTATTACCTGCTCTGGAGTTCCGCCGAGCCGGTACGGGCGGACAGCCTGCCCGCCAAAACATTGCGCATCGCCCGCGTGGCTGTGCCGGAGTACCTGGAGCGGGGGGGAATTGTGAGCCGGGTTGACGGGCAAACGCGTCTTGTGGTAGCCCAATTAGATATATGGGCGGAGCCTTTGAGCCGGGGCGTGAGCCGCGTTATGCGGGAGGAGCTTGCCCCGCGCCTGCTTGGTTGCGGCCTGAATGTCCGGGAGGCCGAAGAGGATGGCGGAGATGCCGTGCTTTTCCTTGATGTCCGTCGGCTGGACGGCGTACTGGGCGGCAGGGTCTTTGTGGAATTGCACTGGACGTTGAAAAACCGGCGCGGCCTTGTTTTGGGACAGGGAAGCCATGCGGATGAAGAGTCTGTGCCGGGCGCGGAATATGCCGGTTTTGTGCGCGCCCAGAGTGTTCTTGTAAGCCGTTTTGCCGCGCGCCTGGCGGAACTTTTGCCGCCTCTGATGTCGAAGGAGAATCACCAATGAATGCAGCTGTTGTCCCTACGCAGCGAAGCCGCGTGTTGATCGTGGACGACGCCGCGGAAAATCTGCGCATTCTCGGCGAGACCCTACGCGACAACTACACGATCATGTTTGCCAAAAACGGCAGGGATGCTCTGCGTCTTGTCGAGGGCGACACTCCGCCGGATATCGTCCTGATGGATGTCGTCATGCCCGGCATGAACGGCTATGAAGCCTGCCGCAGACTCAAACAGTCGCCAAAAACCTCCGCCATCCCGGTAATATTCGTTACGGCCCAGGATGACGGCGTGGACGAGGCTACGGGCCTTTCACTGGGGGCCCAGGACTACATCAAAAAGCCTTTTATTGCCTCTCTGGTGCGCAACCGCGTTGACAGCGCCGTGGAGTTGAAGCGCCACAGAGACCATCTGAATGAGCTTGTGAAGGAACGCACCCGGCAACTGGCCCTTACCCAGGAAGCGACAATTCACTCCATGGCCAATCTCGCGGAATGGCGGGATCCGGAAACAGGAGCGCACATCAAGCGCACGCAGAGTTATGTGCGCTCGCTGGCGCAGCATTTGTCGAGACTGCCTCGGTATGCCCCGGAACTGACGCCGGAATTCCTGGACATGCTTTATCTTTCCGCCCCCCTGCACGATGTGGGCAAGGTGGCCATCCCCGACGCCGTGTTGCACAAGCCCGGACGCCTCACGGAGGAAGAATTTGAGGTCATGAAGACGCATACCACGCGTGGCCGGGACGTGCTGGCCTCCACCGAGGAATTTCTGGGGCAGAACTCTTTTCTGAACATGTCGCAGGATATTGCCTACTGTCACCACGAACGCTGGGACGGCAAGGGCTACCCGCGCGGCATCGGGAAAGAGGAAATACCCCTTTCCGCGCGTCTGATGAGCCTGGCCGACGTCTATGACGCCTTGCGCAGCAAACGCGTGTACAAGCCGGGCATGAGCCACGAGGAAACCGCCGGGATTATTTTTGAGGGCAAGGGTACGCAGTTTGATCCGGCTCTGATAGACGCCTTTGATGAACTTCAGCCGGAATTTCAGAATATAGCCGCGCGTTACGCGGAATGAGACCATTGTGCGCTGCCTTGTGCTGCAACATGTGTCTTTTGAGGATATGGGCGTCTTCACGCCGGTATTGAGGGAGGTTGGATACGATATTCGGCATGTTCAGGCCGGAGTGGAATACGTGAAGACGGATGAATGGCTCGCCGCTGATCTTGCCGTGATTCTGGGTGGCCCCATTGGCGTCGGTCAGGAGGACATGTATCCCTTTCTTCTGGAAGAGCGCGAACTGGCGCGGGCACGGCTTGTTTCAGGCCGCCCGCTGCTGGGGATATGTCTTGGGGCGCAGATTATGGCGGCGGCCCTGGGAGCGCGCGTTTACGCCGGGCAAAAAAAGGAAATAGGCTGGGGAGGCGTGGAACTGACTGAAGAGGGGCGAAACAGCCCCCTGGGCGAACTGGCGGCTGCGCCTGTGTTGCACTGGCACGGCGACACCTTTGACATGCCCCTCGGCGCGCGGCGTTTGGCCTTTACCGCTCTCACGCCCAACCAGGCCTTTTCGGCGGGGCGGGGGCAGTTGGCTTTGCAGTTTCATCCCGAAGTGGATGCCGGGCGTATGGAAACGTGGCTTGTCGGGCATTGCTGTGAGCTTGCCGCTGCGGGGCTTGCTCCGGCACGGATACGGGAAGATGCGCGGGCGCTGGGGGATGCGGCCGGTGGGGCGGGGCGGCGTTTTCTGCGCCGCTGGCTGGTGGAGGAGCTTTCAGCGGGATGCGCCTGGCAATAATGCAAGGACAGGGCAAAAGGCGAAATTTATTTTTGCCGTCAAGCGTGCCGCAGCAAGTGTTAACGCCAATTTGCTCTGAAGTTAAGATGCATTAGTTGCTATAATAAGGCGTGATGCCGCCACACATTCTCCATGGGAGCGAGTGAATCTATGCCGCATATCGTCTATTTTTTTCTGGCATTGTCGTTGCTTGTGCTGGGCTATATTGTCTACGGCAAAATTGTCGAAAAAATTTTTCGCATTGACGCCCGCCGTGTGACGCCGGCCTTGTCCATGGCGGACGGAGTGGATTATGTGCCTCTGTCAACGCCGAAGGTTTTTTTGATCCACTTTTTGAATATTGCGGGAATAGGCCCGGTTTTCGGGCCTATTCTGGGCGCGTTGTATGGTCCCAAGGCCCTTTTGTGGATTGTTCTGGGTTCCATTTTCGCCGGGGGCGTGCACGATTACCTTTTCGCCATGATAACTACGCGTTATTGCGGCCGTTCTTTGCCGGAAGTGGTGGAGATTATTTTCGGCAAAGTCTTCAAGGTGCTTGTCTGTGTTTTCACCTTGCTGCTGCTTGTGCTGGTGGGGGTTGTCTTTGTCAATACGCCGGCCGCGCTGCTCGCCAAAATGACCGAAGGCTCCCTGATGAACGTCAAGGTCTGGATCCTGGTGATTTTTTTGTATTACGTCTGCGCCACGGTCCTGCCCATCAACAAATTCATCAGTTGGATTTATCCGCTCTTCGGTCTGCTGGTGCTCGTTATGGCTTTGGGGGTCATGGGCGGCATGCTGTCGGGCGATTATAATTTTTATCAGTGGAGAGTTGGGGAAGAGGCGGATTTTTTGAGCGTTTTTTTCAGCGACCAGCATCCCCGCAATCTGCCCGCGTGGCCGTTGATGTGCGTCACCATCGCCTGCGGCGCGGTCTCCGGCTTTCACGCCACGCAGTCGCCGCTCATGGCGCGCTGTATTACCAATGAAAAAGCGGGTCGTCCTGTTTTTTACGGAGCCATGATCGCCGAAGGGGCTATCGCTCTTATCTGGGCCACGGCGGGCATGACGCTGTACGAGAGCCCCGTGGCCCTGGCCGCTGTAGGCAACCCCGGCCTCGTTGTCGATCAGGTGTGCCGTATGCTGCTCGGTCCGATGGGTGGTCTGTTCGCCGTGGCGGGCGTTGTGATGTTGCCCATAACATCCGGCGACACTGCCTTTCGCGCCGCGCGGCTTATTATTGCCGATGCCTTCAAGGTGCCGCAGAAATTTATTGAATCGCGTCTGGCCATATCCATACCGCTTTTTATTGTGGGCGGCATTCTCACTCAGGTGGATTTTCACGTCCTCTGGCGTTATTTCGCCTGGTCCAACCAGACGCTGGCCATGCTTACGCTGTGGGTCAGCGCGGCGTACATAGCCCGCTCTTCCAGGTTGCACTGGATTGCCACCCTGCCGGCTACATATATGACGGCCGTTGTGACAAGTTATTTGTGCGTCGCACCGGAAGGCTTTCAGATGGCCTATCCCTTTGCCGTCATCATGGGCTGCGTGGCGGCCGCGCTTGCCCTGGTTTTTTTTCTGTTCAAGCTCCCTGCGTTCCGCCGTGATATTCCTCTGGAGATAGTGGTTTCTTCACAACAGAACCAGGATGAATTATTATAATGACAACATAGCCGCGCCGGCACGGTCGGACGTGGGGGCATGGATTTTTGACAACGTTGGAGGACATATGCATCGGCACAAGACGGAAACGAAAAAGCAGGCCCATACGGAGCAAGGGCGTGATGAACTCTCGGATGCTTTCAATCCCTGGGACGACCCGTTGGGCGAGGGCCTTCTGGACGCTTCCCGGTCGGAACAGACGGCGGACGCTCCATTGACTGACGCGGAAGCCGTGGAGCGGGCGGGGGATTCGTCAACGGACGCCACGGGAGACGAGGCGGCTCGCCTGCGGGCGGAAGTGGAGGAAATTCGCCTGCGCTCTGCGGCGGAAATGGAAAATTTTAAAAAACGTCTCAAACGCGAGCATGACGAGCAGATGCGCTACGCGGCGGAACGCGTTCTGGGCGATCTTCTGCCCACGCTGGACAATTTGGATCTTGCCCTTCAGTACGGCGGACGGAATGAGGCGTGCGGCGATTTGCTGCAGGGCGTGTCCATGACGCGGAAATTGCTGCTGGAAGCGGTGGCCGGGCACGGCCTTGTCCCCTTTGGTCGGGAAGGCGACGTCTTCACGCCGGAATTTTATGAAGCCGTGGGAGTGGAAAAACGTGATGAGCTGGAAAAAGGCGCGGTCAGCCGTGTTTTGCAGTCAGGATACAAATTGGGCGACAGGGTGCTGCGGCCGGCCAAGGTGATGATACACCAATAAAACCGGTCAGCCATGCTGCGGAAACGTCCATGCTGCCTTATTGACATGAACGATTTTTGTTTGGGGCCAGCAGCGCTGCGGCAGCGGCGGCGGCTTCCCGACGTGCGGTCTGCCGTGCGGCCGTGCGCATCCTGCAGACTGCCGTGACGGCCTCTGGGGCGCTGGCCGGACTGCCTGCGGAATAGGGCGGTTCAGGAGCATATTCCATATTCAGTTGTATGGCCTGCGCCTCGGCATGACCCCAAAGCAGGCCCGCCAGCGCCAAGGCCATGTCAATGCCCGCGCTGACGCCAGCGGCGCTTATCAGGTTGTCATCCCGCTCCATGCGGCTGCGTTGCGGCACAGCACCGAAAAGCGGCAACAAATCCAGGGACTGCCAGTGTGTCGTCGCTCTGCGGCCACGCAGCAGCCCCGCCGCTCCCAATACCAGCGCGCCGGTACATACCGAACACAAATACCGGCAACTGGCGGCTTGTTTTCGCAGAAAAGCCAGAATTTCCACATCTCCCATAAGGGCCTGCACACCGCCGCCACCGGGGACGCACACAACGTCCAACTGAGGGCAGTCAATTATGGTCCTGGTGGGCGTAAAAAGCAGGCCGTCACTGGATGTTACGGGCAGGGTATCCTTCCAGACCAGATGAATCACGGCATCCGGCCCGGCGGCCAGCACGGCGTAAGGTCCGGTAAAATCCAGTTGCAGCATGGCGGGGAATACGAGAAAACCTATCTGTACCGGTGAGACCATAAATACCTCCTTCAGGGCGTTTGCCTTCAACCGCACTCAGATACGGAGCTTGGGCCGGGTACTGAAAATGAACGCATTGATATACGTAGGAAAACAATTGTCATATTTTCAAGACGTCCCATAATATAAGAAATTTTTCTCATTCGCCAGACTTCAAAAGCCACGAAGCCGCGCATGTCCGCCGAACACAAGATTGACGCTGCCGTCAAGAGAGCGGTTTAACATTTTTATGGATTGACAACCGCGTATGGAAAAGTATGATTGTACCCCGCCATGGAAAAAACAATAATTTGTCCCCACTGCGACCGGGGATTCAAACAATTCGCCAACCCGACCCCCACAACGGATGTGGTGATATATGCGCCTGACCAGGGCGTGGTAATTATTGAGCGGGTCAATGCTCCCTTTGGTTTTGCCCTGCCCGGCGGCTTCATTGATGAGGGGGAACAGGCCGAAGTCGCGGCGGTACGGGAAATGCGGGAAGAAACAGGCATGGACGTGGAATTGACCGGTCTTTTGGGCGTCTATTCCCGCCCTGGCCGCGATCCCAGACAGCATACCCTGAGTGTGGTCTTTGTCGGCCGTCCCCTCAATGCCGCGCAACTGCGCGCTGGCGACGACGCGAAATCGGCCGCTTTTTATCCCCTGCGCGAACTCCCGGCCCCACTGGCCTTTGACCACGCCCGGATACTGCGTGATTTTCAGGAGACGCTGGCGGGAAAGCGCGCCGTAAGCCCCGTGGAGACGCGCGTCTGATGGCCTGTGCTTGCCTGATGGAGTGCCTTGCTGACCTTGGAGCGCACGGTCATCTCAAGGAGGTGGATGCCCCCGTTGACCCTCATCTGGAACTGGCGGCCATACAGAGGCGTCTTTTTCGGGCAAAATCACCCGCTGTTCTGTTCACCGGCGTCAAGGGAACACGCTTTCCCATGCTGGCGAATCTCTTCGGCACACGTGAAAGATTACGCTTTCTTTTTCGGGATTCCCTGAATACGGCTGAGTTTCTGCTCAAAATGGCGGCCGACCCGGTGGAAATTTTCAAACATCCCTGGCGCGCGACAAAACTTGCGGCGGGCTTGGCGCATATGCCGCCGCGCCGCGTTTCCCGCGCTCCGGTGCTGGAATGCCGCTGCGCCTTGGAAGAGCTGCCGCGTCTGACAAGCTGGCCCGGCGACGGCGGCCCCTTTATAACCCTGCCTCTGGTCTATACCGAGCATCCCGGAAAAACGGGGCCTGCTGGAGCGAATTTGGGCATGTACCGCGTACAGCTTGCCGGCAATGACTATGCTCCTGACGAAGTTGGCCTGCATTATCAGATACATCGCGGCATTGGCCCGCACCATGCCGCGGCTCTGCAAAGGGGAGAATCTCTGCCTGTGCGCATTTTTGTCGGCGGGCCGCCCTGTCTGAGCGTCGCCACCGTAATGCCTCTGCCGGAAGGCATTTCCGAATTGTATTTCGCCGGCCTCTTGGGCGGCAGACGCACCGCCTTGAGCCGTGAGCGGCTGCCGCTGCCCGTTTTGGCCGAAGCGGACTTCTGCCTGAGCGGCCATATTTTGCCGAATCTGAAAGCGGAGGGCCCCTTCGGGGATCATATGGGCTATTACAGCCTGCGCCACGATTTTCCGGTTGTCAGGGTGACAGATGTGCATCACCGTGAAAACGCCGTCTGGCCCTTTACCGTTGTGGGGCGTCCGCCGCAGGAAGATACTGTTTTCGGTGAGTTTATTCATGAACTTACCGCGCCGCTGGTGCCGCGTGTTTTTCACGGCATCCAGGAAGTCCATGCTGTGGACGCCGCTGGCGTGCATCCTTTGCTGCTTGCCGTCGGCAGCGAACGCTATACGCCATATGAGGCGCAACGCCGGCCTCGTGAGCTGCTTACGGCTGCCATGCATCTTTTGGGAACAACGCAGACTGCCCTTGCCAAATACGTTCTGCTGGCGGCAAGCGAAGACGCGCCAGGCCTGAGCGCGCGCGACGTCATGGCCTTTTTGCGCCATATGCTCGAACGCGTCGACTTCAGCCGGGATTTGCACTTTATCACACGCAGCACGGCGGACACTCTGGATTATACGGGCTTTGCCCTGCACGAAGGCTCAAAACTCATATGGGCTTCGGCCGGTGAAAAAAAACGTGACCTCGGCAGCGACCCTGGAGAAACGCCCATTCTGCCTGAAGGCTTTGGGCGGATGCTGCCCGTCATGCCGGGGGTAGTTGTTTTGCGCGGGCCAAAGCATACTTTGTCGCGTGGTACGCAAGATCCCGCCGTGGAAGCTCTGGCGCAGAGCCTTGCCCTCTGGAGGCGACGGGAGGAGTTTCCGCTGTTGGTTGTCGCGGATGATCCGGGTTTTTGCGCAGAAAGTCAGGATAATTTTCTGTGGGTCACCTTTACCCGCTCAGACCCGGCCACGGATAGCTATGGCGTGCACGCGCGCACGAGCGCGAAGCATTGGTGTTGCTCTTCGCCGTTCATAGTGGACGCGCGGCTGAAAGCCTTTCACGCTCCGCCGCTGGAAGAAGATCCGGAGATAACGGTGAGAGTGGAAAAATTGGCGGCTCCTGGAGGGCCTTTGCACGGATTTTATTGAAGATTTTTGTAGTGCGTCAGTTTGCCGTGAGCCTGCGCCAAGCCGCGTTTTCCGCTCAGGTCGAGGACTGTGGGAGTCCATCGTTGGTCTCGACGCCCGTGGAGCAATTTCAAAGTGAAATGGCTCTAGATAGTGTCGTCAATAGACTTTTGTTTGGCGTAGTTTTGTGGTATCCTCCTTACAAAACAGGAGGAAACATGCAGCCAGCACACCGTCGGCATGATGTCTCAGATCGGGTCTG
>JAITGC010000012.1 GCA_031280915.1 Desulfovibrio sp. | reverse complement strand
GGGAATTGCCACCCGATATGCAAAGCTGCTCACATCTTTCGAGGCTGCCGTACAAATACGCTGCATAGCACTTTGGTTAAATGTTTTAGCTTGAACTCGTGTAGACACTATCTAAAATGTGCCTTAATTTTATTGCGAGTTGGAATGCGCGGCAGGACGCCGCCTCGGAATGCAAAGCATTACAGCAGAACAGTCGTTTTTTACAAGGAAGGGTCTGGATACAGGACGGCGTCCTCCACGGCAGGCCGGGGCGTACTGCGGAAAATCCGAGAAGCGTCCCGGCCTGTTTAGAGCCTTAGAGCTTTTTACGCTTGAGATTGTCGTTTGACGGACAAGTGAATTCGCCTTACGACAATTTTGCTGCAAGGATTTGCAGGCAGATCATACTTTCAATGTTAATTTTCCGGAAAAATTGCCCTACCGCCCAGAGCGTGACACAATCTCTGATTCCCGTATACACGGCTTATTGATCTTGTTCAGGCGGCTTAAAATCACCGCGCCCTTGTTCAACCGCGCCTCTACGCCGCCGGGCAGTTGGAAGCAGGCATTTCCCCGTCCTCTTTCGAGAGCCGCGTCCAGCGCCAAAAGCGTATCGGCCCTTGCCTGACCCGTGTGCCTGTTTTCCGCCGCCGTGTCCGTCAACAAAGAAAGGACTCTGAGATAGAGGCGCAGACGGATGGCCGCATGCAGATCGTGCAGCAGTTCGGTGGGTAATGAGATTTCTTCGTCTTTTGCGTTCCACCGGATTTTATCCGTCAGAGCATCCAGAATTTTTTCCCAATAATCCCTGTCAGTTTGGGCAAGCCGCCACAAACGCGCAAGACAATATTCAAGAGAAGGATTTTCTTTTTTGAGCGAGGGCAAAATAGTGTGGCGTATACGGTTGCGCTTGAAGCGCTGGTCCGCATTGGAAGGATCTTCGAACCAGCTGATACGGCATTCCCGCAGGATGTCCCTGAGTGCGCGGGGATCGGTGAAAAGCAAGGGGCGCAAAAGATGTCTTTTGTCATCGCGGGCATCCATACCCCCCAAGCCTGGCCAGCCAGTGCCGCGTGTAAGACGCATAAGCACATCTTCCGCCAAATCCGCTCTATGATGACCGAGCGCGATGTATTGCGCCCCTTTGGCCGAGCGTTCTTCTTCCAGAAGTCTGTAACGCAGTTTTCGTCCGGCTTCTTCAATGCCAAGACGTTCTCTGACGGCAAGTCCGGACACGTCGGCTTTTTGGGAGACGCAGTCAATGCCGAGGGTCGCGCACTGTTCCGTCACCCTGGCGGCGATGAAGGCGGCTTCGGGCAACAGGCCGTGATCCACGGTCAGAGCGGAGATGTGCAAATCAAGACGTGGGGCGAGTATGCGCAAAACAAGAACCAAGGCCAGGGAGTCGGCTCCGCCGGATACAGCCGCCACCAGCCGCTCGCCCTGGGTAAGGCCCAAACCTCGGAGAAAACGTTCCACAGACAGGCATAATTTGGCGGAAGCCGGGGAAAGATTGTGAATGTCCGTGGGAGGCGGCATTTAGGTGTCGGAATCCAGGTTGAAAATCCGGCGTATGGCGCTGACGCGTGCGCCATTGTTTTCCTGATGCGTACATCCGTGTTTCAAAAAAACAATAGGAGCATGATGCAATTTGCGCACCAGCGCGCCCGCCATGACTTCCAATGCCTCACGCAGACGTTCGTCGCCGCTTCCCAGTCGTTTGAGGGTTTTGTCGACTTCCTCGCGGGCCAGACGTTCTCCGCGATGCACCAGTTCGACAAGGGTCGGTTGTACGTCAAGGGTGGCAAGCCATCCGGCAAACGCCCTCACCTCCTCATTGACAATTTCATGGGCGCGGGCGGCCTCATCGCGGCGGGTCGCGATATTTTCTTCAACGACTTCTTTAAGATCGTCGATATCATACAAATAGACGTTATCAAGACTGTTGACATCCGGATCTATATCACGGGGCACGGCTATGTCGATGAAAAACATGGGATTGTTTTTGCGCGTCTTAAGCACGGTTTTGATGTCTTTTGCCCGGATGATCGGATCAGGGGAGCCGGTGGAGGTGATGATAATGTCGACGGAAGGCAGAAAATCCGCCAATTGTTCAAAGGGTACGGCGCGACCGCGGAATTGCCGGGCGAGTTCCTCTCCGCGCGCGTGAGTACGGTTCGCCACCAGTATTTCGTCAATACCGCTTTGCAGCAGGTGCATGGCCGCGAGTTCGGCCATTTCCCCTGCGCCCACCAGCAAGACTTTGTATGACCGCATATCGCCAAAGATGCGTTTGGCCAGTTCCACTGCCGCATAGCTGATGGATACGGCGTTGGAAGCCACAGCGGTTTCCGTGCGCACCCGTTTTGCAACAGAAAAAGACTTGTGCAGCAGACGGTTCAGGATGACTCCTGTTGTTCCGCATGCCGCCGCCTTGCGATAGGCCGTTTTGATCTGGCCGAGAATCTGCGGCTCGCCCAGAACCATGGAATCCAGACTAGAGGCCACGGAAAAAATATGGCGCACAGCCTCCAGGCTCTTATGAATGTACACATAGGGCCGGATATCCGATGCCTTGGTCTCACGAGTTCTGGCCCAGCAGTGCAGCATATGCTCCGTCAGGTCGCCCTTGCCGGCGGCCAGAAGTTCCACGCGATTACAGGTGGAGAGAATCAGACTTTCCTGTATGGGGCCATCGCACGGCAAAGCCCAACGCCCCGCGTCACAGTGGTCGGCAAGGGCGAATCGTTCGCGCACGTCCACTCCCGCTGTGTGGTGGCTGAGGCCGACAAGACAAATGTCGTTTTTCATGGGACGGCCTCACCCACGGATGAACGCATGGTGCGTGTTCATTATTGTATTGACCACAATAATGGAAAAAAGACAGAGCAAAAAAACGAGTACGGTCCATTGGGCCGGTTTGCGGCCTTTCCAGTTTTTGATGAGACGGTTATGGAAAAGCGTGCCGAAAATAAGCCAGATGACGATGCTCATCACTTCTTTGGGATCGCCGGAGGAGGAGGCGCCGAAAATGGGCTTGGCCCAAGCTATGCCTGAAATAATGCCGAGAGTATAGAGGGGAAAGGCTGCCAGCACGGTGAAGGCGTTGATTTTATCCAGCAGGGAAATGGCCGGCATATCTCTCCAGAAATCCGGCATGGGCTGCTTTCCTTTGATCCGTCCTTCCAAAAAGAGGAACAGCAATCCGGCGAAAAAGGCGATGGTCAAAAGTCCGATGCTTGAAAAAAGAGCGCCTATGTGCAACGCGTAGAAAGAATTTTGCACCATCCCCGGCAATGGCACCGCCGTGCCGAGATAAGGCAATGATACGGCGAAAAGCATGAAGCACAAGGGAGATGCAAAAAGCAGGGGGGCAGGCTGTTGTACTTTGCGCCATACCACAATACCGCCAAGCAGAGTAAACCAGGCAAACATCTGGATGTATGCGCCAAGGCTCAGGCCGTCGGGCAGGGCCTTGTGAAAACCGAGCAGAAGCACCAATGTCTGGGTGGCAAAGGCCAGGACAGTCAGGCAGATGCCAAGACGCCGCAGGAAAATTCTGTGCCCTGTTATTCCCGCGAGGCCTGACAGGCTTGCCGCGCCAAGCAGGATAAGACTGAGCATGGTGGAAAATTCAGGAGAGACCATCAAATAACTCCGCAAGCAATGAGGCTATGCGGGGATGCAGTTCCGTCGGCAGTTCCGAGGTGAGCCATGCGCGGCATGATTCCGCGTCGCCGTCCGCCAGCCATTGCCGCAAAGGAGAAACGGCCATTTCCCGCAAAAGTGTTCTATTTTTTCCCGTATCGTCAGGCAAGTCAAGGAGCCAGGGGCGCAACTGCCCCAAAAGACGCGCCATGCGTCTTCGCGGGACAAGCCAGGCGTGGAGTTCATTGCGCCATTGTCGTGCCAGGGCCGGGCTTGCGCCGCCTGTGGAAAGCGCCACGGCAATGTCCCCTTGCCGGGCCACGGCGGGAAGGGAAACATTCCCCATTTCCGGGGGGGCGGCGCAATTGCATAATACCCCCATTTCCCGGCAGAGGCCGGCGATACGGATGTTTTCTTCTTTGTCGTTGGTCGCCGCGAAAACCAAAATCTTGCCCGCTATATCTTCCTTCATGCAGGCCCTGCATTCATGGCGGACACGGCTGTTCTTCAAAAGGAGCAGAGCCTTTTCCGAAAGGGCGGCCGTATCCAGGGCCAAAACGGAAGCCGGTTCGCTGGCAAGCACATGCGAAAGTTTGCGCAGTCCCACTTCTCCAAGGCCGACCACAAGACAGTGCTGGCCCTGCAGAGAGAGAAAAAGCGGATAGAGCGGGGCATGATTTTCCATTATGGCGACTTGTTTTTTCTGCGGGGGCATTGTCCGGCTTTGTGGAGGAGACAAAAAATCAAGGCCGCGTTATATTATATGCGGATGAAGAATTTTTGCAATCTTATAAGGAAATGCTTGACAATGCCGAGCGGCTGCGCTTTTTATGGGCGCGTACCTTTTAAAATCCAAGAGGACGCATGGATAAGCTGATCATCGAGGGTGGCGTGCCGTTGACCGGCAGCATTGACATAAGTGGTTCAAAAAATGCGGCCTTGCCTATTCTTTTTGCCGCCATTCTTTCCGGAGAGCCTGTGCGTCTCTGTAATATCCCGAATTTGCGCGATATACACACCACGCTCAGCCTGTTGAATTTGCTTGGCTGTCCTTGCGAATATGATGAAGGACGGGTTACGGTGACCCCAGGCGAGCTTTTGCCGGAAGCTCCTTATGACATGGTGCGCACCATGCGTGCCTCTGTGCTCTGTCTCGGTCCTCTGCTTGCCCGCATTGGACAGGCGCGGGTCGCTCTGCCGGGTGGTTGCGCCATAGGCGCGCGGCCCGTTGATCAGCATCTCAAGGGATTGGAGTTGATGGGCGCTCGTTTTGAACTGGAGCAAGGATACATTTTGGGGCGCTGCCGCAAGCTTCACGGCGCGCGGATTACTTTTGACATGCCCACAGTGGGCGGTACGGAAAATCTTCTTATGGCCGCCGCGCTGGCCGAGGGCGACACGGTTCTTGAAAATGCGGCCCGGGAGCCGGAAGTCACTGATCTCGCAAATTTTCTCATTGCCTGCGGCGCGCGGATTGAAGGGCAGGGGACAAGTCGCATATATGTCTCAGGAATAAATAGTCTGCGAGGTGTGGAATATTCCGTTATGCCGGATCGCATTGAGGCCGGCACTTTTTTGGCTGCCGCCGGCCTTACGGGCGGAGAACTGCTGCTGCGCGGCTGTCCTGTCAATGAGCTGGAGTCCGTCATTTTAAAATTGCGGGATATGGGCATGGATATTGACGTCCTGCCGGATGGCGTATTGGCGAAATGCGCCAGGCCCTTACGCTGCGTTGACGTGAAAACGGAACCCTATCCTGGTTTTCCCACAGACATGCAGGCGCAGATTATGGCGCTCATGTGCCTTGCCGAAGGCGCCGGCGTGGTGGAAGAAAGGATTTTTGAAAACCGTTTTATGCATGTGCTGGAATTGGTACGCATGGGAGCCGATATCAGAATTTCAGGACACACCGCCCTGGTGCGCGGCGTACGGCGCTTGACAGGCGCGCCTGTAATGGCTTCTGATTTGCGGGCAAGCGCCTCCCTCGTTCTTGCCGGCCTGGCTGCCGGCGGCACAACGGAAATCCGGCGCATATATCATCTGGATAGAGGCTACGAAAAAATTGAAGCCAAACTTGCGCGTGTCGGAGCGCGCATCCGGCGGGAAAAAGAATAATGCGGGAGTCTTTTATGCGGCGTAATTCTGTTTTTTTGCTTCTTGCCTTCATATGCTACTGCCTTAACGGCTGCGCATATGGACTTTACGAGGATCAGCGGCTCATGGACACCATTGTCGATGACAACGCCATGGCCGCGGCCATCAAATCCGATCTCCTCAAGGCAGATTTCAGCGGAGGCTGGGCCGTGTCCGTCTACAGTTATTACAGAAATATTTTCCTGGTGGGCGTTGTTCCTGAAAACATGCGACAGAAGGCCATTGAAACCGCTCGACGGCACAAGCCGTATTCCGTAACGCCGCACTGGTTCGCACCTGCTCAAAGTAAGGACAGTGACATTGAAATTGCCGCGATATTGCGTAAAGAATTGATAAGCACAAAGGGGCTTTCCTCAACCCGCATTGATACGGAAGTCAATGCGGGACGGGTGGTTCTGCTCGGAGTCGTCAAGGATGATGAGGAAAAACGCCTTGCCGTGCAAGCGGCGCATAGGGTGAAAGGCGTACGCTCGGTAACGAGTTTTCTTATGCCGCCCCAGCGCGGCCAATGATACAATATTGAAAGTTTGTCTTTGTCTATTTGTTGAATCGTTTTAACTTCGCGCAAAGGCAGCGCACAGCGGCATCGTGCTCCGTATCCAGGGTTTTAAGGCTCTGGGCGGCATGCCGCATAACGCCACCGATAACGTTTAAAGCTTCTTCCACTTCATTTACCCAGTGGGTGACGGCTCCATGCAGCATGAGACCGGGCGCTTCCAGGGGGCCGCGGATACCCAGCACAGGCAAGCCGGTTGCGGCAGCCAGACCGATTTCAACTCCGGCATCCTGCCCTGATGTACCGTAATAAATGAGCATGTCCGCCGTAAGGCAGGCGTTTTTGCAGAAGCTGTAAACTTGGCCGCCCTCCCTGTCCGTATCCATCCACACACGTCGTTCCAGGGGCGTCAGATCCGGCGGTGGAGTCGCCTTGTCCGTCCAATCCAGGATATGGCATTTCATGGCGCGCAACTTGCTTCCCAACAGACGCACACCGTGCTTATGCCTGAATGAGGCGGCAATATAAACGGAAAAGGGCGGATTGAACATTTCGCGTTGCCGTAGTGTTTTAAAATTCAATTCCTGGCGCGGCGTTAAGGCCATTGCGGCAGGGATGTTTGATTTCCAGCATTTCAGTTACAATATCGGCGGACTGGACAATCCAGTCCGGAGCATCGCGGCCGGAGAGCACCAAATGGCGGTTTTGCCCGGCAGACAATGCAATGAGGTTCTCCACTTCGCTCTTTGTAAGCAGGGCGGCATTGAAGGCATACAACGTTTCATCCAGGATCAGCATGTCCACTCCTGGCAGTATTGCTGTAGCCCAGGCCAATGTTTTCAGCGCGGCGGCGCGATGGCGCTCCCTGTCTTGTTCATGGCGAAAAAAACCTTCCCCGCCGGCAAAAAAAAATGTTCCCAGCATCTGTTTCAGCAGACGTTGCTCACCTGACTGCCCATCGCGTTTCATAAACTGACCAAAGGCCACGGTCATTCCCTGTCCCATCGCTCGCAAGGCCTGGCCGATGCAGGCGCTGGTCTTCCCTTTGCCGTTTCCCGTATAAACTATCAGCACGAGGGGCCTGTCATTGCCAGATGCCGGGCAGGGTGATTCCGCATGACGGACAGATGCCCGCCTTGCCTTTGAGGCGGACGGCATATCCGCTTCGTTCAATGACAAGTTCGCCGCAATGGGGGCAGAAGGTATTGCCGCCGAGCAGCGTCCTGACATTGCCTATATAAACGAAGCTCAAGCCCGCCGCGCGCCCGATGCGCCAGGCATCTTCAAGGCGGGAGAGGGGTGTTGCCGGGTGCTCCGCCATTTTATAAGCGCCGTGGAAGGCTGACAAATGCCAGGGAGTTTCGGGACCAAGTTCATTATGTATGAATGCGGCCAGATCACGAAGTTCGGCATCGCCGTCGTTGATGCCCGGAATGAGAAGAGTCGTCACTTCAAGCCATACTCCGGCGGTTTTGAGGGCTTTCAGGTTGTCCAGCACAGGCTGCAAACGGGCGTTGCAATATTTTTTATAAAAATCCTCCCTGAAAGACTTCAGATCGACATTTGCCGCACTGAGACGGCGGCCGAGCGTTTGCAGGCACTCCTGGGACATGTATCCATTGCTGACGATTACGGAGCGGATGCCTGCGTTTTTGGCCAAAGCGGCTGTTTCATGGACAAGTTCGAAAAATACCGTAGGCTCATTGTAAGTAAAGGCCATGCTGCGAACAGAGTGCGTTTCCGCCATATCCACAAGCTGGCTCGGCGCGACGATTTTTCCCGGTATCCGTCCACTGGGCGGAATTTGAGAAATGGAAAAATTTTGGCAAAAACTGCAAGAAAAGTTGCAGCCGGCGCTGCCGACGGAAAAAATTTTACTGCCCGGCAAGAAATGATAAAGCGGTTTTTTTTCTACAGGGTCGAGTTGTACGCTTGTAACGACGTTGGCGACCAATGAAACCAATGTGCCGTTTTTGTTTATACGCACGCCGCAACGGCCTTTATCGTTTTTTTTCAAAAGGCACCCGTGCGCGCAGAGTTGGCAACGCGTCAGTTCTTCTTTGAGATTTTCCCATAACATGGCGTGGGACATAGCGGCACCTTGTTGTTTTGGAAAAAGACCAGCGGGAGTCAGTATAGCACTGGACGGAATTTTGGTCTATAAAAATAACCTGAAAAAGAGACTTGGGGTTCAGCGAAAAACCTGTTATACTGCTTCCATAGGAAGGAGGAGAGGGGCAATGAGCAACGACCGCGCGAGGGTCTATGCCGATGCCGGCGTCAACATTTCTGCGGGCAATGCGTTTGTTGACCGCATCAGGCAATACGCGACGGGTACCCGCACCAGAGGAGTCATCTCCGACATAGGCGGTTTCGGTGGACTTTTCAGGCCGGATCTGAGCGGCATAAACGAACCGGTATTGGTTTCCTCAACAGACGGCGTCGGGACAAAACTTAAACTTGCCTTTGCTTTTAACAAGCATGACAGCGTCGGTATTGATCTTGTCGCCATGAGTGTTAACGATATTTTGGTACAAGGGGCCAACCCATTATTTTTTTTGGATTATTTTGCGACAGGACGTCTTGATGTGGAAATTGCCCAAGCAGTTATTGCGGGCGTGGCCGAAGGATGCCGTTTGGCCGACTGCGCACTGCTTGGCGGAGAGACCGCCGAAATGCCGGATATGTACGCTCCGGGAGAATATGATTTAGCCGGTTTTTGCGTCGGCATTGTCGACAATGCGAAGCTGATTGACGGCTCCGCCATTCAGGTGGGAGATAAAATCGTCGGCATTGCCTCTTCGGGCCTCCATTCCAACGGGTTTTCGCTGGTGCGCAAAATTTTGGCCGAATCCGGCCTTACGGCGGCGGATCGTCTTCCCGGAGGCGAGCTTTCGGTAAAAGACACGCTGCTGACGCCGACAGCCATTTATGTTGAGCCTGTACGTTCGCTTTTGCGCGATATGAACATCAAGGGCATGGTTCATATCACAGGCGGCGGATTTTATGATAATCTTCCGCGTGTGCTGCCCTCTCAGGTTGAAGCGCGCGTCTTTTTTGATTCCTGGCCCATCCCGCCGGTTTTTCTCTGGCTGAAAGAGGCCGGCCGGCTTTCTTGGCCGGAAATGTTTCAGATTTTCAACTGCGGCATCGGCTACATACTGCTCGTTCCGGCCGAGCAGGCCGAAGAGATTATCAACAGAATGCCCGCGTTCGACTTGAGGGCCTTTGTCATAGGCGAGACGGCCAAGCGTTCCGGAAACGGCGAGCAAGTCGTGATCAATTTTTAGCCAGAGTCCCGTTATGTCCCGCGAATTCCAAAAATCGGCTTTTCACTGTCGTCAATGCGGACAGTGTTGTGAGGGCAGGGGTGGTATCGTGGTTTCTCCCAGAGATATCGCTCGTCTTTCCGATTTTCTGGACCTCGCCCCTGAAGCCTTTACAGAACAATATACGGAACGGTCCGGCGGAAAAATTAAAATACGCGCTGGAGAGGCCGGTTGCTGCATTTTTTTCTCCAAAGGAGAAGGCTGCGCCATCCATGAAGCAAAACCGGCTGTTTGCCGCGCGTGGCCTTTTTTTCGCGGCAATATCATTGATTCTGAAAGTTTTGCCCTGGCCAAAGAGTTTTGCCCTGGCATATCGCCGCATATCAAACATGGTGATTTCGCGCGCATCGGGCGTCAATACCTGCATGAACACAATTTGCTGGCGAACGATCCGGCGTGTGAAGCCGCTACCCTGATTCTTCCCTGATATGCGACGTCGCCAACGCCAGCTTTCTCTCAAAGAATGTTACGGCATCCTTAAGATAGACAAGGGCGCCGATCTGGATGCCCTGAAAAAAGCTTATCGCAAACGCGCTTTTGAACTGCACCCTGACTTGAACCCTGATGCTCCCGATGCCGGAAGGCAATTTCAATTCCTCAATGAGGCTTATGTCATTCTTTCGGCTGTGCTTGGGCCAATGGATGCAAGTGAACGAAAAGATGAAAAACGCGGAGACAGAGAAGACAAGCGGGATGCTGCAAATCCGTCGGATGAGCGGAGAAATGATGCTCAAAGCAAAGAAGAAACGTGGAAAACGTGTTCGGGGCAGGAAACGCGCAATGCCGGGACACGGTGCGGCAATGACGAAAGCTCTGCCGGTGAGGCTGGTCAGAAGACGGGGAATGGTGCCCGAGAAGGTGCCGAAACACGGAATAGCGGCTTTGACGGGGATGATGTTGGCGAGGAAGGAGGGCGGCGGCAATCCGCAAAAGCGGCTGAAGCATATGCGGAACAGGATGTTCTGCGGGATTTGCTCAATGATCCCTTTGCGCGACGCGTTTTTGAGGACATATACAGTGAGCTGAATCGCCAGCAGGTGAACAGACAGCAAGGGCCGCAAAAAAATCCGGATTCGATTTTCCCGCCACGGGACAATCCGGACAGGCAAGGCACGAAAATTCGTCGGAACAATCCGGTATGGAACACCACCGGGTGGAATGCGAATCCGGATAAAGGAGGCAAGGGTGTTGCGGGAGTCGTCAAAGATTGGCTGCGTCGACAGATTGATGAGGAACAAACGCTGAATCTCCCCGCTGTACGCTTGACCCCAGGCAGACGTCTCCGTCTGCAGATACGGCAGGGGCTTTCTGATGAGTTGCGCACAGTGGAAATCACGCTGCCGATTGATTTCGCGGTCGGCAAACCAGTGCGCTTACGGGGACTCGGCAGACGCATTGGCCCTTGGCAGGGGGATTTATACCTGACGCTTTACAATGAGTGAACAACCGCGTCAGGATTGCGAAAAGATATTCAATATGTCTTGATGTATTCCTCAAGACTTGCCGGGGAGCGATTTCGGCTGACCCAAAAGGCTGAAGCCCACACCATCAGCGCTGTGGCCCGGGTATCATCAAGGCCTTTGAGTTTCGATTCCAAGCTGGATTTGCTTGCCCCGTGGCGCAGGTGGACGCTGGCGACGTCACAGGCGTCCGATATCCTCAGCAGAAGATAGGACAGACGGGTATGGTCCGGCATGAGTTTCATGTCTTTGTGGGCTTCCACAATGGTTTTCAACTCGGCGGCACTGAACATCTGCTTGATGCTGTTGATAGCCCGGAAAAACGTGTCAACCGCCCAAGGCAAAATAAACTCCGCTCCGGCGCTTTTGGTACGAAAATAATCCTTGAGCCAGCGTTCCTGCTCTGAGTTGATGCGTGCTGCTACTTGCGGCATGAATGCCCCCGGTATTGCGGCCTTGTCACAAAGATTAGATTTTTTAAGCTTTTCACATCAAGGTTAGTACAGCTTATATCATTTTCATACAGAACTCAAGAGATGCTCTAGAAAGAATTGTGAAAATATTTATTGTCTATATAATAATTTGTAATATTTAATTTATTTATGCAAATGTCAGAGGAAGGATGCCCGAAAGCGGCACCAGGGCGGGTTAAAGCGCAGGAGTGATTATGCGTATTATTATAGCCCCTGATTCGTTCAAGGGGTGCCTGTCCGCCTTTGAGGCGGCCTCAGCTATGGAGGAGGGGATCAGGCGCGTTTTCCCCCAGGCGCATCTCATCAAGGTGCCCATAGCCGACGGTGGCGAGGGCACGGTGCAAGCCCTTGTTTCGGCGACAAGCGGCCAGATGCGGCAATTAACCGTTACCGGCCCGTTGGGCCGACCTGTGGAAGCTTTCTGGGGCATACTGGGCGACGGCAGAACCGGAGCGGTTGAAATGGCCTCGGCTTCCGGCTTGCCGCTGGTGTCCGAAGAGGAGCGCAATCCGTGCCTTACAACAACCAGGGGGACAGGAGAACTTGTCAGGGCTGTCCTTGACGCCGGACTTGAACGTTTGATACTCGGTATAGGAGGCAGTGCCACAAATGACGGCGGCGCGGGTTTCGCACGTGCCCTCGGTGCGCGCTTTCTCGACGCATCAGGAGATGAAGTGCCGGAGGGCGGCGCATCCCTGGTCAATGTACAACGGATCGACCTTTCCGGCATGGATGGCAGATTGCATAACCTTGAAATCCTCGTGGCCTGCGATGTTGACAATCCTCTGTGCGGCCTTCGTGGAGCTTCGGCGGTATTCGGACCACAAAAGGGAGCGACGCCCGATATGGTTGAGCGGCTTGACGCCGCACTGTCGCGTTTCGCCGAAGCAGCTGAAGAGGCAACGGGACGCGATGTGGCCCAAACCGCCGGCGCGGGAGCCGCTGGCGGTTTGGGGGCTGGGCTTTTGTTTTTTACCAATGCGAATTTGCGGCCCGGAGTTGAAATTGTGCTGAAGGCTGTGAATTTTGAGGAGTTGGCGGGTTCTGCGGATTTTATCGTCACCGGTGAAGGGAATACGGATTTTCAAACCGCTTGCGGTAAAGCGCCTGTGGGAGTTGCCCAAGCCGCAAAACGCCACGGCAAGCCTGTTGTATGCGTATCTGGCGGGTTGGGAAAAGGCTGGCGGGACGTCCTTGAAAAGGGAATTGACATGGTCGTGCCTTGTCCGGCGGCGCCCATGACTTTGCGGGAATGTATGGCCCAGGGTTTTGGGATGGTCAGCGACGCGGCGGAACGCGCGGCGAAACTTATCGCCGTCGGAATGGGGCTGGTGAAATAGTATACCCTCTTCCCTTTTACGCAGTAACGCTGTACTATAAAAAAGTGTCGGCGCAAGGCCGTTTTTTTACTCATCTTTTAAGGGGGAACCATGTCCACACCTCTTGAAATGCAGCGCACATTTGCCCTCGTTGGAACCGGCGGGTGCGGCAAAACCTCGCTCGCCGAAATGCTTCTCTTCAATGCCGGCGCGCTCACGCGTATGGGAGCCATAGAAGACGGTTCCACAGCTCTGGATTACGAGCCGGAGGAAGTACGCCGTCGCGGTTCTCTCCAGCCCGCTTTCGCCACATGGCTCTGGAACAAAAACCGTCATTTTTTGATGGATATTCCCGGCGATGGCAATTTCACCGGCGATATGGAATACCTGCTGAAAGGAGTGGACAGTGTTCTTTTCGTGCTGGACGCCGTTGACGGCGTCCGGCCTCTGACCAAGAAATTTTGGAATATCGTTCGTGTGGAACATCTGCCCGCCATATTTGTGATAAACAAGCTGGACAGGGACAGGGCGGATTTCCGGATGGCCTTTGACAGCCTCTCTCTGCTCGGCGTGAAAACCGTTGCCCTGCAAATGCCGATACGACAAGGCGATGCTTTTGTGGGTGTGGTGGACGTGCTGGGCGGGAAGGCTCTGATGTTTACCGAGGGCGGTGTCACCGAAGCGGAAATTCCCCCGGAACTGACTGATGACGTTCAGCTTTTGCATGACGTGACCGTTGAGAACATCGCGGAAAGTGATGAAATCCTGATGGAGAAGTACCTTGAAGAAGGCTCCTTAAGTCTTGATGAACTCAAGACCGGCCTCAGGGCCGGCGTTCTTTCCGGGGAACTGACGCCGGTACTTGCCTGTTCGGCAGTGGAAAACAAGGGTGGTAAAGCCATTCTCGACGCCGTGGAAACTCTTTTGTCTTCTCCCCTCGACCGGCCGGCATTCACCGGCTCCGGCGGCCTTGAGCGGGCTCCCGTTTCCGAGGGTCCCGTTGCCTGCTTTGTGTTTAAAACGCTGACTGACCCTTTTTCCGGGCAACTTTCGCTTCTGCGTGTGCTTTCCGGTACTGTTTCCGCTGATACCGTGCTTAAAAACATGCGCGCCGAAGAAAACGAACGGCTTGGGAACTTGCTCTATCTTACGGGCAAAAACCAAACGCCGATCAAAGAGACTGTTTATCCGGGGGGGATTATCGCCGTGGCCAAACTCAAAAGCACCCGCACCGGCGATACCCTCTGCGATGAAAAATCTCCCTTTGCCCTCTCCGCGCCAGCGTTGCCCCCGCAGTTAATTACCTATGCTCTGGCTCCCAAGGAAAAAGGAGAGGAAGACAAGGTCTATGCGGCCATACAGCGCTTGCTGGATGAGGATATAACGCTGAAACTCGCCCGCGATGAGGAGAGTGGCGACATATTGCTCTCCGGCATGGGCCAGCTGCATATTGAGCTTTCTGTGGAAAAGGCCAGACGACGTTACAAAATTGACATCATTTTGAAGACCCCCAAAGTTCCTTACCGGGAAACCATGCGCGGCAAATGCCAGGCACAGGGCCGTCATAAAAAACAGTCCGGCGGGCGCGGACAGTTCGGCGACTGCTGGATTGAAATGGAAGGCTTGCCGCGCGGATCCGGTTACATTTTTGAAGACGCCATTGTGGGCGGCGTGATACCGCGGCAGTACATTCCGGCCATTGACAAGGGCATTCAGGAAGCGGCGGCGCGTGGTTTTCTGGCAGGATGCCAAGTTGTGGATTTTCGCGCCAAAGTGTACGACGGCAGTTATCACACGGTGGATTCTTCGGAAATGGCCTTCAAGGTGGCCGGTTCCCTAGCTTTCAAAAAGGCTATGGAAAGCCTCAAGCCCATTTTGCTGGAACCAATCGTTTTGTTGACAATCTCCATCCCGGACGAAAATATGGGCGATGTCATAG
The DNA here is from genome assembly GCA_031280915.1 of Desulfovibrio sp. Lineage (GTDB taxonomy): Bacteria > Desulfobacterota > Desulfovibrionia > Desulfovibrionales > Desulfovibrionaceae > Desulfovibrio. Next base: position 2,817 of record JAITGC010000012.1, on the reverse strand, counting down.
GTGATCTTTCCTCGCGGCGTGGCAAAGTACTTGGTTCAGATTCGCAGGCAGGGCTCACGGAAATCAAGGCCCATGTACCCATGAGCGAAGTGCTGCGCTACGCGCCGGATTTACGCTCCATGACAGGCGGCCAGGGCTTTTTCACCATGGAATTCGCCCATTACGAAGAAGCTCCCCAACCTGTGGCCGAAAAAGTGATAGCCGAATATCAGAAGAGCAAAAGTGTTGAATAAAAGCCATGTTATCGTCGAATTGAGACGGCTTCTCAGATCAGCCATAAGAACGGCGTGGCGGCAAGACCGGACGTGCTCGTCGGAAACCGCGCTTTTTGTCGAAGCGATCTTTTCGTGAACAACCGTCAGATTGCTTATGAGAGATCTATGGGCTACAGGTCATTTCAAAGTGAAAATGCTATAGTGAGATGAGGCGATGATCAGACATATTGACAGTAAAAAGATGGGACGCGGCTCACATGGCTGGCTTGAAAGCCACTTTCATTTTTCCTTTGCCGAATACCTCAACCCCGCCAATGTGCAATTCGGAGCGTTGCGTGTGCTCAACGACGACATGGTGTTGCCGGGAACGGGCTTTGACACGCATTCTCACGCGAATATGGAAATTCTCTCCTATGTCGTTGACGGTGAACTGACGCACGCGGACAGTATGGGAAACAAGCGCACTCTGACGCGAGGCCAGGTGCAATATATGAGCGCCGGCACCGGTGTATCACACAGCGAACACAATTTTGGCGATGTCCCTCTGCGTTTTCTGCAGATATGGATTTTTCCGGAAGCAAAAGGCTTGAAGCCGAATTATGGCGATTTCCGTTTTGCCTTTACGGACAGGGAAAATCTTTGGCTGCCCCTGGCCACTTGGGTCAATAACACGCGCTCTTCAGCACCCATCAAAATTCATGCGGACATTAACGCCTACGCCGCCGCACTCGAACCGGGGCAAACCCTGGATTTCGTGGTATCGCCCGGACGTCAGGCCTATTTCGTCATGATTGAGGGCAGGGCGACCGTGAACGGTATTGTGACCTCCATGCGGGACGCTTTGGAAATTGTTGGAGAAAACATTCTTGTGAAGCCGGAGGAATCTGCGCATATGCTGATTATCGAAATGGCTGAAGCATAAAAACCTTCAAGAAATTTTTTCCTCGTCTAGTTGTCCGCATATAGCGGCCAGAAGAACATTTTCCGCCTGCTCCGGAGCAAGGCGCAAGGTGCCGCCCGCAGCATTGATATGGCCTCCGCCTCCCAAGGCGGAAGCCATGGCAAAGGCATTGCTTGTTTCAGCGGAGCGTAAACTGAATTTGCATGTGCCTTGTGAAGTTTCGAGCAAAAGCGCGGCTACCCTGACGCCGCGCAGACGGCGCAGGTGTTCCACAAAGCCTTCCAAATCCTCTTTGAGGCAGTGGTTTTTGCGCAAATCATCCGCCATGGCAAAGCAAAAAGCCACCGTATTGTCCCGTTCAAGGCGGACGCGGGACATAAGCGTCGCCCAGAGGCGCAGCCGTTCCAGACTCCAATCATTTTCCAAAAAATCACGCAACAGGGAAATATTACAGCCGGTTTCGACAAGATGCGCTGTAAGCCGCAATACGTCGGCATCGGTATTGTTGTGGCGGAAGCCACCGGTGTCCGTGATGAGGCCCACAGCGACGGCATCAGCAAGAGCGCCGGAAAGGGGAATGCCAAGGTGCAGCGCCACATAGGCCACAAGCTGCGATGTGGCCGCCGCTTGCGGAAATATCCAGTTGGCGGAAGTCCCCATTCCCTTACCGGGATGATGATCGACATTTATAGTGACAAGTTTTGGCAGATAATGCGTCAGTTCCTGGTCAAGCCGGTGCGCCTCGTTGCAGTCAAGCAAAACCGCCCCACAGGGTGAAAAAGGCGAATGCTCAAGGGAGCTATAGACAACACCGGGCAAGGACAGAAATGCCAGAGAGCGCGGCAAGCCCGTGCGGCTGTAGAGCATAAATTTTTTGCCGAGAAAACGCGAAATATGTCCCGCCGCGGCCGCCGCACCGATCGCGTCGCCGTCAGGGTCGGCGTGACCGGCGACAAGGATGTTGTTGACTTCCCCCAGCGCCGACGCAATGCGGCTTGCTCCCTCCCGGTAGAGGGGCGGAATCAGATCAGTCGGGGACATAAATTTCCAGTCGGTTGTCGGTCAGTTTTTCAGGGCAGATGGTTTCCATCATCTCCAGGCATTTTTCCATGCGGCTCCGCAAATGGACTTCGCTGTTGGAGGCGGAAACGACCGCCAGCCTCAGGCGGCTATGGCTGTTTTCACTGCCCGCCTCGGCAATGGCTACATTAAATTTCTGTCGCGTTTTTTGCTTCAGGCTGTTGGCGACGCGGCGTTTGGCCTTGAGATTATCATTACCGTCAAGGTGAAATTCCAGCGTCAACAGCGCCATAAACAGAGGCATGGCGGCAATTCCTGTTTTCGGACGAAGGTCACGCGATTTCCCGGTGACCAAGGCATTTTCATTTTGGAAATGCTCCGGCGCGGCAGCAAAAGCGGACGTTCTCCACGAAGGTGTGAGACGCAATTCATTTGCGCCGTTAAGGGCCGAAGTAGGCGTGGTTAAAGGCGCGATACATGTAAAATTTCAAAGGTAATTTGCTCTGCAAGGATTTGCTTGCAAATCCTTTTCGCCGTCAAGCGATAACTTCAAGCGTAAAATGTCCTAGATAGTGTAGTCACGAGATTGAAGCCCATAAAAAGATGCACCTGATATGAATGGCGGCGAGAAATGATGCCGTATTTTTCGCGTATCTGGTGGCTATTCCACGCCACCGCTTC
>JAITGC010000067.1 GCA_031280915.1 Desulfovibrio sp. | reverse complement strand
TTAAAGCGTTGGCGCGGCATTGCCACACGCTATGCGAAGAATACGGTATCATTTTTGGCCGCTGTGCATATTAGGTGCATCGCTATTTGGGCAAAAATCAATTGACGACACTATTTAGGATGGCCGCTTACATCCACAACAATCTGGATGTCCACCTTTCCTTCCACTCGCAGCCGGTGCGCCCTGTCCGGATATTCCGGCACAACCCGCTTCACGATGGAAGGACGCTCATCCACGGCATCAAGCTGGTAAGCATCCACGCCGCCCATGTTGCCGGAAAAGGAGTTTACCCCTCCAGGAGCCTGTGTCTCCGCTGCCGGAGCCGATGAAGACGTTTGTTTTCCCTCCGCCGGATTCCGGCGTTTTTTCCGCAGTTGAGTATCGGATTCCGCTTCCTTTTTCGGGGTGGGACTAACAACGTTGACTTCCGGTTTTCCGGCGGTCTCCGCTTCCGGACTGGAGGGAGCGACCTCCGGCGCCGGGGCTTCCGCTGGCGGCAGCCCCGGCGCGTCCGGGTTTGCGGCATTCAAGTCTTCCCCGGCAACTTCCGCCAAGGAGACATGGTATACCCGTTCTCCAGAGGCCGGGATATCGCCGGAAAAAAAATACAATATTCCAGCCATGCCGACATGCAGGCAAAGTGAAAACAGTACCGTCAACAAACGCGCGACAGACATTATCAACCACCGCCGTCACCGAAGAAACAAGGACGATGCCCAAACGCTTCTTGCCGCGCCGGCGGGCGGGGCCCCGGCGTGCTCCGCCCGCCGGCCCCCTTCGGATTGCGAGAGCGGCGGGGCCGTAATTAACCCCACATCTGAAATGCCGACGCTGCGAATTTTCCCCATCACCTCCATGACAGTGCCGTACGGAATGTTTTTGTCCCCCCGCACAAAGAGCCGGCGATTGCCGGGTATGGCCGCGTTTTGCAGAGCAAAGGCCAAATCGGTTATGGATATTTCGTGTTCGCCAAGGAACAGAAGACCATTTTCCCTGATGCTGAGAATCAGATGCTCGTCATCCGTGGGGAGGGCGTCGGCCTTTTCCATGGTCGGCAGCACCACGTCCAGCCCTTCCGTCATCATGGGGGTCGTGACCATAAATATGATTAACAGCACCAACATAACGTCCACAAAGGGCGTTATGTTGATCTCCGACACGAAATCATCATTTGACGGTATTCCGGCCATGACTTCCTTCCTATTGTTCTCCGGCAAAAGCAAGCCCGGCCGTGTGTCCGGATGCCTCATGCTGCATACGGTTCAGAAGTTGTCCGGCAAAGGTGATACATACGCCTTCAACGGTCGAGAGTTTCGCTCGAAAAACATTGTAGCCGCAGGTGGCCGGTATGGCGACGAACAAACCGACGGCCGTGGCGATAAGTGCTTCAGCAATGCCGGGGGCCACAGTGGCGATGGAGACGCTTTTCATTTGAGCGATGGCCTGAAAGGAATACATAATGCCCCATACAGTACCGAACAGACCTATAAACGGAGCGGTATTGGCGGCTGTGGCCAGCAGGGGAAGCGCCGATTTCAGGCGGGTGATCTCCTCGGCAATGCCGAAATGCAGCGCCCTGCGGACGTTGTCGTTTAACAGCTTTTCCGCGTCTCCGGTTTTGTTGAGACGATTGAACTCGCGCACAGCCCGCCTGGCAATGCCGAAAAGCGGCGAATTTCTTTCCTGTTCCAGTCGGCGTAGCGCGGAGTTGAGCATATCGGCCGAGTCGAACAAAATAAGCCCGTTGGCGGCACGGGTTTGCGCCGCGCGCAAAGAGAGCCATTTCCCGAGCATGTAGGCCCAACTCGCGACAGACATACACAGGAGCAAAACCAATACGCATTTGGACACCAGAGTCGCCTGCCCGACAGCTTGCAGAATTGAATTCATACACTTCTTCCATCGTATTTACGTTAACACTTGAGAATGAACACGCCTTTCGGGCATGCCCCTCTTTCCTAAAAACTGAAAATAAAAATCAATTTCAATTAAACGCGTTCGCATACTTTTAGCTTGCATTTGCGGACATTCTTTTTGTATTTACGATTACGGCTCAAAATTCGGTAATAAGTCACTTTGAAATTTTCAGGCAGTGATTCAGATAGCCGTTACCAAGGAAGGCCAGGTAATCCCCCCCCCCGCAAAAAAAGGTATCAATCAGCAGTAGAATTTCCCATAATGTTCAAGCAGGAGATTTCTACATGAAAAAGTCAAAATTTACAGACAGTCGGTGCTCGGCATTTTGAAGCAGGCTGAGAATGGAATGGCGTGGTAAACCGGCGGCAATCCGTTGCGACAATGGCCCGGAGTATATCAGCGGGCGATTGCAGGCATGGGCTGCCGTCAAAAGCCCCCCCCCGTCTCAGCTGCTTGATTTTTTGAGGTTATTTATAACCTGATTCAGCTTCTGGGCCATGCCCGCCAGCCGCTGCACCGACACAGCCGCCTGTTCCATGCCGGCTGTGGTTTCACTGACGATGCGGCTCACTTCCTCAACGGAGTGATTGATTTCCTCCGAAGTGGCGCTCTGTTCCTCGGCGGCGGCGGCAATGGACGTCACCACGGCGGAATTGGCCGTGGCCAACTGCAAAATTTCAGTCAAAGCCTGGCCGGAACTGGAAGCAAGATCCGTGGCTTCGGCAATGGAGGCGGCCGCTTTTTCCACTTCCTCAATATTGACCTTGGCCGATTGCTGTATACCCGAAATATTGCGGCCGACCTCCTGCGTGGCTGTCATGGTTTTTTCCGCAAGCTTGCGCACTTCGTCGGCGACAACGGCGAAGCCGCGTCCGGCCTCGCCCGCGCGAGCCGCTTCAATGGCGGCGTTGAGCGCCAGCAGGTTGGTCTGATCGGCAATATCGGAAATGACGTTCATCACGCCGCCTATGCTTTCGGCCCGCCGGCCCAGATCGTGCATATTTTCCTGCAATGAAGCGGCGACGCCGTTGATCCTGCTTATAGAGTCCACCACACTGTCCACCAGGCGCGCGCCGCTTTCCGCCTTGTTCCGCGTTGACTCACACTGCTCGGAAGCATTGGCGGCGTTACGGGCCACATCAAGCACTGTGGAATTCATTTCCGCCATGGCTGACGCCGTGGATTCCATCCGTTCCCGCTCCACGCGCGTTCCCTGCGACACTTCCTCCACTTTTGTAGAAAGCTCTTCCGAGGCGGAAGCGACGTGATCGGCGATCTCCGCGGCCTGTTCCGCGACATTGGCGACAGTTCTCTGTATTTCCTTAATCTGTGTGATATCCGACAGAAATTCGTAATAACCTATGCACTCTCCTTTTTCATCCCTGACAGGCAAAGCCGTTACGGAAACATCCAGGCGGACGCCCGCCGGCGTGACGGTCGTCTCCTGTCTGATCTCGCCTTTTTTCATGGACACGAGCCCAAGACATTTTTCCGTATTGCATTCCGGAGCGCGAAGATGTTCTGAACACTTCGTGCCGCAATGATTTCCTTGCATAACGGCTTGCGCCTGTCTGTTCAGAAAAAGTATCGTATTGTTTTTGTCGCAGGCCATGAGCGGCGGGAAATCGTCTATGACTTCCGTATAGGATTGAGCCACGGTGTTGACGGCTCCGGCCAGATGGGCATAAGAACCGTGCAGGCCGCCTCCCGGCGAGACGTCGAGGCGCTCACGCAGACAACCATTGCGGATCTTTCCCACCAGCGAGTCCGTCAGGGCCATCACCTTCTGGAATTTCGCGGGGATGGCGCGCAGGGCGGACGCGAGCCGCCCCAGTTCATCATTTCGTGCGCAGTTGAGCGTACCGGAAAAATCGCCATCCGCGACGCGGTCGGCAAAAGCGATGCAGCGGTCCAGTATCTTCAGGATGGGGGCGAGAAGAATGAACACCAGAATCCCACCCGCCACGACCGACACCACCCCGACAATCAAGGAGGCATTGCGCAACAGAACAAGAGACGCGTACACATCGTCACTCTCAGCCTGGACAATAACGGTCAGTCCGGCGTCCTTGGACTGGGCATAATAGTTATAAACCTGTTTTCCACGAATGCCTTGGTACTCTTTAATTCCAGGCTCTTTCTGAGAGACGATATCCTTAAAAACGGGCATGACCGACAAATCATCGCGGAAAAGGAATTCAGGATTTTTGTGTATGACCACCTGGCCGTTTTTTCCCAAGATAAACGCATATCCCTCGGAACCGACAACAACGGGTTCGACAAATTCTTTGAAAAAATCCTCCAGCGTTACAGAAGCGTAAAGGACGCCCACGATTTTTCCCTCATTCTTGACCGGCGTGGAAACGATGATAACGCCCTTGCCGGAGACGCGGCTCTTCAACGGCTGAGACACAAACGTCCGGCCGTTCAGGGCATTCTGGAAATAATCGCGATCCCCGAAATTGGTTCCGATGGCGGCCAGGCTTGATGAAGCGACGGCCAACCCCTCCAAATTCAACAACGAGATACGATCAAAGCCCCGATACCCGCCGACAATTCTCTGCAACGGCGCTGCCATGGCCTCACCCGCCGCCTTGTCCGCGATATTGCCCCTGTAGAATGCCTGAATTTCCGCACGTTGCGGAATCTGGACGACATTGAAGGCCATTCGGTGCGTCAGGTCGTCAATGGCCCTGACAATGGCTGTAGCCTGCCCGCGCATATTGTCCTCAAGGGCGTGTCTGAGGGCGTCCGCCGAAGACCTGTAAGAAAGAACAGCACTTATGGAAACGGCCAAGGCAATGAGAATAATGACAGGAGCAAGTATTTTTGTGCGCAAATTGAGACGCATGGCTGCTACCCTCACTAAAAATATGTCTCAGCCCAACGGCCCAGCCGCTTGGCCTCCCGAAAGTCCCTTCAGCGTTTATCGACGTAATACAGCAAAAATATAGGCCATTTCAGCACAAAATTCGCTCTTGTCCATTCTCGTCCTGTCTTGCCGAAAACCGCCTGATGACCCTGGCCGGAACGCCCGCCGCCAGACAGCGTGGAGGCACGTCGCGGGTGACAACGCTGCCGGCGCCGACAACAGCCCCTTCTCCAATGGAGACGCCTTTCAATATCAAAGAGTTCATGCCGATCCAGGCATAATCGCCGATAACAACCGGGGCGTCATTTTCATAACCGGGATTGTCCGCGCGTTTTTCCGGCGGCCAGAGGGCGTGGAAATCCGAATCCACCACCACACAGTTTGGCGCGAGCAGGGCTTTACGACCTATGACGATGCGCGTTGAACGCGCTGTCACGGAACAACCTGTCAATTCCGCGCCGTCCCCTATCTCAATAGCCGCGCCGGGGCCAAAAACCCGCAGGCGCACGGGCGCGCCCACTGTGGCGGCCGTGGCCCGCCGCCAGGAAGAAATCAAATTTGCTCCAGTTCCGATGCGGATGCTGCCGCCAGGCCAACGCAAAAGACCGACCGCCCCGTGGGCGCTCACGCCTGGGGCCACTTCGATGCCCAACACAAAAGCCTTGAGCCTTAGCCGTGCCGTCCCCCACAGGCAACCGAAAATGCGCATGGCCTCAAGGCAGAACCAGCTTGCGACATTGGCCGGGCTCAGGCCGCGCTCCAAAGCTCTGCGTAACAGATTTTTCATACGGATTTTTCCTCAAGGGCCATGCGAATGCGGCACACCCCGCACTCTCCTCCGGAGGAAGTGGGATAACCGCACAGAGGACAGGGCGCGAGCAGGGTAGCCTTTTCAGGCTGACTTCGGGTGAAAAAAGAACGCCCGCGCTCAAGAAAACTCTGGTAAAAATCCAGCTTGCGACCCGGCATGCTTGCCTCCAGCCGCCGTAAAAGACTCTTGAGGCTGCTGAAAGTGGCGCCGGGGCTGTACGGACATGGGGCATAGTGATTCTCAATCCCCATAAGAAAGGCATAATTGGCGGTTTCAAATTCCGTCAAACGCCAAAGGGGCTTGACCTTGCGCGCAAATCCGGCCTCCGCTTCCAGAAACGGCCCCTGATCAGCCAGATAAGCTGCGTCCCAACGCAAAACATTGCTGAAAAGCCGGGCCGTTTCATCGTCAAGATTGTGCCCCGTGGCCAGCGCGTCAAATCCCTCCCTGACAGTGACCTCATTGAAAAGACGCCGCTTGATCTTGCCGCAGACAGAACAGACCGGGCGGCGCAGTCGTTCCTTGACCAGCGGAATGGGTAATCCCTCGGCGGCCGTTTCCCGCACCAGCAGCTTGAAGCCATGACGCGCACAGAAACGCTCCGTCACGCCGCGCGCCGCCGCCGAAGAACCGGGAATGCCCAAATCGACATGCAGGCCGACAGCGGTATAACCCAAAAGGGACAAGGCCAGCATCAGGCCAAGGGAATCCTTGCCGCCCGACAAGGCGACCAGAATACGGTCATCGCGGGTAAAGAGCTTCTGGCTTTCAATGCCCCGCGAAACCTGCCGCAAAAAAAAACTCTTGTAACATTTCGGGCAGAAAGCGCTGTTATGGCTTTTCAAAGCCACCACAGCCTGCTCCTTGCAGATTGTGCATTTCATTCCCTCATCCCACCGGCGTCCGTTGTTTTATTTCGCAGATCTTCACCCCAAAAGGAAAAAAAACGGCAGACTTCCCCGGCCATGCGCTCAAGTCCGCATTGCTCCCGCAGAGTGGCGGCCCGCGCGGACAAGTCTTGCCGCAGACCGGAATCGGACATAAGCGCAATCATGGCCCCGGCAAGGGCTTGGGGGTCATCTGGTTCCACTACGAGGGCGGCGTCACGGCCGGCAAGACGCTCCATGTGTAACGCGCTCTTGCTGCAAATTACCGGCAAACCGGCCGCAAATCCCGCCCAGAAGGCATCCGGCATCTCCTCCGAAGACAGACCCGGCGCAAGCCAGGCATGACAGGCGGCCAAAAAATCCGGAGCGTACTGCTCGCCAAGCAGACATAAACGTGATGCCACCCCGAGACGTTCGGCTTCCTCCAGCGCTTCGGCAAAACGCGGTCCGGAACCGGTAACCCGCATCTCCCAAGGCGGCAGATCAGCCACCTGCCACAAGGCAGCCATTGCCCGCACAACGGTAAGCACGCCGGAACGCGCCACAAGGCCGCGCCCCATGCCAAAAATAAAACGTTCCCCCACAGGGGGTTTCTGCATGGCCTCTTTTCCGGAATTTTCGGTCTCAGCGACTTCGCCTCCGAGATCAGGGGCATATCGCTGCCGGTTGATGCCGGGGGCAAGAAGGACGAATCGCTCGTCCATTCCGCCGGGATCAGCCTCAAGCAAGGTTTGGCGGATGCCGCCGTTGCCGCAAAAAATTTTGTGGGCCGCCCACAGGCTTTTGCTCTTGCGGCATTTCCCGGAGGGGGGCGTGACAAAAAAGGCATGGGCAAGCACGGTTGTACCGTCCCGGCGCCAACGCCGCACAAGGTGACCAAGAAACAAAGCGCTCTCGCCCACTGTCTGAATAAGCAAAAAAGCATACCTTCGCTGCCAAAGCCGGAGCTTCAGCAAATTCCACGGATTACAACGGTACCCCACGGCGAGGTGCGGCAGCCCGTGCGCCAAGGCCTCACGATGCGCCCAATCTCCCTTGGCGCAAAGCAACAGCGGGCTTGCCCCGCCGGCCGCGCGCAGGGCAAGAGCTATGGTCAGAGCCTGTTCCGCCTCCACATCCGGCCCATGAACATCCGTGCCGTCACAGCCCCGGCGATTTTTTGCCGTACCCGGCAGAAAAATCAGCAGACAAGCGTCAAAATCCACTAAAGGCATCGCGCTTTTGCGCCCCGACTTGTCGGTTTCCGGAATTCCACAAACTCCATACCCCGCCCATATGAAAATGCTCTATTGCGCGAACATCTTCCTGTCCCTGACGCGAACAAGATCGCGCTTGAGCAGCTCCTCGGCGATCTGCACGGCATTGAGAGCCGCGCCCTTGCGCACGTTATCCGCCACAATCCACATATTCAGACCGTTTTCAATGCTTTCGTCCTCGCGGATGCGGCCCACAAAAACAGGGTCTTCCCCGGAGTGCATGGCGGGCAAGGGGTACATGTTCTCCCGCGGGTTATCGTATACAAACACCCCCGGCGAGCGGGAAAGAAGAATACGCGCCTCCTTGGCCGACATCTTCTTCTCCGTCTGCACATTGACGGATTCGGAATGGCCGTAAAAAACAGGCACGCGCGCGCAGGTGGCTGTGACCTTCACCGAAGGATCGTCAAAGATTTTTACAGTCTCCCTGACCATTTTCATCTCTTCCTTGGTGTAGTCGTTCTCCAGAAAAACGTCTATGTGCGGCAGTACATTAAAGGCTATGCGGAAAGGATAGACCTTGTTCTCCGGCTCGCGGCCGTTGAAAAGATCGCGCACCTGACGCTCCAACTCCTCAATGCCCTTCTGACCTGTACCGGAAACGGCCTGGTAGGTGGAAACAACGACACGCCGGATTTTCACCGCATCGTGAATAGGTTTGAGGGCAACGACCATCTGTATGGTTGAACAGTTGGGATTGGCGATAATGCCCTGATGTTTCTCCAAATGATGGGGATTGACTTCCGGAACGACCAGAGGGCAGCGGTCATCCATGCGCCAGGCGGCGGAATTGTCCACCACCACGCAGCCGGCCTGAGCCGCGCAGGGCGAAAACTTGAGCGACGCGGCCCCGCCGGCGGAAAAAACCGCAAGATCAATGCCCGCAAAGACGTCTTCCTTCAATTCTTCCACCGTCAGATTCTCTTCGCCGAAGGGTACCCGAGCACCCGCCGAACGGGCTGAGGCAAAGGCGCGCACCCTCGCGGCGGGGAATTTTCTGTCGTGCAGCGTTTTCAGCATTTCCCGGCCAACGGCGCCTGTGGCGCCGACAACAGCGACTGTCAATCTTTCACCCATGATTTCTCCTCAAACAAATGATATTCGCACGCCGCCAAGTATCTTAACTTTACACTTGCTGCGGCGCTTAACGGCGAAAGTAAATTTCGCCTACGCCTTGTCAGTGAGTGACGATGCATTCACCCCGCCGCCAGAGCAATTTTCGAGTGAAATTGCCCTAAAATTCCAGGCTGCCGGGTGTACGCGGGAAAGGCAGCACATCCCGGATATTGCTTATGCCGGTAAGCAGCATCAAAAGACGCTCGAATCCCAGACCAAAACCCGCGTGGGGGGCACTGCCGAAACGTCGTAAATCCAGATACCACCAATAATCATCGGGATTTTGACCCAATTCGGCGAGCCGCGCGAGTAAGCGATCCAAACGTTCCTCGCGCTGCGAGCCGCCGACAAGCTCGCCCACACGCGGGGCCAAAATGTCCATGGCTGCCACGGTTTCGTTGTCATCATTGGCCCGCATGTAAAATGCCTTGATCTCGCGAGGGTAGTCATAAACAATCACCGGCCGGCAGAAATGCTCCTCGGCAAGAAAGCGCTCGTGCTCGGTTTGCATATCCGTGCCGAAAACAACCGGATGGATGAATATTTTCCCGCTGGCCTTCAGAATGCGCACGGCCTCGGCATAGGGCACACGCGCGAAGGGGCGGACGATCATGCCGGCCAGCCGATCCACAAGCCCCTTGTCCACATAGGCGTCGAAAAGACGCAGATCATCCGGGCAATGCGCGAGAACATACTCAATGACATGGCGGATGAGGGCTTCACCCAATTCCATGATGTCATGCAGATCCGCAAAGGCCATCTCCGGCTCAATCATCCAGAATTCCGCCGCGTGGCGGGCCGTGTTGGAATTTTCCGCCCGGAAGGCAGGCCCGAAAGTATACACGCGTCCCAGGCCCATAGCCAGGGCTTCGGCCTCAAGCTGGCCGGAAACCGTTAAATGGCAGGGGCGGTGAAAAAATCCGGCCGGAGTGTTCACGCCGAACATCTCGCCCGCGCCCTCACAATCCGCTCCGGTGAGAACAGGCGTATGTACCAGAACAAAACGACGGTTCCGGAAAAAATCGTGTATCGCAAAGGCCGCCTGGGAACGCAGACGAAAGGCCGCTCCGTATTTGTTGGTGCGCGCCCGTAGATGGGCTATGCCGCGCAAAAATTCATCGGAATGGCGCTTTTTCTGCAAAGGATAGCTCTGCGGGTCAGCCGGGCCGAAAACATCAATTTCTCTGGTCTGTACTTCCCATCGTTGCCCCTTGCCGGGCGAGGGGACGAGAGCGCCGCGCACCTGAAGCGCCGCGCCGGTGCTGACCGCATCCAGAGCGGCGTGAGCAAGGCCGGCATGATCCACAACACATTGCATGCCGACGAGCGAAGAACCGTCGTGAATCTCTATAAAGGAACATCCGGCAAGATCACGCCGGGTGCGCACCCAACCGCAAAGCGTAATGTCCTCACGTGGGTTTTCCGTCTCCAAAGCGTCGGCTATCAGGGTTCGCTGCATGGCGCGTCAATCCCCGTCTTTGTCTCAGTCGGCGGGCCGGTCCACGATGGCGGCCGTAATCCGCGCCTCTGCGGCCAGTTTGCCGTCCACCAGAGCGTGAGCGTCCATTTTGCAGAGCTTGAGCTTCATACGCATATTTTCACATACCAAATCAAGACGGTCTCCAGGGACGACCTGACGACGAAATTTCACCCCGTCCAGACCGGTGAACAGAAAAAGCTTGCCGTTTACATCTCCGACATCGACGGCGGCCAGCAGCCCTCCCGCCTGGGCAAGGGCCTCAAGGATAAGCACGCCGGGCATGATGGGCGTATCAGGAAAATGCCCCTGAAAAAAAGGTTCATTCACGCTGACGTTTTTATAGGCCCTGATGTGGGAGCCGGAGACGCATTCCACCACCCTGTCCACCAGAAGAAAAGGATACCGGTGCGGCAGAAAACGCAAAATTTTTCGTATATCCATTGATTGCGGGGCATCTGTCATGGCTTGGCTCCAAGCTAGAGCATTTTCAAAGTGAAATTACTCTAAAACTTCAGTTTGATTCGGACACAAGTATATGGGATTGAGCAGCAATGGCAAGACAAAAGGCGCCCGCTTCGAAGGAGCGGCGACGCATCTCAAAAAAGCCTCCCGAACCGGCGTGATTCGGGAGGCTCACATATGCGAGGTTCAATGTTTCGCTATTTTTTATCAGCGCCTTTCTTGTCGTCTTTTTTGGAACCTTTTTCCTTTTCCTTATAAAGCCTGTTGACCTCCGCAAGGACATCCTCGGTGAGATCCATGGACTGATCCGCATAGAGCACGCCCCCGGCCGTGACGTCCACCACAAAGTTAAAGCCCTTGGCGCGGGCAACTTCGTAAGAAGCCTGAAAAACCAACGACACCATGTCCTGGCGCAATTTTACCTCATCCTGCTCAACCTTGCGGACAAAATTACGGGTTTTCTGATCCAGGTCCTGCTTGGCCCGGATGAATTCCAGTTTTTTCTCTTCGCTGGCTTTGGGGTTTTTCAGACCTTCCGCTTTTTTCTTCAGCGCCTCGCCCTGCTTTTCCAAGGCTTCCTTTTCCTTGCCGAATCTCTCATCCATCTGTTTTTTCGCGGCTTCCGCCGGCGCGGATTTCACGGCGATGGCCTGCATGTCAACAACGCCGATTTTGGCGGTGGGAACCGCCTTTTCCTCAGCGGCGAAAAGGCCCGCCGCCGAACCGGCAACAATCAGGCAAGCCGCAAACGCGGCCAGCAAAATGGTGCGCATAAACTGTTCTCCTTCCCCGACAGTTTTGCCGTTGTTAACACGGCTGGCTGTCACATAGCACCACTGCCCCGCTCGCGTCAAGAAATTCTATGGAAAATCTTTAGATTTTTATTGTTCCAGCCCGGCCCGCATTCTGTTTGCGCCTTTCAGCCTGTTTTTATAAGCCAGAATCCCTTCGGCCAACCCTTCGGCCAGAACATGGCGATACGCCGGGTTTGCCAGTTTGGCGGCTTCCGCGCCGTTGGTGCAGTAACCGAGTTCCACCAGCACGGCGGGCATATGCGCGCCAATGAGCACATGGAAGGGCGCGGCCTTGACTCCGTTGTCCCTGACAGCGAAATCCCGCCTTTTGAGCCGGAAAACGGCGGAACGCTGAATATCCCCGGCGAGCCTGCGCGACTCTTCCACCCGCGCGTTGACCATCACCTCAGCCATAAGGCGCTGCATATCGCCCAAACGGCCGTCTCCCGAAGAATTTTCCAGCGCGGCAACGCGCGCGGCCTCGGCATTGGCCGCGAAATCAAGATAATACGTTTCAAAGCCGTTAACGGCCGGGTCATCATTGGCGTTCACATGCACCGAGACAAAGAGATCCGCGCCGGCCACATTCGCCATACGGGCGCGCTCACCCAGGGGGATCGTCTTGTCGGCCATGCGGCTGTAAACAATGTTCAGACCGCTGGCCTCCAGAAGACGGCCCAAGGTCAGGGCCACATCCAGGGTGACTCGGCGTTCCAGTACATTGTTCCTCTCCGCGCCGGGATCTCGGCCGCCGTGCCCGGCATCGATAAATACCGTGCCCACTGTCAGGCCAAGCTGATCCGCCATGCCGCCGAGACTGCGGTCTTTTATGTCCGCCTTGCTCAGGCGCGGACGCGTCGGGGCTTTTTGGGCGGCCTCAGCCAAAAGGACAATGCGTCCCGGTTCCTGTCTGGTGACGATATCCACTTCCCGCCTGAAATCAATGTCCAACACGGTGGCGCCGCTTTTACGGCTCGCCTGGATGCCGCGTAAAAGGCTGTCCCGCACGGCGACGCCTTCCTCCACTTCTCTGACAGCCAACACCTTGTCCAACGTCAGTCTCATACGCCCGCCGTCGCCGGATTTGAGCATACGACTTGTACAGCTTGCCGGCCCGCTGAGAACAAGGGTGATCTCCACGCTGTCCCCGTCTTTTGAATCCCAGGAAAGCGTGGTCAGGCGAGTGGGAGACTTCTGGGAGATGCCGTTGTCGGGCACAGGCTTCCCGGCGGGTTTGCCTTCACTTTTTCCGTTGCCGGACAAGGCCGGTCCCCCTTCGCCCCCGCTTTGGGCCAAGGCGGGTGAAGATGCCCGCTCTTCAACTATCTCCCGTTTTTCAGCGACCGCCACTTTACGCGCTTCCGGCGCGGTACGGCCGCGCCCGGCCGCCGTCAGGGTTTTTTCCAGGGCAACGGCTTCGGAAAACGCATCCCCGCCGGGATAGCGTTTTTTTATGGCTGAAATTATGTCAATGGCGCCCTTTTCGTCTTTGAGCCATGCCGCACGGATTCGCGCGGAACGGAAAAGGGCGTCGTCGGCCAAAGGGCTTTGCGGATGCCTGGCGGCAAGTTCCTCATAGACATCGACAGCCCGGCGCGCGTCCCGCACGGCCAGGGAACGGCGAGACAATTCCTCCAGGCTTTCCGCAACGCGGAAAAGAGCTGCCGGCCTATTTATCCAGTCAGGCGCATCCTCGTAAACAGCCCTGAATTCCGCCGCCAATTTTTCCCAGGATTCACGCAAGGCGGCATTTTTGTCGTCAAGACGCAGAGCGGCGACGGCCCGTTTGGCCTGCTCATACCGCTTTTCAGCATTGGGCAGGGTGGTATAGCCAGAGTCATAAAAAATCGCGACCAACAACACGAGGGCCGCCGCAAAGGTCAGTGAGGGCAGAATACGCCGCAAAAGAGCCTGCGGATTTGATGCGCCGGATTTTTCCCCCTTGCTTTTCGCCACAGACAGCCCCTTGAAGTCGGATTGATGTCGGATTTTCGACGCGAATGCATCGCGCGCGGTCTTTCCTGACGGCCTGTAGCATATTTCGTGCCAATAACTTACCCGTCGCCTTCCGCTCATCGGGGACGGCAAATATGTATGGCACTGGCTGTAGAGCGTCAACAGGTTATAGTTTTGGGATTGACGCCGAAACGCTTGGACAGCGCCATCACGCTTTCTTGATTATATTGTATCTCTCGACGCGCTTCCGGAGTCGTGCGGGCGCGAGCATGGAGCATATGTCCCATAATTCTTCCCTTCTGAGATCGGCACAGTATATGCCCTTACTCAAAGGGGCTATAGCATTTTCACTTTGAGACGCTTGCTTGACGGCGAAACAAGTTCGCCTTGCAAGCGTTTCGTAGCGCGGATTTTCAAAAAATCCGCAAGGGATAGGCATCCGATATGCCCCTGACGGGGCAACGGCTGACGATCCGCGCTGAGCGGTCAAACATTTTTAATGTTAAACCGCTCTAAACACGCCGGACGCCCCCAAGAGAATCCCACCATTTTGGCCTGATACTTGCATAGATGCGGGAAGCCGGCGTCAGCCGCCCTCGCGCGTCAGGGCATTCCACATTTGAAATGCTCTGCAAGGGTTTGCCCGCCGTTGCAAGGGCATCTCAAGCGTGAACTGCCATATAAGTCCGGCAAAGGAGATTTCTATGCAAGACGCCATGTTCAGCGGTCTTTTTGGCGCGCTGACAACCGAGCATCGCATGAATTTCATCGCCAATAATTTGGCGAATGTAAACACCAACGGTTACAAGCAGGACAGGCTGGCCTTCAAAGATACAATGGCCTTCTACGCCCATGATGAAATCCGTGAGCCGCTGGCGAACGTGCGCTCAAAGCCGCTTTTCCCCGAACCAAAAAACATGTCGCGCGCCCGTATTGCCGTGTCAAAAACGGATTATTCCCAGGGCGCATTCCACTATACCGGCGAACCGCTGGATGTGGCTATTTACGGAGAAAATGCCTTTTTCCGCGTGGAGACGCCGCGCGGTGAATTTTTGACGCGCGATGGCCATTTCACGCTTTCCGGCGAAGGCGTGCTCATGACGCCCCAAGGTTATGCCGTGCAAGGCATCGGCGGTAATATCGTCATCCCGCCCGGTACCCGCAACATCCACATCAGCGCTGATGGGCAGGTTTTTGCCGACAATGCGCCGGTCAACTCCATAGCCCTGGTCAATGTGGATAATCCGCAAAACCTCGAAAAAATGGGACACAATCTCTACAAGCCCCGCTACAATGTGGAAGTGGCGGAGGGCAACGCCTATCTTGACGGCGCGCGCCTGGAGCAGGGTTTCGTGGAGACGGCCAATGTGGAAGTGGTGACGGAAATGGTCAACATGATTGAAGTGCACCGTCAGTTTGAGGCTTACCAAAAGATCATGCAGACAGCAGACTCCCTGGACCGCGACGCCAGTCAGAAGGTCGGACGGCGCCAGAGCTAGAGTCAGGCTGAATAAAGGAGAATTTCCATGATACGTTCCCTGTGGGCAGCAGCCACCGGCATGGTGGCGCAACAGCTTAATGTCGATGTCATTTCTCACAATCTGGCCAACGTCAATACCACCGGCTTCAAAAAAAGCCGGGCGGAGTTCGAGGATCTGATGTACCAGACCATGAAGATAGCGGGTACCATCACCGAGGGCGATAACAGACTTCCTGTGGGTATTCAGGTGGGCATGGGGACACGTCCCACGGCGGTGCACAAATTTTTTACCCAGGGCAATTTTCAGAACACCGGCAATGCCCTGGATGTGGCCATTGAAGGTGATGGGTTTTTCCAGGTGGATGTGAACGGCGAACTTATGTACACCCGCTCCGGGGCCTTCAAACTCAACCAGGATGGAACGGTGGTCACGGCCAACGGGTACATTCTCCAGCCAGAATTCGCCGTGCCGCCGGAAACCAAGAATATCGCCGTCTCCGCCAGCGGCCATATCGCTGCCCTGGACGCCCAGGGCCAGGAAATCGCCGGCGCGGAAATCCCCCTTTATACCTTCATCAATCCGGCCGGCCTGGACTCGCGCGGACGCAATCTCTACACCCCCACCGAAGCCTCGGGGGCTGAAGTGGAAGGTGTGCCCGGCACAGACAATGTAGGTACCCTGGCTCAGGGCTTTCTGGAAATGTCCAACGTGGAGGTGGTGGACGAAATGGTCAACATGATCGTTGCCCAGCGCGCCTATGAAGTCAATTCCAAGGCCATTCAGACTTCGGACTCCATGCTCGGCATAGCCGTGCAACTCAAACGCAGTTGACCGTAGTTGAGGCTTTGCCATGATATTGCGTCGGACAACCGCGATTTTCGGATTCGTGCTCACTCTTATGACCGCGACGGGCCTGCCCCAGGCAGGGCCGCAGGGCGGGATGAACCGCGCCTTCTGGCAAGATGGTGAGCACAAAAACCGGCAATCGTCCCAGCAAATCCCCTCTCAAGCGCGGCCACGGATGCCTCTGCCCCCTGACGCGCAAAACCCGCGTGCGGCAAAGACAAGTGTGCAGATCGCTTCCGGGACAGCGTCGTTGACCCCGCAGCAAACAAATATGCTTGGCCCTGACGGCTGGCGGCTTAAAATAGCCGCGGCGGCCGTCACCAATACCGACATGGTGCTGCTGGGCGACATCGCGGCTCCCCTTGGCGCCGTTGCGCCGGAAGTATGGAATACCATCAGGATGGCCGAGCTTTGGCCGGCCCCGCCGGAGGAGGGCAAACCCCTCCAGGTTAACCGTTCGCGCTTGTCGCAAGCCTTGCGCCAGACCCTGGGCGATGAGACAGCGGGGCGCTGCCTCTTGCCCACCTCACTTGTTATTCAGCGCGGGGGCGTTGTCTTTCGCCAAGACGACCTGCGCGCCTACGTCGTCAAAAGCCTGACGCCGCAATTGGCCGCCATGCCCGGAGAAGCTGAACTCCACGACTTCCGGCTGCCGGAATATATTTTTCTGAGCCACGGGGGGCAGCGCGTGCAGCTTGAGCCGGGCAAACTCGCGCCAGGACGCATCACTCTGCGTTTCGCCGTGCAGGAAGCCGATGGAAGCACACTGCGCCGCGTGGCCGGCATGGCGAATCTCTTGCTGTGGATCACGGCGCCCACGGCAGCGGCTCCCCTGAACAAAGGGGAAAGCCTCGGCCCGCAAGGCATTACCTTTATGCGTGTCAATGCCGCCCAACTGCGGGATCTGCCCTGGGACGGGCATGGCGGCCCCTGGCGCCTGGCGCGTACCGTCGCGGCCGGTGAACCCATTCTGCAAAGTGACCTTGTCAGTGAACTCATGGTACGGCGCGGCGATGTGCTGAACGTCATCTTTTCACGCGGCAATGTTCACATGAGCGCCCGCGGGGAAGCTCTGGCCGACGGAGAACCCGGGGCGACCATCGCGGTGCGGAATTTGCAGACAAAAAAACAAATCTACGGGGTTGTCAAAGACAGCGGCACCGTGGAGATACATTAATCCCGCAAGGAGAATCGCCATGAAAATCTGGACAGGCATCCTCATTCCGAGCCTTATGCTCCTGCTCTGCGCGGGCTGTGGCGGAGGCAGCGCTCACCGGCGTCCGGCACTGCAGCCTCCGATTACTCCAAATCAGGAATATCGCCACGAAACCAGCGTCAAGGACAATCCCGGTTCTCTTTTTGCCGCCAGCGAGGAAGACCCCCTCTTTTCCGACAGCCGGGCACGGCGCGTGGGCGACATCGTTGTGGTCAAACTGGTGGAAAACACCAAGGCGCAGAATAAAGCGGAAACCACCGCCAACAAGGATTCAAACGCCGATTACTCGGTCGCCAATTTGTTCACTCAGACCAGGGCCGGCTTTCTGCCCTTTGTGCCGCTGGGGCCGCGCGGTAACGTGAGTCAAACCACACCGATACTGAACACCGGTTCTTCAAGTGATTTAAGCGCCACCGGTAAAACCAAACGAGAGAATTACGTCACCACCTCCATGGCGGCACGCGTCATCCGGGTACTGCCCGGCAGCCTGCTGCAGATAGAAGGCGCGCGGGAAATCCGCGTCAACGAGGAAACGGAATACATGGTGGTGCGCGGCACCATACGCTCACGCGATGTGGATGCGGATAACACCATTCTTTCCAATCAGATAGCTGACGCGAGCATCGAATACTACGGACGCGGCGTACTGGCCGACAAACAGAAACCCGGTTGGTTCACGCGCCTTATGGATAATGTCTGGCCGTTCTGAGGACATGTTCCGGACTAACAACTCATGTCATAAATCGGCCATTGGCCGATTTATGAAGGCCGCTCCGCCGAAAAACGCGGTTTTTGGCAGCCGTTGCCCCGCCTTGGGGCGCGTATGGCATCCGTAGCCCCATCTGGGGGCGTATGGATGGCTATCCCTTGTGGGCCGCGGCTCGCTCCGGCGGCTCTGCCGCCCCCCCCCCGGGCGTTGTCAGAAGTCATTTCATGATGAATTATGAAATGACTTCTGACAACGATCATCCGTTTCCCAGATGCGCAATAAAGCGGCAGACATGAATCGAAGCTGATGCCGCAAGACACAGGGCGGCGGCGACAAGCCCAGCTCGCAGCAGCAATGCGCGAAGAGCGGCAAGACGTTCGGTATCCCAGTCCTGGCGGTCGCTGTCGGGGGAAGGGCCAAGCCAGGGTTTGTCCACCAGTACTCCAAAATATATTGAAGGGCCAGCCATGCGTCCCGCGCAAAGCCAGGCGCAGGACGCCATGGGCAGCCCTGAATTGGGGCTCGCCAGGCCCCGCGCCTGCCGCATCACAAGCCTGAAGCCGGGCCAGCGCCCTTGCCAGGGCCGCTTGAGACGCAAAAAACAAGAGAGCCTGTCCGTCAGCCACAACACCAGTACGGAAAGACGCGCCGGAATAAAAGCCAGAATATCGTCTCCGCGCGCCCCCGCCCAGCCCAGACTGCGCCAGCGAGCCGTCGTATAGCCCCACATGGAATCCGCCGTGCTGACGGCCTTGTAGCACCAGAGACCCACAGGGCCGGCCATGAGGAGCCAGAAATACGGGGCGAGAAAGGCGTCCGTAAAATTTTCGGAAAGCGTGTCCGCCAGGGTTTTGGCGAGCGGGGGCCTGCCCAGGGCGCTCACATCCCGGCTGACCAGCATGGAGACAGCCCGCCGCGCCTCGGGCAATGGGGCGTTTTCAATTTTGTCCGCCGCGCCGGCGCCTGCCCGGAGCAGACAGCCCAGGGCAAGTCCCGCCCAGGAGAGATAAACGGCCAGCAAAGCCCCCCCAAAGGGCAGCGCGACAAGCAGCCACACAACAAGGCCCGCGCAGTATGCCAGCAGCAGTACGCTGACAAAACCGGCGGCCCGGCCGCAATTTCGGCTTTCCAAACGCCTTGCGGGTTTTTCCAAGGCGTACAGAATCCGTCCCGCAAGGGTCACCGGGTGCGGCCAGGGCAGGCGCGGATCGGCAAAAAGTACATCCAGCAGAAAGGCCAGGGGCGCCAGCCACCAGCATTCCCAGGCGTTATAGGGAAACAGGACGCTCACGCGAAAAAACCACCGCGCTTTCAGCAGACAACATCGGCGTTTCGGACATGGGCATGGCGGAATTCAACCTGACCGGCCTTCAGGCCGGACTATCGATAAATAACGGAACATTTAGGGCTTGGCTTGCACAACGAAATAATATATACTAACTGTTTGGGATTTGCGCAATAGCCGGAAAAACAAGCGACGGCGCGCAACGATTTTGCACCGTTACCCATGCCATTTTTGAAATGAAGGAATACCGCGACCACTATTTCCGTAAAGCCAAAGAAGAGCATTACCCGGCCCGTTCGATATACAAACTCAGGGAACTGGACGGGAAATTCCGCCTTCTGAAGCCGGGGATGCGGGTGCTGGACTTGGGGGCCGCCCCCGGCTCCTGGAGTATGGGCGCCGCGGAAAAAGTCGGGAATACGGGCCTTGTGCTGGCCTGCGACATTCAGGCATCAGACGTGGCCTTTCCACCACAAGTGCTTTTCATGCAGGAAGACGTGTTTAACCGCTCGGCGGCTTTTGAAGCGCTCCTTAAAGAGCTTGGGCCCTTTGACGTGGTGCTGAGCGACATGGCCCCCCGCACCACAGGTTCGCGCATCACAGATCAGGCCCGCTCTCTTGAACTAGCCGTGGAGGCATTTTCTCTGGCGAATCTCTGCCTCAAGAAAAATGGGGCCTTTGTGGCAAAAATTTTCATGGGGCCGGACATGCGGGAACTGCTCGTGTCCATGCGGCGGATTTTTGCCGCGGTCAAAACATTTAAGCCGAAAAGTTCGCGTGCGGAAAGCAAGGAAACCTTTCTCGTCGGACTTGATTTTTGCCCTCAATAAGTTTTGCGGATTCACCGGATAACCGGATAAAACGCTCCGCCGGAGCGGCGCACGGAAAGTATTTATTTTACAGTTCTGGAGGTTTTCATGTCCGGGCACAGCAAATGGGCCAATATCCAGCACCGCAAGGGGCGTCAGGACGCCAAGCGAGGCAAGATTTTCACCAAGGCGGCCAAGGAAATCATTATCGCCGCCAAAAACGGTGGCGACCCGATGGGCAATCCTCGTTTGCGGGCGGCTATAGCCGCAGCCAAGGCCGTCAATCTCCCCAGGGACAAAATTGACGCCGCCATCCGCAAAGGTACCGGCGAGGATGCCGGCGGAGACCTGACAGAATCCTTTTACGAAGGCTACGGCCCAGGCGGTGTCGCGATCATGGTGGAAGTGGCCACAGACAACAAAAACCGCACTGTGGCCGAAGTACGCCATCTCTTCACCAAGCATGGCGGTTCCATGGGCGAGAGCGGCAGCGTGAGTTGGATGTTTGAACGCAAGGGCGTGATAAACGTGGAAAAAGCCTCCTACGCCGAGGACAAAATCATGGAAGCCGCCCTGGAGGCCGGGGCCGACGACGTGCTGGACGAAGATGACATATGGACAATACATACCGCCATGGCGGATTTCGCCGCCGTGCGCGACGCGCTGGAAGCTGCGGGCATCGCCATGCGCTCGGCGGAACTCGCCATGATTCCGCACAATCTCATCGCCGTAACCGCTGATGTCGGCCTGAAGGTCTTGCGTTTGATGGATACGTTGGATGACAATGATGACGTGCAGAATGTTTACGTCAATGCGGATTTCCCTGACGACATGCCCACCGAGTAATTCCGCGAGTGCAGGTTGGTAACCGTTATCGGCATTGATCCCGGCTCCCAGCGCACGGGTTGGGGCGTGGTGCGGGAAGCGCCCGGCAGTCTTACCCTGCTGGAGTGCGGCGTGGTGCGCGCCATGCCGGGAGAAAAATCATTTTCCGCCAGGCTTGCCTACATTTACCATGAGATATTTCTCATTCTGACCCGCCATTCGCCGGACGAAGCGGCGGTGGAGCAGGTCTTCACCGCGAAAAACGCCCTCGCGGCCCTCAAGCTGGGGCAGGCCCGCGGGGCGGCTGTGGCCGCCTGCGCCGCCCACAGCCTGCCCATCAGCGACTACGCGCCCACCATGGTCAAACAGTCCCTGGCGGGAGCGGGCCGTGCGGAAAAAGAACAAGTGGCCTTTATGGTCAAACGCCTGCTCAATATCAAGGGGACAGGGCTGCCGTTGGACGCCTCGGATGCTCTGGCCGTGGCGCTGTGTCATCTGAATGCACGCCGTCTTGCCAAATTGACAAGGCAAGCCGCTGGAAATTACGATAGATAGTGACCATCTTGAAAGTTCCGGCCAGTGGCCCGGTTCGCCATGAGGCACATGAGGCAAAAAAGCTGTTTTTGGTGACAGAACCGCGCTTTTGTGACACATAACTGGAGCAAAAAACGGCATTTGGCGCGAAATCGCGACCAACTGAGCCGTTGCCGAAAATATGACCCCGCAGCAAGGAGATAAACATGCCAGGACTGGCACACAACGCCATCCCCGACTTCAGCCCGGATTTCAGCAAAGGCCTTCTCCCTGTCGTCACCCAGGATGCGTCCAGCGGCGAAGTGCTCATGCTCGCCTACATGAATGAGGAAGCCTGGCGTAAAACGCTGGAGAGCGGGGAAGCCTGGTATTGGAGCCGCAGCCGCAACAGCCTCTGGCACAAGGGAGACATCTCCGGGCATGTGCAGGTTGTGCGCTCCGCGCGAATTGATTGCGATAACGACGCCATTCTTCTGCTCGTAGAGCAGAAAGGCGGCGCCGCATGCCATACGGGCAGGCGGAGCTGTTTTTACCGTGAACTGCGCGATAATACCTGCCATATCTGCGCACCGCAAATTTTTGATCCCCGGCGTGTCTATGGAACCAATAAATAAACGCTTACCGGATATTGCCTTTTTCAGAAGGCAGTGAGGAACAGCCATGAACGTAAATCCCATCATCAAACTGGCCGTGCCGAAAGGCTCCCTGGAAGAAGCAACCATTGACCTTTTCGGCCGTGCCGGCTGGAAAATCAGCAAACACAGCCGCAATTACTTTCCGGACATTAACGATGCGGAAATCGCCCTTTCTCTCTGCCGCGCGCAGGAAATTGGCTCCTATGTGACCGCCGGCGTCATGGACGCGGGCATTACCGGCCTGGACTGGCTCAACGAATACGACCACCAGGACAAGGTGGAACGTGTGGCGGACATCGTCTATTCCAAATCCTCCAACAAACCCTGCCGCTGGGTATTGGCCGTGGCCGGCGATTCTCCTTATAAAACGCCGCGAGACTTGGAAGGCAAACGCATCGCCACGGAACTGCAGGGTGTGACGCGCCGGTATTTCGCGGATATGGGGATGGCGGTGGAGGTTTTTTATTCCTGGGGAGCCACGGAGGCCAAGGTGGTGGAGGGCTTGGCCGACGGCATCGTGGAGGTGACGGAAACCGGTTCCACCATACGGGCCCACGGTCTGCGCATTATTGACGAGGTCATGATTTCTTTTCCGGCGCTTATCGCCAACAGGACGGCTTGGCGGGACAGCCGGAAGCGCGCCAAAATAGAGCAGTTAAATCTGCTTTTGCAAGGCGCGCTCCGTGCCGAGAGCCTTGTGGGCATCAAAATGAATGCTCCGACGGCGCGGCTTGAGGCCATACTGCAGATGCTGCCAGCGCTCAATTCTCCCACCGTCGCCCCGTTGCGGGATAACGCCTGGCTTTCTGTGGAAACGGTAGTCCAAAGCGCTGTGGTGCGCGACCTGATTCCCCGGCTGCGCCACGCCGGCGCGGAGGGAATCATTGAATACGGATTGAATAAAGTCATCTGAAACAAGCAAGCCAGGCTTGAGAAAGCACCCGGAGTTTTTGTGGATACCGACGCCAGCCGTGAATTTTTGGAAAGTTTGCCTGAACTCGGGGCGGACGAGACATTCTGTTTTGACTGTACGCCCGATGTGCCCTGCTTCAACCGTTGCTGCGCGGAACTCACCCTGCCACTGACGCCCTATGACGTGCTGCGGCTGCGCTACCAGCTTGGTATGTCAGGTGAGGATTTTCTGCGGGCTTTCGCCACCATGCGTTCTTTTCCCGATACGGACTTCCCCCTTCCCATGTTGCGCATGCTTGACGGCCCCGGTGAGCCCTGTCCCTTTGTAAGCCCTGCCGGATGCATGGTTTACGAAGACCGCCCCGGCGCCTGCCGCTGTTATCCTTTGGGACGAGGCGCGTCCATGGGGCGCGATGGAGTGGTGGAGCGCTTTTTTCTTGTGCGTGAGGAGCATTGCAAAGGTTTTGACAAGGGCAGAGAGCGCATCCCCGCCCAATGGTTCGCCGATCAGCATGTCGCCGTGTATAACGCCGCCAATGACCGATATATGCGGCTGATGACAATGGTGCGCGCCACAGGCAAACCCATGGAGGCGCGCTTTGTCTCCATGGCGGAGATCTGTCTTTTTCAACTGGAAAAATTTCGGGAACTCATTGAGAAAATGCGCATTTTTGAGCGTGTGGAAATGGACAAGCCGCGCCAAGCGGCCATTATGGACACAAGCCTTGCCGGCGACGAAGCAGCCCTGCATTTTGCCCTGGACTGGATGGAATTGATAATTTTCAATAAAAGCGAAACATTGTGTAAAAAGCGTACCCATCCTTAAGTGAAAAACTTCTTTTACAAAAGTGAAAAGTCTGCTATCCTCCTCGAAGTATGTTTTATGCGTGCTGTTTTTGTTTGTAATAACAGCAGGATAGGATTTTTTCAGAAAAACTTCGGGAGGAGCCTTATATGCACTTTGGCAGGCAGTTGTATGATTTTTTACTGAGCGGTTCACGAGCATATGCCGCCTGGGATTTGGAGGTTTCCACCTCCATCCTCAGAAGCCGCAAAAAACTTCTGATGTTATTGGCCTTGGCGGCGCCCATTCTCATGGTCTGCCTAGCCGAGGCTTACGACTCCCATGAGATGTTGGGCGGCAAAAGCGCCTATGCGCCCGCCTTCTACACCACAACGATTTTTGCCGCCTCCATCGCCGTGGGTTTGGCGGCGGGGCTTATTACGGGCTGCATAGGCGCGGGCGGCGGCTTTATCATAACCCCCGCTCTCATGGCGGTGGGAGTTAAAGGCATCCTTGCCGTGGGCACAGACCTGTTCCACATTTTCGCCAAAGCCATCATGGGCACCACTGTGCACAAAAAGCTTGGCAATGTTTCGGTAAAACTGGCAATCGCTTTCCTTGCCGGCTCCATTATGGGCACGGTCATCGGCGGCGCCATCAACAAGGGCCTCTACAACGCTGATCCCCTTCTCTCCGAACTGTTCATCAGCACCATTTATGCTGTTTTACTGGCTTTTCTTGGTTTCTACGCCCTGTTTGACTTTTTGAAAGCCTCACGGGGGAGCAAGGCTGACTCCGGTGGAGACGCCCACGGCGGCCCTGCGGGAATGACGGGACTTTCCGTAAAAATGCAGAGCCTCGCCCTGCCGCCCATGATCACCTTTGACGAGGATCTGGTACCCGGCGGCCGGCGCATCTCCGGCTGGATCGTGGCCGGCGGCGGCGTGATCGTGGGGCTGTTGGCCGCCATCATGGGCGTGGGCGGCGGCTTTGTCACCTTCCCGATGTTTGTTTATATTTTCGGCGTATCGTCCATGACCACAGTGGGCACGGACATTTTGCAAATCATCTTTACGGCCGGGTTCGCCTCCATAGGCCAGTACGCCATTTATGGCTACGTGTTTTACACTCTGGCCATAGGCATGCTGCTCGGCTCATTGCTTGGCATACAAGTCGGCGCTTTGACGACCAAGGTCGTCAAAGGCATCCATATACGCGGTTTTTACGCAATTTCCATCATTGCCGGTTTCGTCAACCGCGCGGCGGCCCTTCCGAAAAAACTGGCAGAACTTGAAATCGTCAACTGGCCGCCGGAACTTGTCAACATTATTCAGGATGTGGGCAATGTGGTGTTCTGGATTGTGGTCGCCTTTTTCGGCGTCTGGGTATTCAGCAAATTTTTCCTCAATATCGGCAAACTCAGAGGGGAGGCCTGATTATGCTTGTTTGTGAAAAAGGCCCTTTTATCCGGGGCAGTCTGCTCCTGTTGTCTTTTGCGGCCGTGTTCTGCGCGTTGCTCGTACCCATGTCCATCCTGAACGATGAAAAGGGAACGCCCCGCACCGGCCTGCAGTATGCGGACAACGTGTTCAATGAACTCTCCAAGGGGTCATCCTATTTTATCCCGGCCGTACGGGAGCAAGCCAAAAAATTTGATGGTACAACGGTGAATCTCACCATCAATCTGAAAAAGGCTGACCTTGCGCCTTTAGCCCTGACCTTGCTGCAAAAAGCCGGAGTCGCCCAAGCCAAGGCCGAAGGCGGTAAGATAAGTTTTGAAGGCAATCTGGGTAAAGTGCTCCTGGCCGCTGTGGAAGACTCCGACCGCCTCTATCACAATGACGCCGCCACGGTTTCCAGCCGCTATGAAGGAGCGTCGGCCCTCAAGGCCGCCGCCGCATGGTGGTATCTGCTTTCGCCCTGCATTAAGGAAATGCAGAAGCAAAAGCTGATAAAAGAGGCCCAGGCGGTGGATCAAGTCGTTCGCCGCGCCGTCGAGCCGGGAAACAATTTCTTTAGCGTCGCGCCGTCGAAAGTATCCGACCATGTTGTGCTGATGGCGGCAATGTTGATTTTTTATGTTCTTTACACGCTCTGGTATGGCTTTTCCATTTTTGAACTGTTTGAAGGCATGGGCTTGACCATGACGAAATCCAAGGTAAAACAGGAGCGCTGAAGGCTTTCCAGGTATGGACATGTTCTGAAAAAACAGCTATTTTTTGCATCGTCTTGGCGGATTTTGCCCGCCGGGCAAAGGCGGCAAAGAAAATATGTTGTTGCGGAAACAGATGAGCCTTTGTTTCGCGTGGGCCGCGTCCGTAAAAACGCGGCTCACGCATTTTTATGGGCAAAATCCGGCGGAGTGTCATTTTACCGGCCTGTTCTGGTCTTTCTGGATAACCCTGGCCCTCTTCCCCATCGGCTACGGCTGGCGGGAAGTCATGCCCCCCGTCTGTCTGATTTTTTTAGTCCTCTATTACCGCCGCGCCTGGCCGCAAAGCGTCCTCGCGCGCCTGACGATCTTTCCGCTTTTTTACTGTTTTTGGGCCATGCTTCTCATAGGTGTGCTTCTGTCCGGGCATCCCTTTGCCTCGCTGTTGCACGCTGGCACCGGCATTAACAAAGGATTTATCCTGCCCTTTATTGCCATGGAGTGCGTCCGAGAGGAAAAAGACCTGCGCCGCCTTGTCTGGGCTTGCGGTTTCGCCTGTTTCTGGCAGGGCTTGGACGGCTTGTGGCAGGCATACAACGAACGTGATTTCATCATGGGCTACCCCCTTAACGCCGGACGGCTTACCGGCAGCATCGGAGATTATGCCGTCGGCAATTATATCGCCTTGGCCCTGATTCCCGCTTTCGGCCTCTGGTTCATTCTGCGGGAAAAATTGGGCCACGCTGTTTCCGCCCTTTTGTGGCTGGCCACGCTCTGGCCCGCCTTTTTTTTACTGATGGGGGCGGCGGCGCGCAGCGGTATGCTGGCTGTGGCGGCCTGCCCGGTTTTATGGCTTATGCTCATCAATGGCTTTGGCTGCCTGAAGAGTTACATACGGCCTTTGCTGGCCTGTTTCGCCACTCTCGCGCTCTTTTTCGTGCTGACGCCGCGTCAGGCGCTTTTATCCCTGACCGATGAAGGGCGTTGGAGCCTGTGGGAAATTGCCTGGCGCGTTTTTTGCGAATACCCCTGGTTCGGCGCCGGAGCCGGGCAATACAATACGGCCTTTCGTTCCCTGGGCTTTACACCCGCCCATGACGCCATCACCATCAGCCATCCGCACAATGTCTACCTGGATATGCTCTATGCCCACGGCATCGTGGGATGTGCCCTTGGCATGGTTTTTCTGTTGGGTTTTTTATTTTGGGGTTACAGGCGCATCCGTCCCAACCTGCTGGCGGAACGGCATGAAAAGGCCCACAGCCTGTACTGGCGCTTGGCCGCCGTCTTTTGGGTCGCCTATGCCGCCTGGTTTGTCAACGGCATTTTCGGCCATGACTTTTACCGCACATGGTGGCTAGCTATGGCCATGAGCTATTTGGGCGTCATGGCCGGAGCCGTGGTGAACGGATTGCGGCATGAAAGCGGCGGCCCTTCGCGTTGACGCCGCCGGGGATGCCTTCAACTCATGTCATAAATCGGCTATTGGCCGATTTATGAAGACCGCTCCGCCGAAAAACGCGGTTTTTGGCAGCCGTTGCCCCGCCCTGGGGCGTACGGATCTATCCCTTGTGGGCCGCTGCTCGTTCCGGCGGCTCCGCCGCCCCCCAGGCGGCGTCAGAAGTCATTTCATGATGAATTATGAAATGACTTCCTTATAACATTTTCACTTTGAAATGCTTGCTTGACGGCGAAACAAGTTCGCCTTGCAAGCATTTCGTGGCGCGGATTTTTTTGAAAATCCACGCTGAGCGGTCAAACATTTTCAATGTTAAACCGCTCTAAAATGTTATCCCTCTACCGGCAGACCGCGTTGGCGGCGAAGACGCGCGAGATTCTCCAGCACATCCAGCCTCATACGCAGATTGCCACGCCCTGTGCCCATCCGTATGCCCGGCTTGTTCAGGCCATGATAGTCAGAGCCGCCGGAAAGGCCAAGGCCAAAACGCTGCGCCAAGCCAAGGGCGGCGCGTGTATCCGCCGCGGAATGCTCGCTGTGCCAGATTTCGACAGCGCTTAATCCCTGTTTGACCAGGCGGGAAACGAGCGCTTCAAGCTTGTCCGGCGGTGGCTTGTCCAGCATGGGATGGGCCAGGCAGACGGTGGCTCCCAGACCGGCCAGCATACGCACGGCTTCCTCGGCCGGCATAACCTCCTTGGGCACATAAGCCTTGCCCTGCCTGCCCAAATACCGCTTGAAAGCCTCCGCCGGCGTTTTCACGTAGCCCTTGACCAGCAAGGCCGCCGCAATGTGAGGCCGGCCGACGCTTTCTCCACGGGCCAGGTCGCGCACATCATCCATGCTGATGTCAAGGTCGCAACCGCGCAACAGAGCCACAATTCTGTCATTACGCGCGTCGCGCTTGGCGCGCAAGTCCTGAAGGCATGCCTTCAGATCCCCCGTATCCCGCGGCAGCCAAAGGGCGAGTATGTGCAGGCGCAGTGCGCCGTTTTCGGCCGTGGTGGAGAGTTCGCACCCACGGATGACGGTTACGCCCATGTCTCTGCCGGCGGCTTCTGCTTCTTCCAGCCCGGCAATGGTGTCATGGTCAGTCAGGGCTATGGCGGCAAGACCACTGACGCGCGCCGCCGCGACAAGCTGGGCCGGGCTGTCGGAACCATCCGAGGCGTTCGAGTGCGTATGCAGGTCAATCAGGGGCATAAAAATTTACTCTCTAATCATGATATGCTATAGCCTGAAAAAAGCAAACCGCCCCAACCAACGAACGGTAGTGACGTGCTTTGAAATTTTCAGGGAGTGGTTTCAACAAATTGCATCCGCAATACGGATTTGTGAGGAGGACAATGCCCATCAATACCGAAGAACTTCTGAAAATTTTGGCCTGCCCGATCTGCCTGGGGGATCTTGCGCTTCTTGAACGCGACGGGGAAACGGGTTTTGCCTGCGAAACCTGCCGCGTCGTCTATCCCGTCAAAGATGACATCCCCGTCATGCTGCAGGAAGAGGCCATCCCCCGCGATACCTGGGACAATACCGGAACATGCGCGAAATCATGACACCTCTTTTTACCCTTGCCCCCGGCATTGATCTTATACTGGCTTCGGCATCGCCCCGGAGACGGCGTTTCCTGGAAGAATGGGGACTGCCCTTCACCCTTTTTCGCCCCAAGGGAGTTGAACCCCCACCGGCGCCCGGAGAATCGCCGGAACATTACGCCCGCCGCGCGGCTGCAGCCAAGGCCCTGGCAGCGGCGGACGGAACCCGGGCGCGGAGAAATGCGGGCTGCGAAGCCCACAGGCCCCAAAAAGGGCGTACGCTGCCGCCGGAGGCCCTGATATTGGGGGCGGACACGGTAGTGGCTCTTGACGGCGATATTTTGGGCAAACCGCGCGATGCCCGTGACGCCCTGGACATGCTTATCCGCCTTGCGGGCCACGCACATGAGGTGATCAGCGCGGTCTGCCTCGTGCTGCCCGGTGGGAGGGAAAAAATCCTCTCTGATACGAGCAGGGTTTTTTTTCATCCTTGGCCCAAAGCCGTCTTATCAGCCTATGCGTGCTCCGATGAGCCGGCTGATAAGGCCGGCGCCTACGCCGTGCAGGGCATGGGCGCGTTTCTTGTACAGCGGATTGAAGGGGCTTTCAGCACAGTGGTCGGCCTGCCGCTTACGCCACTGGCCGGCTTGTTGCTGGATGAGGGCCTGATGTCGCCAGCGGGATGCCGCGGAAAAATTCCCTCATAAAAACGCTTGCCAATGCCCCGGCAAACAGATACAAGAAATATTCGTCCGCGATACGGAGCCGCGTTTTATTCTCAGGGCCGGGGTAGCTCAGTTGGTAGAGCAGTGGACTGAAAATCCACGTGTGGGCGGTTCAATCCCGTCCCCCGGCACCACTTAAGAATCTCACGAAGTCCCGCAAAGGTTCAAAAGCCTTGCGGGGCTTCGCTTTTATAGAGATTGAATGTCCTATGCTGTTTCATAAAGTGCCTTGACATTCCCCCGTAAAGGGGGCAACTATGGGGGCAAGCTCGGTAGCATAGTTTTTTGCG
>JAITGC010000061.1 GCA_031280915.1 Desulfovibrio sp. | reverse complement strand
TTGCTGGATTATGCGAACAGGTGCGCCTTGGCGGGATTTGCCACCCGACTTCGGCGGTTGGAGCAATACTCACCGGCGCTTTATTCGTTGGCGGGATAATGGCGTATGGGAACGATTGCTTGAACGATTGATCGACGAGCCGGACTTTGAATGGCTGATGATTGATGCGACTCACTGCAAAGTTCATCCCCACGCGGCTGGGGCCAGAGGCGGCAATCAAGACATGAGTCGCACAAAAGGGGGCTCAACACAAAATTGCATCTGGCCGTGGATTCGCATGGTATGCCGCTCAGGGCTATTGTTACACAAGGTACAACAGCGGATTGCACGCAAGCGGTTGCCCTGATTGATGGGTTTACAGCCGGGAACCTTTTGGCGGACAGGGGCTACGATACAGACGAGATTCTTGACAAGGCGGAAAGCCAAGGGATGGCGCCGGCCATTCCTTCAAAGAAAAACCGTAAAACGCAACGTGACCACGATAAGGAACTTTAACAAAACTCGGCACCTGATAGAGAACGCTTTCCTCCATTTGAAGCGGTGGCGTGGCATTGCCTCTCAATACGCAAAAAATACGGCATCTTTCTTGGCCACTATTCATATCAGGTGCATCTTTTTATGGACTTCAATCTCGTGACTACACTATCTAAAAAAACGAACTTATCAGCGCACAACCCGTCACGCACTCTACCAGCACAAGGCCCAGCAAAATAACGTTGCCCACGCCGTGGGCAATGGGCAGCCATTTCCGTTTTTTCTTGTGACGATCCATAACATAGCCGCTAACCAGACCGAAAACCGACAGAAAAATTACAGGCCAGGCCAATACAGCATGCAGGCCGGTAATATGCGTACTGCCGAAAATATCATGGGTGACGTAAAAACCCAGTGCGCCTAGAGTCCAGAGAAGCAAACTCCAGGTGCCCATCCGCACATGCTGTTTCCAGGGAAAGATGACTTTTCTGCCGAGTTGCATGGCAACCCGCTTCCAGCCCTGCCACATGGCAACCACGCCTATCAGCGCGGCGACGCCCTGCAGCGGAGGGTGCGTCCACATCAAAGTTTCGCTTATCATGGCCCATCCTTGCGCTTTCAGCCGAAGCGGCGCGTATGCCTTGCCAGCCGGGCTCAAGTCTCATAAATCGCAACGGAAAACCAGCTGTGATTCGCACATCCCGTCAATGGCCTCCGAAAGATAACCCGCATAAAAAATTCCGCGACTGCGGAATTTTCAAATCCTGGTGGAGCTGGACGGAATTGAACCGACGACCTCTTGAATGCCATTCAAGCGCTCTCCCAACTGAGCTACAGCCCCACGGCGGAAAGAATACTGCCCAAACGCGCCCGTTTTGTCAAGACGATTCGGGTGAATTTCGCCAAAAAACAGCGGCCAGGTGTTTGCCCCTTTGAGTAATTGAACACAGGCTGACCAAAGTAAAACCTCCCTGGACAAACGACCAAGCCGAACGGATGAACAGAACTATTAGGACATTTTGCGCTTGCGATTGTCGCTTGACGGCGAAGTGAATTCGCCTTGCGACAATCTCAAGCGCAACCGGCAAAGGCAAGTTATCCTCGCAATTTCGTCAAAGACGTCTGAACGACAGAACCTGAAAGATTTATTGCCAATCCATTTCAACGTGGACTGAACACTGTTACGCCGTCAGATTGTAATGCCCCTGCAATTCATCTTCGCTTTCGTACATGGGGAAAAATTCTTCTATGCCGACTTCTTTCAGAAGCTGGGTCACATGGGGCGCTGGCGAGAGCAGCACAAGGCGGCGGCCCCGGCTTCTGCTTTTGGAACTGGCGCTCACCAGCACACCCAGGCCGGCGTTGTCCATGCGGCCGGTACGGCTCAAATCCAGCGCGACTTCGCGTACATCGGGCGCGAAAAGATGAGATTCAAGTTGGCGGCTGAATTCCTGCGTGTCTTCAATGAGCACATCTCCCGTCAGACACAGCACAGTGACTTTTTTGTACGCCTTTGGCTCAAGCTCAAACATTAGGTATCCCCTTTGCCCTTGTTTTCTTCCTCGTTTTTCAGAGCGCGTCGTAACACCTTGCCTACAATGGTTTTGGGCAGTTCTTCACGAAATTCTACAAGTCGCGGCACCTTGTAGGGGGCAAGCTTTTTTTTACACCAGGAGACGATGCCGGCCTTGTCCAGTTTTTTTCCAGATTTGGGCACAATATAGGCTTTGAGCACTTCACCTCTGAGTTTGTCCTGGATGCCCACACTTACGGCCTCCTGCACATCGGGGTGCTCCAGAAGAGCTTCATCCACTTCGCGCGGGTAAACATTGTAGCCGCCCACAATGACCATGTCCTTTTTGCGGTCCACAATGTAAAAAAATCCGTCTTCATTCATTACCGCCAAATCACCAGTATAAAGCCAGCCATTGCGCAGGGCGCTGGCCGTTTCGTCCTCGCGCCGCCAGTAGCCGTTCATGACCTGCGGCCCCTTGATCACAAGTTCTCCGACCTTGCCGGGGGGCAAAGGCAGGGCGCCGCCGTCCATGTCCACTATGCGGGCATCTGTGCCGGGCAGGGGTATGCCGATGGAGCCGGCCCGCTGGGAGAGTGTTTCACGGGGGTTGATATGCGTGATGGGCGAGGCTTCCGTAAGTCCGTAGCCTTCCAGAATTTCAGCGCCGGTGGTTTCCTGAAAGCGTCGGAAAATGTCCTTGGACAGGGGTGCCGAGCCGGAAACGCATATCTTTACGCTTTTCAAATCAAAATGCTCAAGATTTTTCTGCTGGAGCAGGGAGGTGTACACAGCGGGCGCGCCGGGGAAAATGGAAGGTTTGTGCCTGGTTATCATGCGCAGCACATCCTGAGGCACATAGCGTGGCACGGGCAGAACGGTGGCCGCCAGTTCCACCGGGATCATGAGGCAGATGGTAAGCCCGTAAACGTGAAAAAAGGGCATGATGGAAAGGAAAGTATGGTGCGTTCTGGCGGTTTCGTTGATAATCGCCAGAACTTGCCTGGTGTTTGTGTAGAGATTGGCGTGTGTGAGCACAACTCCTTTGGGGGCCCCTGTAGTACCGCCCGTGTACTGGATGATAGCCGGGGTACCTATGGGGTCGGCGATGCGCTCGCTGTAGCGCTCCGCTTTTTTACAAAATGTTTTCCAGGCGAAGATGTGTTGATTGTCGTAAGCGATGGAGGGTACATCCTTGCGCCGGGCCTGTTTGAGGCGGTAGAGCCAGTTGAGCGGAAAGGAGAGGGCGTCTTCCGCTGTGGTGACGATGAAGTTTTTCAGGGGCAGTTGACCACGCAGAGCGGCGATGCGCGGCCAGAGGATGTCCAGCAGGATGATGTGCTTGGCTCCACAGTCCTGGATGTTGTTGAGTATCTCCTTTTCCATATAGAGCGGGTTCATCATTACCACTGTCGCGCCGGCCTTGACGGCTCCCCAGAAGGCGATGACGGTCTGGGGCATGTTGGGCAGCATGATGACCACGCGGTCGGAACACTCGACTCCCGCGCGCTTGAGGGCGCCGGCAAAGCGCTCCGCGCGTTCC
Source organism: Desulfovibrio sp. (assembly GCA_031280915.1). Lineage (GTDB taxonomy): Bacteria > Desulfobacterota > Desulfovibrionia > Desulfovibrionales > Desulfovibrionaceae > Desulfovibrio. Next base: position 6,770 of record JAITGC010000061.1, on the reverse strand, counting down.
AGCAAGTTTTTGTAGGTTATGCGCGTATTCTGGAAAATAATAGCCGCCCGTCCGGGCCAGTCACGGGCCGCGTTGTCCAGCATGGTGGTGATGGGCTTGGCCTCAATAGCCAGGGTACGGGGCACAAAGTCTTCATAAAAGTTGAACCAGGGACGGGCGTCTTCTGTGGCCATGTTTCCCTTCAGTTTGGTCAGTTTCGTATTTTTTCACGCCAGCGCGCTGACGACAACATAAACCTTGATGCCCTCGCCCCTGCCAATAAAACCCATGCCTTCTTCAGTGCCCGCCTTGATATTGACGCACTCGCCGGGCAAACTCAGGAGCCGGGCCACATTATTGTGGATTTCCTCGCGCCAAGGGCTTATGCGAGGCCTTTGGGCCACAATGGTTACATCCGCGTGGGTGGGAAACACTCCTGACCGGCGCGTCATTTGGAGAACCTCACTGAGCAGCGCGGAGGAGGAAATGTTTTCGAAACGCGCCTCGCTGTCGGGAAAATGCAGCCCTATGTCGCCAAGGCCGGCACAGCCCAAAAGGGCATCCATGAGGGCGTGCAAAAGCACATCCCCGTCGGAGTGGGCCTCCACTTCCGGCCCATTGGGAATGCGTACGCCGCCGAGGATAAGGGGGCGGCCTGGGCCGTAGCGATGCACATCATGCCCCATGCCGGTGCAGGGCCGCCGGGCGGGTTCCTCCGCAAGGAGGGCAAGGTCTTCAGGATAGGTTATTTTCACGTTTTTCGGCTCTCCGGCGATAACGCGGACGCTATGCCCCTCTTCTTCCATCAGAGATGCGTCGTCAGTAACATCAAGGCCGCGCTCGCGGGCGCGTTCGTGGGCTTGGGACAAAAGTCCGGTTTCAAAGCCCTGGGGCGTTTGCGCCGCGACAAGACCCCCGCGCGGCAGAGTAACGCAAACCAGATTGTTTGCAACGGTTTTTATGGTATCCGTTACCGGCAGGGCCGGGATGACGGCAGTATTGCCCTCCAAGGCTTCACAGACCCGGCGTATGAGCGCCGGGCGGACAAAGGGCCGTGCCGCGTCGTGCACGAGCACGCGGCGCGTGTGCGGTGGCAGGGCGGCCAGGCCGCGCCGCACGGAGTCCTGACGCCGCCCTCCTCCCGTTGTTGCCAGCCAGGGTAGGCCGAGGCCGTTTCGCAGTTGGCGCAGGCGCTGTTCTTCCTGCCGGACGCGCGTCTCCGGAAAAACGAAAATCAGACCGCCTATAACGGCGCTGCGGCTCATGGCCAATGCCGAATGCAGATAAAGGGGTATGCCACGCCAGAGCAACATTTGTTTGCATTCTCCGCCGGTGGCGGAGGCAAGACGGCTGCCGCCGCCGGCAGCCATGATCAGCGCCCAGGGCTTCGTGTTGAGGAGATGTGACGACATATTTTTTTGCGGGAGCCGGACTGTAAGCCGGGTTCTGTCATGCATTTTGCGCATGTAACCGTCATTCCTCTAGGAGCGCGGTTGCCCGCGCCCTCAAGCAACCTACCCGGAAGGCGCAAGGCCGGGCCGGCCGCCTTCCCTATTTGGTCTTGCTCCGAACGGGGTATGCCTAGCGAACCGCGTCACCGCGGCCCCTGGTGGGCTCTTGCCCCACCGTTTCACCCTTACCGCGCTGCGCGCGGCGGTTTGTTTTCTGTGGCGCTTTCCGAGGGTCACCCCTCCTGGGTGTTACCCAGCGTCCTGCCCTGTGGAGCCCGGACTTTCCTCCTCGGGCCGTGGCCCGCGGCGACGGTTCGCCCGACTCCCGCGTGTCGCGATACATGCAAACTGCGCGCATCCCGCGAAGTTTGCTTATTCCGCCTCTGCCTCCGATTCTTTCGGAGAATTCTTTCCATCCTCTCCGGGCGCATTGAAGTGCTCACACCAGAAAATCAGCCGTTGACAATTGGGGCAACTTAAGATTTGCCGGCCTTTTTGCAGTTCAATAAATATCTGAGGCGGTACGGCTATGTTGCACCCCGAGCACACACCGTCTTCCACCGCCACAATGACAGGGTGTTCCAGGCGGGATCGGATAAATTCATAGCGCATAAACACAGCCGGAGGGATGTCCTTGCCGACTTGGGAGCGCTTTGTCTCCAAGGCGCCGAGTTCGGCCCTGGCTTTGTCCAGTTTTTCCTGCATGCCGCTTTTTTTGGCTTCCAACTCGGCCTGGAGGGAGGAATGCCCGGCGTCTGTTTCCGCCAGAACATGCTGCTGTGCCGTCAATTCTTCGGCCAGGTTGTTTCCCTCCTCTTCACGGGAATGGTTCATTTTTTCCATGTTGTCCATTTCACGCATCATGGCCTGATATTCCCGCGTATTGGCGACCTGCATGAGCTTGTTTCTGCTTTTTTTGATTTTTGTCGCGTCCTCTTCAATTTCCTGCGCGATACGTTTTTGCTGTTCCGTCAGATGGGCGATTTTATCCAGAATATACTGGCGCTGGGCAGCGCTTTTTTCAAAGCGCTGTTCCAGGGCTTCTATGTCGCGAGGAGTTTTTTCCACATCCTGCCTGACGGCGAAAATGGCATCATCCACTTTCTGAAGTTCAACCAGTTGTTTTATTTGCTCAAAATAAATAGATTCTCCCATATTGTCTCCTTGTTTTATCAAAGAACAAGCGCCCGTCGCGGGGATGAGGACGGCACAAAAAATACCGTCAGCGGCACGAGCTGTTTTTGAAGCGTTCGACTCAGACGGCGCATCATTTCTTCTTCAAGACTATGGTGGCCCGCATCCAGAAGGCATATTTCCGCCGTCAGGGCCATATGGTATTTGACGTCTCCTGTGATGAACAACTGCGCGTCCAGGCTGGCGGCTTTTCCCAGCAGATCAGCGCCGGATCCGGCGCAATAGGCGAGGCGTGTGACATTTTCGGGAGTGGGACCGCACAGCGCGGCTGTGGAGAGATCGACAAGGCCGGCCAGTGTGCGCATGATTTCCTCAAGACTCTGCGGGGCGGGCAAATCCCCCACAAGGCCGAATCCGGCGGGCAGACCTCCCAGCCGGAGGGGAGGGGCCACTGGCTCAAGCACTTCAAGGTTGGTGAGTTCGAGTTCCTCGGCCAGCCATCCGGCCGGGCCGTCAGGGTTGGCGTCCAGCGTGGTGTGCGCGGCGTAAAGGGGCACATCGGCGGCAAAAAGAAGACGCAGGGCATGGTAATAGGCGTCCTGTCGGTTAGGCAAGCCCGGTTTGAGGTTCAAGGGATGATGGCTGACAATGACTTCAGCTTTTTTTTCCAGGGCATGACCAATGGCTTCCGGTGTGGGGTCCAGACACAGGGCAAGAGAGGATGCCGCGCTTCTGCGCGAAGCCACCTGCAGGCCGGAAGCATCCCAGGCGGCGGCAATGGCCGGAGGGGCGACTTTCTCTATGATGGAAAATATTTCGCTTAACCGCATGTGGGGCCTCAGTGAAAGTGTTTGCGCAGATACCGTACCCCATTGACGAAAAGCATCGTCCCCGGCGGATGCAACTCGCCCCGCGTCCAGCCGGGATGATTGGTGACGTGGTGAAAGGCTTCGGGATGGGGCATCAAGCCGAGGACGCGCCCTGTGGGGTCTGTCAGGCCGGCAATCGCCAGAGGAGAGCCGTTGGGATTATACGGATAGACCTGCGTGGGGTCGCCGCTTTCCGGATCCGCGTACTTGAAGGCGATAAGCTCTTGGGCGGCGATCTGTTCAAGACATCGGGCGTTGCGGGCGACAAGTTTGCCCTCGCCGTGGCGCACAGGCATGACCATCAGGGGGAGGCCCTTGGTAAAAATGCAGGAACTTTGCGGGTTTGGCGCAAGGCATACCCATCGGTCTTCAAAACGGGCGGAATCATTGTGCCCCAGAGAAACCTGACGGCTGAAAAGTTCTCCGTCGAGGCCCGGCAATACGCCGAGTTTGACTAGCAGTTGAAAGCCGTTGCAGATGCCGAGAACAAGTTTGCCCTGGGCCAGAAAATCCTTCAGGGCCTGCAGCAGGGGTGTACCGTTGCTCATGCGCAGATAACGCCAGCGCATGGCCGCCGTTTGTGCCGCACCCAAGTCGTCGCCGTCCAGAAAACCGCCGGGGAAAATCAGAAAATGGTAGTCCGCAAGGAGCGTCTGGCCTGTGACGATATCGGCGAAATGCGCTATGTCGGCCTTGTCGGCTCCCGCGAGGCGGGCGGCATGGGCTGTTTCCAGATGCGAATTGGTGCCGTAGCCGGTAATGACAAGCGCGTTGACCGCCATGAAAAATGCCTCCAGCGCTGAGCCTTTGCCCGTCCGTCTGCCGCGCTGGCACTTGCGGCGTTTCGTAACGGCCGAAGACACGTATTGCGCCCCTTCAGACGCTTGTTTTTGAAAAAAGGCAACAAAGGGTGTATTTACTACATGATTTATGGGGGATAGTCAATGCTGGCAAAAAAAATCATTCCGGGATAACATTAGTAAGATATGCAACGGCATGGGTCCGAAACCACCGCCTGTCGGCGTTTTTCGGCCTGAGTTTGCGACGATAGGAAGAGAGCATGAAAACAAAATATATTTTTGTCACGGGTGGCGTGTTGTCCTCTTTGGGCAAAGGCCTTGCGGCGGCTTCGCTAGGGGCGCTTTTGCAAACCCGCGGCCTTTCGGTAACCATTCAGAAGCTTGACCCCTACATCAATGTGGATCCGGGAACCATGAATCCCTTCCAACACGGTGAAGTTTTCGTGACCGACGACGGAGCCGAAACAGATCTCGATCTCGGCCACTACGAGCGCTATCTGAATGTACCCATGTCCCGCAAAAACAACACCACTTCCGGGGCCATCTACAACAGCGTCATCGCCAAGGAGCGCCGGGGCGACTACCTGGGCGGCACGGTGCAGGTTATTCCGCACGTCACTGACGAGATCAAGGCCGTCATCCTTTCCTTGGCTGAAGGCGACAACGCGCCGGATGTGGCCATTATTGAAATCGGCGGCACTGTGGGCGACATTGAAGGGTTGCCCTTTCTGGAAGCCATACGCCAATTGCGTTCCGATTTGGGGCGGGATAATTGTCTGAACATCCACCTTACCCTTGTTCCCTATCTGCGCGCCGCCGGCGAACACAAGACGAAGCCGACCCAGCACAGTGTCAAGGAATTGCTTTCCATCGGCATTCAGCCCGACATTATCCTCTGCCGTTGCGAGCACAGTATCCCTGGGGAGTTGCGCCGCAAGATAGCCCTGTTCTGCAATGTGGACCAGGATGCTGTGTTTGCGGCAGTGGACGTGGAAAATATCTATGAAGTTCCCCTCAAGTTTTATGAGGAAGGCTTTGATCAGAAAGTGGCCATCATGCTGCGCCTGCCGGCGCGCAACGCGCATCTGGAAGCCTGGGAAAAGCTTGTGCGCGACTGCGCCGATTCCAAGGGCAGGGTATCCATTGCCGTTGTCGGCAAATATGTGGAATTAAAAGAAGCATACAAGAGTCTGCACGAGGCGCTGAATCACGCCGGCGTCGCCAACAGAACGGCTGTCAACCTTGTTTACGTCAATTCCGAAACAGTAGACGAAGCAAATGTGGCTTCTTGCCTAAAAGGCTGTGATGGCGTTCTGGTACCTGGTGGTTTCGGTTATCGCGGTGTGGAGGGCAAAATAGCGGCCATCCGTTACGCGCGGGAGAAAGGAGTGCCTTTTTTCGGCATCTGCCTCGGCATGCAGTGCGCCGTCATTGAATTTGCGCGGAATGTGGCTGGGCTGGATGATGTGAACTCTGAGGAGTTCAATCCTCTTTGCGCCCATAAGGTCATTTATTTGATGATGGAATGGTACGATTTTCGCACCAGGAACCTGGAAAGACGGGATGCCGGCAGCGACAAGGGCGGCACCATGCGTCTCGGCGCCTATCCCTGCAAAATTTTGCCCGGTACGAAGGCCTCCGAGGCGTACAAAAAACCTCTTGTTGAAGAGCGCCACCGCCATCGCTATGAATTCAACAACGCCTACAAGGAAGCTTTGGCGGGAAAAGGCATGATCTTCAGCGGGCTAGCCCCGGATGACTCTTTGGTGGAAATCGTGGAGCTGCCCAGTCACCCTTGGTTTGTGGGCTGTCAGTTCCACCCGGAATTCAAATCGCGCCCCATGAATGTGCACCCCCTGTTTCGGGAATTTATCCGGGCCGCGAAAAAATTCGCTGGATGAGGCGCGCCACCCGGTAATTGTTGTAGGGTTCCATTCTTGACAGAGGGCTTTTTGCGGAGTAAGAGGCTCCTCTGTGTGGGCAGGGCCAGTTGGCCCGGTTGGCAGGGCAGCTGATTCGTAATAAGTGCTGCCCAGGAGAATTTTTGTAGATTAAAACAAAGTAATTCACTCAGTTACCCATATACGGGTATAAGCAATTTTTGTTTTTTTCTACCCTATATATACCCTGGCGCGAAATGCGCCTACGGGCATGCCGCCCTAGCTCATTTGGTAGAGCAGCTGATTCGTAATAGACCGGCATGTCAACTGGGAAAAAGTAAAAAGTCACAGTAAAAGTGACGAAAAAAGTTCTTTAAAACAGGCATTTGCCAGCGTAGCTCACTCGGCAGAGCAGCTGATTCGTAATCAGCAGGTACGGGGTTCGACTCCCCGCGCTGGCTCCATATATTACAGGGGTTTAGGTGTCAAAATGACACTTAGACCCCTGTTTTGCGTCCAAAGGGCTTTTCTAGCCTATTTAGAATGTGTTCACACTACTTGACAAACGGTGGCAATTATGTTTTTGTTTGAAAATGGAACTGACACTGGAACAATTTGAGCGTATAGCGGCCCGGTTGCCGCGACAGCGTGGCAATG
>JAITGC010000010.1 GCA_031280915.1 Desulfovibrio sp. | reverse complement strand
AAGTGATGCGCAATCGCGGCTGGATACGCTTTCTCTGCCCGTTCATGAGCTTCGCGCAGAACGACTTTAACCGCAAAAAATACTACTCCGGGGCCTTGAAAGAGAAGCTGACCACGGGGAACAGCGAAGTCGGCTACGGAGAAATCGCGTTGCATTTCGCCCTTGAATGGGCGCTGCCGGTGTTTCTGTCGGCCATGCTCATAAGCCTTGGACGTGACGACGAATTGCCGGATGAGCAGGATTATTTGTGGGAGGCGATGACCTTTTCCAGCATGGGCATTCCGTTGGCGCGGGATGTTGTCCGCTATGCGGAATCAAAGGCTGGGCACGGGGCGGGAGCGCCGGGGCGCATCGGCGGGGTTGTCGGCTGGGCCGGTTTTGAGAACGCCGTCAATTTCGCGGCGGCATTGCCCGAGGCCCTGGACGACGACGAAGAGGCGCAACAAAAGGCGCTCAAGGCTTTCGTCAATACCCTGGGCTTTTTCACCGGCATCGGAACGCCGCAGCTATGGCGCACCTGGGATGGAAGTGAAGCCTTCTGGCTTGACGGGGAAGGCGGCTATCTTGCCCCGCTTCTGGGCAAACCAAGGCCGCGCAAGGAAGCAATGAGGTAGCGAAGACCTGAAGGTCTTCGCTACCTCATTTGGATTTGCGGGAATGCAATTTGAGCAAGGCCAGGCTCAGGCAGTGGGTGGAGGGGGGCAGAGGATTGATTTTTTGACAGGCCCCAAGGCCGCTGGAAGTCAACATTGTTGGGGATCTGGGCTGAAATGAACGCCGCTTATCGTATAAGGGCCACAAGAGCCGCAAGGACGGCAACGGCGGCTATCATTGAACCGACGCGGATTGTCAGCCGGTATTCAAGTTCCTTGATGTCTTGTTTGGTCGCAAGCTTGTCCTCAATGACTTCGCGGATGACTTCGACCTGCGCCTTGGCGTGTGGTTCGGGGATCCCGGCGGATTTCAGCTTTTCAAAATATCCGAGGGTGTCAAAGGTCACAGTGGCCATAAAAGCCTCCATTTGGGAAAAAATAGCAACGAATGCCTTTTTTGGCAAGGGCGGATCGCGCACGGCGCGACCCGCCCTCCCCGCAAGGGATAGGCATCCGTAAAGCCCCTGGCGGGGCCACGGCTGCCGAAGCTGCCGGGCAAACCCAAGCTGCGCAAAGAGCAGAATTTTCGCGCTTTGACAATCGAATAGGGACAAGAGGAAAGAAGGGGCCGGGCTGTCCGGTTTCCCGGTATGCCCTACAAATCCGCAGGCGTCAGGCCAGTATGCCGGGAAATCCGCGCAAGCATTCGCGGCCCTATGTCTTCACCGTCATGAAAAGCGAATACATAATCAGGCCAGCCGCCACGTTCAAGGGTTTTGTGGGAGCCAGACTGTCTTTTTACCGACCAGCCGATTCGCAGCAAGGCCGCCAAAACGCGGACGGCTTTAGTTGACGGCCAACGGTTCATTTTGTGCTGTGAAGGCTATTGAGTTTATGGTGGGCAGACAGTTTTCATTTTCCATTCTGTCCGCCAAAACCCGCAAGGCCAGCGCTTTTACCCTTGCTCCGGCCTGCATTCGCGTTTCCCCATAGGCCAATACGCCGGGGAGTTCCGGGATTTCCGCCATCCAACGGCCATCTGTTTCCTGATCAAATTCAAGCACGAAGTCCATATCGCACCCCTTTTCCTCATCCCCTAATCAGATTGACGGAATTTTATCAACAAATTTTTTAAGAATGTCCGCGATACGTTTTACCATTCCCGGCCTTCATCCATAGATAACCATTTTTCTTTTCCCTGTCCATTGCCGGCATCCGTTGGTATTGGCTCACTTTGCCTGATACTGCGCCAGGCTCGCCCCGTGCGAAGCTCATGTATGTCTTGATACACTTCGCTCCGCCCGGAACTCGCCTTTCTTGAAGGCTTTATTTGCAAATAAAAAAGGCGCTACAATCTGTAACGCCCTGGCTGTGGTGAAATTTGTGACGTGTTTGCTATTTATGCCCGCTTTTCTTCCCTATGTGAACAGCATAGAAAAACGCTCCGGCACAAAGCAAGGCGGTTGCAACCCATGCGGCGGTCATAAAAACCTCCTGATGCCTGTCCCTTGTGGACGGATGCCTGTCCCTTGCGGGCCGGCAGCCGTTGCCCGAGGGGGTTACGGCGTGACTTCACCCAGCCAGTGGCGTTTGCCGTCCCTGATTTCTATGACGCTCATGGGTGTGGAGGCGGTATGCCCCTCGGTGATGGAGAGAGGGCCGAAAACACTGTCAAGATCCATCATTTTTTCCAGGGCGCGGGCCACGGCCTCGCGGCTGTCGGAGTCGGCGCGGCGGATGGCGTCAATCATCATCATATAGGCGGTGTAGCCCAGGGCCGCACTGGAGTTGGGTTCCTCGCCGGGATAGGCGTCGCGCCATGCCGCCGTGAATGCCGCGGCCGCGGGGTTCATATCCGGCATGGTCGGATCATAGGCGAAGAGCATGTGCATAAAACCCTCGGCCGCCCCGCCGAGGGACAGGGCGAGCACGGGGTTGTCCATGGCGTCGCCGCCCATGATGCGGAACTCGGCGCCCATTTCACGCGCCTGCCTCAGGATGAGGGAGCCTTCGTTGTAGTGTTCGGGAATAAAGAGCAGGTCAGGGGCCAGGGCAATGATCTTCGCCAGATGCTCCCTGAAGTCCGTCTCGTTGGGTTGGTAGCCGATGTGGGCCATCACCCGGCCTCCTCTTTGGACAAAGGCTTTTTCAAAGGCATCGGCCAGGCCTGTCTGATACTCTCCCGTACCGTGCCTGAGGATGGCCGCCTTGGAGAGGCCCAATTTCGAGCGAACCCAGGCGGCCGCCAGCGCGCCCTGATACAGGTCGTCGCGGCAGGCCCGGAAGATGTATTTTTTACCCAGGGTCACAGCGGGACTGGTGGCGGAGGGCACTATGGTCGGAACCCCCTGGCTCTCGGCCACCCTGCCTCCGACAATGGCCAGGTTGGAAGAATAAAAGCCCACAATGCCCGTCACCCGATCCCGCTCGGCCAGCAAGGCCGTGGAATTGACGACCTCCGTCGTGTCGGACTTGTTGTCCACCCGTATCAGCCGGACTTTGCGCCCGAGCACGGAGCCGGCCTCCCTGTGGGCAAGCAGTATCCCCCCAAGCTCAAGACGGCCGGCAAAGGCGTTGGGGCCTGTCAAGGGCAAGGTGACGCCGATTTGCAGAGATTCGGCGGCCCCGGCCGTTGTGGCCGTCAGCAGGAAAAACAGCGACAGCGCAAGGATTTTTTTCAGCATGGGCGTACTCCCGTTCTGTCAGGAAGGCTGATGTTACGGGAACTGCGGGCGCTCCCGGTTTTTTGAGTCTTTCACGGTCGCGCACGACCGGGACGCGGCCTCTGCTCCCAATATTCTGCGGAAGAAGAGCGGACGAGATGTATGTATACTAAGAGGCGTCGTTGGCCTTGTCAACAGCTTTGAGGGAGTGCATGTTCACCTGCCCCGGCCCGTCGGCATTCTGGGGGATTTGCAGGCCAAGGCGCGCCTTGTGGTTGATGACGATGGGGCCTGTGAGGTGCAGGGCGGCATTTTCCGGCTCTCCCGGAGGGATGGAGACGGTGACCAGGACGGCGGCGTCTTCCATGCCTTGCAGGCACAGGAGCTTTTCTTCGGCGTCGTTGATGACGATGGTGTAGTTTTGCAGAAAACTGTAGGGGTCGGCCACCAACAGGCCAAGGTCGGCCTTGTGCACACTCTGCAGGATAAGCAGCGGGCTTTCGGAGCGTATCTGCAGGAGCACGAAATCGCGCTCGTCTTCAAAACCGGCCAATCCACGCGGGAAATGCACGATTTTGTCCGCAGCCACCTCGCGCGGGCCCAGGCGGGTGTCAATTTCCATCATGCCTGCTGTTTCTTTGCTTCGTTCCATAGCGATACAGCCACCAAAACATCTTCGTTGCCGGTTACAAGGGCGCGGCGGTTTTCCTCCACAACGCGCTTATACACTTCTTCACGGTATACGGTGGCGTCGGCCGGCGCTTCCAGGCCGATACGCACCTGTTTGCCCTGCACGCCCAGTATGGTTATGCGTATGTTTTCGCCCACATAAAGGCTTTCGCCGGGGCGCCGCGTCAATATCAGCATATATCGGCCTGTTGTTTGCCGGCGCCGAGTCCCGGATTGACGACAAACCCCGCAAAGCCGGGTTTTGTAAAGGCACGCCCGCTTCGGGGCCTCGCGGCGCAAGTGAATTGCGCCTGCCCCTCGCGGCGGAGCGCCGCCAAAGCGCCTTTGTCGACGCTCTCTCCGTCACACATAATTGACAAGGCTCAACTGCATGATCATGGATGACGATTTGAGCACAGTGCTGTATGTCATTTGTTGTTGTGTAAGTTTTGTCAGCAATTCGGTCAAGTCGATATCTTCCGTGTAACTGAGCTGTTCCTGCTGATCGATTTTCTGAAAGCTCAGCACGTCCTGGGCTGTCCTGACGCGGTTTTCCTTGGCGCCCACCCCGGCCGCCGCCGTGAGAATCACCTTGTCGGCTTCGGCCAGGGCGGCCAGGGTACGCTGGCAGCCTTCCTGGTTGTCATTTTCGCAGTAGGCGATGAAGTTGCCGACAATCTCGAAAAGATTTTTGCTCAGGGCGCGGTCATTGCTCAGGGTCGGGTCGCCGCCGTTGTCGTACAGGACAGGCTCCCCCTGGTAATATCCGCCGAAAATGTCCTTGCCCACATTGTTCACCGCCAGGTAGGTGTCCTTCATGATTTCGTGGTCAAGATCGGCCCGGTGCGGGTGTATCAGAACCTGGGCGCCCATGTTGGGCAGGGCGTCCATGTCCAGGTAGCCGCCGGGCACGGTCAGGCGCAGGGGGGTCGCGGCGCTGATGGTGGGAGGTATGGCCGTTGTGGCCGTGGTCCAGGTGGAGCCGCTGTCAAGGCTGTAGGAATAGGTCAGGGTGTCGCCGGCGGGGTTGACGCTGTCCATGCGCACCAGCGCGTCGTGATGGAAAGTCCCCCTGGGTGAAGCGTTGACGGGGCCGGAGGTGTTGCCCATGAAGGTCACTTCCGGCGGCGGGTCATTGTCGTCGCCCATGTATACGGCCGTGGGCCGTATATAGAGCAGGGTGCCGTTGTTGGCGCCGGGGCCGGCGTCAGGATCGGCCGCGGTTACCGGCAGCCCTCCCGATACCGTTGTGACCGGAGGATGCACGCTGTTGTCCACGGTCACGCCGCTGCCCACGGTCACGCGCACGCCGCCGGCCGTCAGCGTGTTGTCGCCGGCGGGCAGGACGGCGTTCGTCCAGCTGTTTCCGCCGTCGTTGGACCAGCGGTAATTGAGGGCGTTCACGCTTGTTGTGCCGGAACTGGTGAACTGGATCATAATGGTCTCGTCCGAGGCCCCTTCAATGACAAAACGGGGGGGAGCGGCCGTTCTTGTGCTGCTTGTGCCGTCGGGATTGATGGTGGTCACGCTGTTGGAGGCCCAGTTCTCGTCCCAGGTGGTGACGGCCAGCCCCATCTCGTAGGCGGGCCTGTCGTAGATATGGCCGCCGAAAAGATGCCTGCCGTCAAATTCCGTATTGGACAGATTGAGCAGATTCCCGAAGATCTGGCTCGCCTCGTAGCCGATCATCCGGCGCTGTTCGGGCGTGTATGTGGCGGTGGAAGCCTGTTCGGCCAGTTCCTTGAGGCGGATGATGGCGTTGCTGACGTCGCTGGAGAGGATGTTGTCGGTGAGCTGCAGCCAGCCGAGGGCGTTTCCGGCGTTTTTCTCGTACTGTTCGGTGGAGGATATGGCGTTGCGCGTGGTGAGCACGCGATACATGCCCACAGGGTCGTCCGAGGGGCGGTTTATTTTTTTCTGGGTGGAACCCTGCTCGTTGCTTTCCATGTAGGCGGAAAGATTTTTCTGCATGCGGTTGACCATGTCGTGATACATCATGTGCTGGGTGACGCGGATGCCCATGACTTTCCCCCTATTGCTTGAGGCCGAGAAGGGTTTGCAGCATCTGGTCGGCCGTGGTGATGAGCTTGGCCGCCGCCGTGTAGGAATGCTGAAATTTGATGAGCTTGGCCATTTCCTCGTCCATGTTCACGCCCGTGACCCCGGTGACCTGCTCCAGCAGATTGTCGGAAAGGGCGGTGTTGTATTCGGCCCTTGTTTTGGAAAGCCGCCGGTCCGCGCCCACGGTGGACACCTCGTTGGCGTAGTATTCCCCCAGGGTCAGGTCTTTGGTTGTCTTCCAGAAGGTGTAAACGGTCACGGCCTTGTCCGCCAGCTTGCCGATGTTTGCCGCCGTCACCGGGTCGCCCGTATTGGTCTGGCTTTGGCCGTTGACCTGGTGTGAGGCCACCAGGTCGAGATTTGTGCGCAGGCGGCTGTTGACGGCCAGGCTGGCGGCGCTGTCTCCCGTAAGAAAGGCGTTCAGCCCCAGGGCCGCCAGCAGGCCGGAACTGTCCGTGCCCATGGCCAGGGAAAATTCGGGATGCGCTTCAATGACAAGCTTGTTGTCCAGTATTTTGGCCGTGAGCGGATTGACGGGATTGCCGGAGGAGTCGGTAAAGGCCAGGGGAAGGCCGTTCTGATCCACAAGGCCGTTGTTGATGGCCTGAGCCACGTCCTCAAGGGTGTGCACGGCGGGGTTGAAATTCTGGACGCCCGGCTGGCTGAAGTCAAAATCCAGCATTCCGCCGTTGACGTAGTCGCCGTGAACCTTGTCATAGATGTGAAAATTGACGTTGCCTTCCTGCAATCTGTAGGAAAAGGGCAGAAGGGCCTGCCAGGAGCCCAGGGGCTGGTCAACGGCCTCCACCCGCTGCTGGCCCTGCGCGTCATTGAGCAGGGAGATGCCCGTGCCCTGGCTGTGGACGCGGTTGATTTCCCATACCAGGGAGGTCATCACGGCGTCGAGTTCATCTATGTAGCGGCCGCAGTTGTCGTCGCGGATATTGTAGTAGGCCGCGATCTTGCCGCCGGTGACGCGGTTGTTGTTGTCCGTGCCGTCAAAATAGATTTGCGGGGTGATGTTTTCCGGCCCGCGCGTGGGTTCGATCCAGTAAAGGGCGTCCTTGGGCACGATGTCGAACTTGTCGCCCACGTTGAAATTCTGGTTGGAAGTAAAGGAAATTTTCAGGTCCTTGACCAGTACCGGGTCTGTTGTGCCGTTGCCGTCAAGATCGGTGACGCTGTAGTGGATTTCATCACCGTCGGCGTCGCGCAGCCAGGTTTTGCCGCCGTCCAGGGAGACGCGAAACTGCGGCTGGCCCGCGGGGCTTGTGGTTCCCGGGATCACGTTGCCGCCGGAGACGATTTCCACCGTGTATTCATGGTCGTCGGCGCCGACAAAATCCACGGCGCCCGTATAGGCCGCCCCGCTGGAAGGGGGGAGCTGCGGCCGGTATTCGGCCTGCGGCCCCATGACTCTCAATTCCCAGGTGTTCACGCCCTGCACCAGGGGCTGGCCTGTGGTGAGCTGCACCTTCCAGTCTCCGGCCTCGCTTTCGCGCACTTCCACATCGACAAGGGAGGCCAGTTCACGCACCAACTGGTCGCGCCTGTCAAGGAGATTGTTGGGATTGCTCACGCCCTTGACGGTGTGCACGGTGATCTGCTGGTTCAGCCCGGCGATTTCCTGGGCTATTTCATTGACGCGCTTTACGGAATCGCGGATGGAGATGTCCATCTCGCGCTGAACTTTTTTGATGCCGTCCATGGTGGAACGCACCATGTCGCTCAGGTTGTCGGCAAAGGAGAGCAGGCTGGCGCGGGTGGCGGTGTCGTCCGGGCGCAGGGCAAGGTCTTGCCAGGCTTTGAAGAATTTGTCCATGGCCGAACTTATGCCCTCGCGGTTGGCCTCGTTGAAGAGGTTTTCGAGGGTGATCATGATCTTGTCATGTTCGTTCCAGCGGGAGGAGGTGGTGTGCTGATTGACGTAGGAACGTTCCAGAAAGGCGTCAAAGAAACGCAGCACCTGCTGCACGCTGACGCCCATGCCCAGGGCGCCGGGTTTCGCCGTGAGGGAAATGGCGTCGCGCTGATCAACATACTGGCGGCAGTAGCCCTCGGTATCGGTATTGGCGAGGTTGTTGCCGGTGACGTTGATCCAGGCGTTGGCGGCGTTAAGTCCGGACCAGCCGATGCTGAGCAGTTGGTTGAGCATGGTTAGAGCCTCCCGGAGATAAGGGCCGCTTCGGGCCGCGGCAGAAAACTCATGCCGCCCTTTTTTCCGTAGGTATGCGCCTTGGGCGGCATGGCCATATCCGTCAGGGCGCGCAGATTGCGGGTGCTTTGTTCAAGCAAGGCCAGGGAGAGTTGGGCGTTGCGCGAAGCCTGGCGCGAAACGGCCTGCTCGCCGTCGTCAATATTTTGAAAGAATTCCCTCAAGGGCAGCGCCTGTTCTTCCGGCAGCATGGCGGCATAGTCCATGACCATGCCGCCGTGGAGGGCCGCGCTCACAAAATTTTTCTCCGCGGCTATCTGGCGGATAAGCTCGTGAACGGAAAATTCCAGGGAAGCTATGGCATTCATGTCGCGGGAGAGCAGCAGGCGGTATTCTTCTTCCAGAAGATCGCGCAACACCGCCAAAGCCCTGGATTGGCGGGAAAGGCTGCCGTAAACGGTCTGGTACATGGCGTTTGTCCCTCATTCTTCGAGCAGATTAACTTTGACACTTGCCGCGGCGCTTAACGGCGAAAGTAAATTTCGCCTACGCCCTGGCAGTGAGCGGCGAGACGTTCGCCCCGCCGCCAGAGCAATTTCAAAGTGAAATTGCTCTCATGCATTTCCGCCGGACAGGCAGAAAATGCCCATGCCCGTGGCGTATCCTGGACATAGCAAGATTCATGCCGTTGCGGAGCATATGTCCCATATTCCCAGCTATGTATTTTTTACTCAGGTGCATTGCCGGATAGGTAAATTTCGGACAAATGCCCATGCGTTGATTGCCAAAAACAGAAGTATCCTATTTTTTTATCAACTATATTAGTATATTACAAAATGAAAATTTTTGGCACAGGGTTTGCTTTATATTTATGCATCGCAAGCCGGGATGCGGGCGGTGCAAACGAGCCTCTGGCGCTGTGAGGGACAGGCATTATGCATGGATGCTACTATGGGAATATTTTCGGCTGGAGCGCCTGGTGGGTGGAAATGCTTGTCTCGGCTCTTGCGGTTATTTTTATCGCCTGTTTGATCTTTCGGCTGCCTGGCCGCAAGCGGAGCAATCCTGACCGCCGGGATTCCCTGAATATCCTGAAATGCCGTCTGGCTTCGGGAGAAATCACACTGGAAGAATTTGAGAAGCTGAAAGAAGCGCTTTAAGGAGAAGTTCTTCCCGATCTTTAACAAGGAGATGACGATGACCACTGTGCAACGAAAGTGAGCGTTTTTCCCGCGGTTTCCCCCCGGTAAGCGTGAGCGCCTGAATGGCCTGACAAACAACAAACAATGGATAAGGAGAGTATGAAAGAACCTGACGAAATTGATTTCAACCACAGCGGCGGCCTTTGTGATCATCATTGGAATTGCCGGTATGGCGCTTGCGCATGGCCATATGATGGGGCAAGCCGGCATGACGCCGGAGCAGCATCAGGCCGCGCAAGACAGATATATTGAATTTGAGAAGAAAATGCAGCCCTTGCGGAAGCAGCTGTATGCGAAACGGGCCGAACTTGACGCTCTTTACTACAGTGAAGCGCCGCAAAATGATGCGAAAATACAATCTTTGATAAAGGACATCGCTGAACTTGACGCCAGGTTATATGCGGCTCACCTGGAGATGCGCAAGCAAATGGGTGATCAGGCCATGCCTTATCATGGCGATTACATGGGGCCGGGCCGCGGATGCGGGAACACGATGGGGCCGGGGTACGGGGGACACGGCTGGCATGGACGCATGGCGGGCTGCGGTTCTGGCCCCGGCTGCCAGAACTGAGACGGCATAAACAAAGGCTCGCAAGCTGTGCTTGCGAGCCTCAGATTGATGACAAACCCCGCAAAGCCGGGTTTTGTAAAGGTACGCCCGCTTCGGGGCCTCACGGCGCGAATTTTCAAAAAATCCGTGCCGAATTGTTAAACCGCTCTATTCCACAGCAAGCTGAATGCGCGCGAATCCCGTTACGGCGACGGAGTCGTTCACCGCTTTGGCCGCTTCGCGTACAATATCGCCCACGCTCTTTTTATCGTCGCGGATGTAGGGCTGTTCCAGCAGGCAGACCTCTTTCTGGAACTTTTTTACCGCGCCGTCGGCAATTTTATCCACAATCGCTTCGGGTTTGCCTTCTTCAATGGCCTTTTGGCGGTAAACCTCACGTTCACGAGCCACGGTCACCGGGTCAAGACCGGCCGCGTCCAGGGCCATGGGGCTGGCGGCGGCCACTTGCATTGCCAGATTCTTGGCCAGATCCTGAATTTCGGCCTTGCCCTTACAGGCGGCGCTGCCGAGGGTCAGATGCACAAGCACCCCGATTTTGCGATTGGAGTGAATATAGCTGCCAAGCAGCTCATTGTCTCCCTTGAGGGAATAACGGGCAAATTTGCCGAACTGCATGTTTTCGCCCACAGCCGCGATGAGCTGGGGCAGTTCTTCACCCATCAGAGCTTCCAGGGCGGCGTGATCAGCGGGGTCTTTATCAAGTACCGTTCTTGCCGTTCGCTCGGCCATGGCCTGGAATTGGTCGCCTCGGGCCACGAAATCCGTTTCACACAAAAGCGCGGCCAGGGCGGTATGTTTGCCGTCGGCGCTGGCAGCCAGGGCCACAAGCCCTTCCGAAGTGGCGCGTCCGGATTTTTTGGCGGCCTTGGCCATGCCTTTCTGGCGAAGCCAGTCCACGGCTTTTTCCATGTCGCCCCCAACTTCCACAAGGGCTTTTTTGCAGTCCATCATGCCTGCGCCGGTTTTTTCGCGCAGTTCTTTTACAGTTTGGGCGGTGATCGTCATTATGCAGATCCTCTGTCGGTAAAAAACGTGTGGGGTTGTTTGCCGCGGATAATGGTTAGTCGCCGTCGGCCACCGGTTCCGTCGCCGGTTCCGTCGCCGGTTCCGTCTCGGCGGTTTCGGCCGCCCTGACCATCATGGCCTCTTCAGCGTCGGCGTTCGCCAGGGCATCCTTGCCCATGGATGAGCCGTCAAGGCAGGCTTCCGCAAAGGCGGCGACAAAAAGCTTGATGGCCCGGATGGCGTCGTCGTTGCCGGGAATAATGTGGTCAATCACGTCCGGGTCGCAATTGGTGTCGGTCACGGCCACAATTGGTATGCCCAGTTTGCGGCACTCTTTTACGGCGATGTCCTCGCGGTTGGGGTCAATGATGAAGGCCATCTGCGGAAGGCGATCCATGTTTTTGATGCCGCCGAGGGCCCCTTCAAGCTTGTGCATTTCGCGCTCCAGAAGAAGGATTTCCTTTTTCTGATAGCGATTGATGGAGCCGTCGGCAAACATGGATTCAAGTTTTTTCAGGCGTTCCACGCTGTTTCTGATGGTCACGAAGTTGGTCAACGTGCCTCCCATCCAGCGGTTGGTCACATGATACTGGCCGGCGCGTTCCGCCTCGGCGGCAACGGCCTCCTGCGCCTGGCGTTTGGTGCCGATAAAGAGCACCTTGCCGCCCTTGGCGACAGTTTGCGCCACGATGTCGTAGGCCACGCGGAAAAGCTTGACGGTCTGCTGCAAATCAATGATGTGAATGCCGTTGCGCGCGCCGAAAATATAGGGGCGCATTTTGGGATTCCAGCGCCGGGTCTGATGCCCGAAGTGCACGCCGGTTTCCAGCATCTGCTTCATGCTGACATAGGCCATGGTACAAATCCTCCTGGGGTTGTTCCTCCATCCCGGAGTTGGCTGGATCTCGCCGGCTCTGGGCCGGACCCCGGATCCGACCGGGATGTGTGTGATAGAAACAAACCAGATAGTCCAATACCTGAACAAATGCAAGGGAAAATACATTGAGGTATTGGCCCACTTTGCTTGATGCCGCGTCAGGCTCGCCCCGCGCGAAGCTCATGTATGTCTTGATACACTTCGCTCCGCCTCTCTTTTTGACATCGTCTGGAAAGGCATCTATAGATTATCCCTGTGGGCGCGTCCGCCCCGAAGTCGTGAAACAGGGCGCAGAAGGGAGGGGGCCGCATGGCTTGTCTTGTCTATGTCACCGTGCCGGGCAGGGAACATGCTGTGAACATGGCCCGCGCCCTTGTGGAATCGCGCCTTGCCGCCGGGGTCAATGTGCTGCCGGGAGCGCGGTCCGTGTACCGTTGGCGGGATGAAGTCCGCGAGGCTGAGGAATGCCTGCTTTTCGCCCAGGTCAGCCGGGCGGCCTTTGCCGACTTTTGCCGGCTGGCGCGGCAACTCCACTGCCACGAGACGCCCTGCATCATAGCCCTGCCCATACAAGACGCCTACGGGCCTTTTGCCCGCTGGATCGGAAAAAATAGCCTGCCGGAATGACCTTGCGCCTGCCCGCGCATTGAGGAGGAAAAATATGACCATCTACATTTCCGGCTCTTTGGCCTTTGATCGCATCATGACCTTTCCCGGCAATTTTCAGGATCATATTCTTATGGACAAACTCCATCAGATAAACGTGAGTTTTATGGTGGAGGGCATGGATGAGCGCCGGGGGGGCTGCGCGGGCAATATTGCCTGGTCCCTGGCTCTGCTTGGTGAAAAGCCGGTTATCGTATCTTGCGCGGGACGTGATTTTGACCACTACGCCAAAATGTTCAGCAAACGGGGCCTTCCCCTGGACGGCATACGCCGCGAAAATAGCCTGTTCACCGCTCTGTGCTACATCACGACGGATTTGAAAGGGAACCAGATAACGGGTTTTTACCCCGGCGCGATGGCTGTGGCCGCCGATTACGCCTTTGGCGCCCTCAATGCCGAAACGGACCTGGCCATAGTTTCTCCGGGCAATATGGACGACATGCGCCGTTTGCCGGCTCTGTTCCGGCGAGAGGGCGTGCCGTATATTTATGATCCCGGTCAGCAGCTGCCCCTGCTTTCGGCCGTTGATCTGCTGAGCGCCATTGAGGGTTCCTTTGCCTGCATCACCAATGATTATGAACTCAAGATGATTTGCAAAACCACGGGGAAAAGCGAGCAGGAGCTGCTGGGCAGAACACTGTGGCTTGTGACCACACTTGGCGCGCAGGGTTCTCTTGTGCGGGGCGCGGACGGCAGTGAGGCGCATGTCCCCGCCGTTGCGCCGAAAAGCGTGGTTGATCCCACCGGCGCGGGGGACGCGCACCGCGCTGGCCTCATCAAGGGGCTTGTGAGCGGGCTGACCATGCCGGAGGCCGCCAAACTCGGCGCGGTGAGCGCCAGCTTTGCCCTGGAGTGCATGGGTACGCAGGAGCATAAATTCACGGTGTCCCAATTCAAAAAACGCTATGAAAAGGCCTTTGGCCCATTTCCGCTCAAGCTGTCATAAGCGGGGTGGTAAACGGCATATTCTTTTCATGACCCGCCTCCATTTTTAACCACAAGCCTTGTGCTTTGGTACTTGAGATACCGGCGAGCCTATCAGACTCTGTGGGGGCGGGTCTACCCCATCAGACTTGACCTGACAGTGGGCTCCGTTTTGATGGTGCCGGTTGTCAGGTTAGTTGAGTTGTGCGACCTTTTCCCTCCAGATTTGTTTTCCATCAACCCCTTCTATGTCTGACGTATGTAGAGTTTTTGTTCACAGTAACTATTTAGTCGTCCCTTAAAAAACAGATTTACGTTGCTGAAAGAGCAAGGCCTTCTCCCCGGCGTGAGGTTGCCCGAAGTGAAATGAGGGCAAAAAATAGCGTGGCGATCAGCGCCCGC
>JAITGC010000047.1 GCA_031280915.1 Desulfovibrio sp. | reverse complement strand
GTATTATGGTGACTCACGTCCAAAATCTCCTTGTGTGGCAAAGTTTTTCGCAAACTCTTCTACCACATCCGCTTGAGATTTTGGACTTTTTTCTTAACCATTAGCCGGACAGCAATGTGTTCATATATACCTCTATCTGGCCAGTGCTTGGATTGTTGCCGCTTCCATTAACAACACTCGCTGCTACTACAGTCGCAACTTGGATCACTTCCCGTAATCCAGCCTTTGACGATTGCCGATGCGCAACCCACGCCCGTGTTGACTTCAATAGCGTTTGCCGGGCAATTCAGGGCGCAGGCCCCGCATTCCATGCATAGATCCTTTTCGCCAATCCGCGCTTTTTTGTCGGCTATATTGAAAACGCCATGCGGGCAGACCTCCGCACACCTTCCGCAACCGACGCACTTTTCGGCAATAAAAGAAAGCGTCGCCACGTTCTGTAAATATGTCAGTCTCATATACCTTTTCCTATCGCATAAGATGGTTGGTGAGTGTCAGTAGCGAACCGACGAAAGCCGAGCCAACGATCAGCGGCAAGGTAATTCTCATTTCTTTGAGTACGCCGGACGGCGACGTGAAGGTGGATGAACCGGTGAAATTCATGGCAAGATACGCTGCCACCGAAGGAAGCAACAACAGGTATCCCGCCGCAAGAAGCCGGTAGCCCGGCGTGAACCACCCAAACAAACACACAGCGAACGCCGCCCAACAAAGCCCCAGCAGCCAGCCTTTCCACGCAAAAGCCCTGCCGGGGATAAACGGAAGCAGTACAGGTGTGAGAACCGTGCCGACAAAAACCGCCCCGGCGTAGGCGGCAAAATCGGTGGAGTCGAACGGCCTCGCAGCAAACAGATTCAACAAAAAAAGAACGCCAAAAATAAGTAATGACTTTTTAGCCGCCGCGACCAGCTCCACAGGCGTCAGCACAAGCCTGTCGCGGAAAGGGAAGAATACTGTTCGCATTTCCTTTGTGGCTTTATAGCCGGACGAGATAAACGCTTTGATGTCACTTGCGCGTACCGGGCCATACATGACGGAAAATCCCGTCTGCCGCGTTATCTCGTGTGCGCTCACGCCTGGAGCGCCAAGTTGCGGCAAAATCAGTTTTTTATGCGTTACAACTTCGGAAAGCCCCACCGCCTTGATGCAGTTTACCAGTTCAGATGTTCCAAAAGTTTTCTTTCCCGCCGCGCACCAGACGTTGACGCCTTTTGTATCGAGTATCAGAAGCCAACAATCCATACCGGCAAGGTTTTTCCGCAATACGTCAAATGTTAGCTTATAATTCGCGCTGACCAAAACAGGAGAATCGCCGTTCGGTTGCCCCACAGAGTAAAGCCCCGGCGTCACCTTGTATGTCATGCGGCCAATGCCCCAGCGCACTTTCCACGCGCCCAGCGTATCTTTGAACGAAAGCGACGTTGTAATAGCCTGCACAGCCTTCACACTGCTTGAACAGCAGCCGCTGTTACCTGTACAGCAACAGCCGGAACTCATGGGCAATGGTTTTATTTCCATAACAATATTATCCAATTAATTCTTGTCGTCACAGCAGATCGGCAGGAATTCCGCCGCAACGCCGCTTTCCGTCCGGTACGCTCGGCACTGGTTAGGGTTGCCGGAGCAGCATTCAGCCGTCAGGTACGCGATAGTTTCCAACATCAAGGGAATGTTGGCCTTATATCGCGTATTGCGCCCCTCCCGTTCCATGCTGGCAAGCCCGCTGTGGACAATAGTTTTCAGGTGAAAGGAAAGGTTGGTCTTCGGGATACCGAGCATACGGGAAATATCCCCGGCAACCAAGCCGCTCGGCGCGTATTTGACCAGTAAGCGAAAGATGGCAATGCGGGCCTCGGATGTGAGGATTTCAAAAATGGTGGTGGCTGTTTTTGTTTCCATTAGACAATTATTCAACACAGATTGAATAATGTCAAGGCTATGCGTTCATTGAGCAACGTAGGCGTCTATACTCATGCGTCATTGCTGTCCGGCTAAGCTGCCAAGTCTAATAAGCTGAGATGGCTGGAGTTATCTGTTTTTCGTCGTCGAGGATTCAGGAGGCCCTCAGGGAAGTTGTGCCGAGCAGGTTAAGCGGGATAAGTTGGAAAAGTTGCTGCACGGACAGCCCGAGGCGGCTGAGGAATTTCTGGTAGGCAAGGAGCAGATAGACCGTCAGGGTCGTGTAAATCTGAATCAGGACCACATTTCCGAGTTGCCGACGAAGGTCTTTATGCGCAGGTTTTGTTTGGGTTTCTTGAAGAACATCTCGATTTTCCGGCGGTCCTTAGCGCCTTTCCTGCCTAAGAAACCATGACGGGTTTCTCCGTTCCTCCGGGAGGCGCGAAATACACTCGAACCCGCCGTCCAGTAAAAATTATCGCCTCCAAAGAATGCGCGGACAAAAGCGCCGCCTGCTCTCTGGAATACGCGGTCAAGGTCGCTCTCCGCGGAAAAAAGTCGGATGTGCTTGTGTTTCATACGAACCGCGCATAGTGCCGGCGCGAAGCCCCGACTCCAACAAGCCGGTATTTTCGCGCCGGGTGTTGTTTTCGACGATTCAGCCAAGCCGCATGGACAGTTCGACATCTCCGTTAAGCGGCACGGATATATACCCTACCGACGAGCGCATACGCGCCAGATAGTCGGGACTATCGTCGGCATCGTCCGCGATGATCAGAGCACCCGGTCTGAGACGGTTTTCAATCATGCCCAGTATTTCCGGGTAAAGCGCCTTGGCCCCGTCGAGCAACAGCATGTCTATTGTATCCGGAAGATCATCACGTAGCGTTTGTAATGCGTCCCCTTCCCGAATTTCCACAAGATCCATAAGGCCGCCGTCCGTCAGATTTTTTCGTGCTCGTGCCGCCTTGGACGGCTCGAATTCGCTGGTGATCAAATAACCTCCGCCATTATCCCGCAATGCTGCGGCAAGATACAGAGTCGAGATGCCGAACGATGTTCCGAATTCGGCGATTAGCCGTGCGCCGCAAACCCGCGCCAACATGTAGAGGAGCGTGCCCGTGTTTCGCGAAACGGCGAGCGGAAAATCTTTCAATCGACCGTAAAAATTGAGGTATTCCGTCTTGCTTCGCTTCAGGCGCGTCAATTCTTTTCCAGAGAGATCGGCCAGAGTTGAATTCATGGCTGCCTCAGCGTCAGCAACTTCTTCGAACAGGCGATCCAGCAGGGGGGCAAGCGGGGCGGTTGTCAAAGTGTTCATGGCAGTACTCCGGTTTGCTGTGCCGCGGCGCTGGATTTGAAATGCAAAAAACGCACCCCATCTCCGCAGACGCGGACGGTGATGCGTTGGGTGACGTTAACGCTTACGCGACAAGCCCCAAGAGCTTGCGTGATGAAAATTTATAAGGAAAAATCCGTTTGGCGTCAAGGCGGAAACCGAAAGCCGCTCTCGAATCTCACAACAATACAAGGTGCGGATGGCATTGATTGTCGACAGCTTGCCCTGCATTGTCCCGGCCTAGATATTTCCGCCGAGACGCCGGGCCTGTTCCAATTCCGGGCGTCCCTCAATTTCACCGGGGGTATGCAGTCCCGGCACGACGATGATCCTCGCCTCTTCCCATTGTTGATAGGCCGAAATCTGCCGGAACATTCCGATGGAAGACGTCGCCGCGGCATCAGAGGCATCGCCGCAGGTCATCAGCAGGGCGGCGCGTTTGACGTTCGTGCCTTCCTGAATCAGGGCGAAAAAACGGTCAATGACGAGCTTGAGTTGCGCCGTCACGCCGAAATAATACACGGGAGACGCCAGCGCGAGAGCATCGGCTTTGCGCAGTTCGTCACCTTATTTATCCAGCCAACCGTTTTCTTTCATAATTGCGCCGATGGCAGCTTTTTCGGTAAAACTTGAGGCGCGTTTTAAACGTTCGACAAGCTCTTCCCTGCTGAGATAGCGATAGCGTTCCTTGTAGTTTTCAGCTTCTTGGTTGACTTCACCCATTTTTTAGAAGCGCCTTGCGCTAATTTCGTTGCTGTATCCCAAAAGCCCATAATAGTTCTCCTCTCCTGTCGCTATTTCAACTTTCCCATACAGCCTTTGCAAACATATCCATGCGGATTACCCTGTTTTCTGTAAGTAGCGCATGATTTGCACAGGAATTTTTGGCATAAAGCACAATGCTCAAGTTCGCGTATGGAAAACTTTTTCCTGCAAGAAATACACATTGCCTCTCCAGCATCATTGAGAGATTTTGAGTTGTAAGACATGCTGTCCCTCTCTCTTAATCGACGGAATAAATGGCTTTCAGGGCACGATCCAAGGAGAGGCCTGTTGGCATTGTGGCTGCGCCGAATCTGGTCAATTCAAAACTCTTGCCGTCACTGTGGATAACCCACTCAAAAAATACCGTATCCCCTTCTTTCCAGTAGAGTTCATCAAACGCTCCAGAAATTTCTTTTTCCAGTATTTCAGCGCATTCGCTCAATAGTGTATTCCAAGGCTGCGAATCTTCTTGAAGATTAGCGGATTTCCTGGAGCAATCCTGACGGAATTCCCCCATGAAATTTTTGGGGATTTTATCGTCGCCAATCACGACAGAGAGAACTCCCGCAGTTCTGGCATGTAAAATATATTTATCATAATTGCTGCGTACCCCGTTCACCCACCCTTTGGTAGCATCCGCATGGATGAATCGTAACGCTTGATCTTTAAGTGCATTATCATTGCTGTCCGGCTAAGCAACCAATCTTAATAGGCTGAGACTGTAAGAAGTATGGTTTTTTCGTCGTCGTGGTTTCAGGAGTTCTTCCAGGGAAACCGCGCCGAGCAGATTGAT
>JAITGC010000035.1 GCA_031280915.1 Desulfovibrio sp. | reverse complement strand
ACGACAAACGGCAACAACTCCGGCAGGAGCTTATCATGCACAGCCTCTATGACCGTAATATCCCCGGAGCATATGCCGTCAAATGGCGCAACCGCCGCTTTTTTCAGGTAGGCCCGGCGGCGGCCGAACAGCATCTGCCCTTTGCGAAACATTTTGGTGAACGTGTTATCTCCGGCTTTATTCCATGCCCGCAAGGTCAAGTCGCCTGGATCAAGGTGTTCCAGTCCGACAATCGGCAAATCGCCTTTATGACCGCGAACGGTCTCTCTGCTCTCCCTGGCGACTTCGCCCAACCTTGTCTTAGGCATGTCCGCCTCCAGTTGTTTCACTCAGCAGCTTTTTTAACTCGTTGAACGAGTTTGTCATCACCAGGCTGCTTTGCCTCCACGCGTCAATGCGTTCCGCAAGAGTGGCGTCATCATGTTGTTCGATGCCTGAACTTCCCCGGGCGTACAACGGAATGCTCAGGGAATAGTTGTTCTTTTCAATCTCGGCGCTGGTAACCACACGCGCGAAACCCTCAATATCCGCATATCCGGCATAGGCTCCGGCTATCTTACGTATATGCGCATCATCCAGCCGGCTTTGGGCATTCTTACGCGTAACTTCATTGACGGCGTTGATAATCATAATTTTTCCGCGCTTCTCTTGGGGCTTATCGGCGCGGCAAATCACAATGCAGGCTTCCATGGGAGAATTGAAAAACAGGTTCGGTGCCAAGCCGATAACGCAGTCCACCAGATCGCTCTTGATCAGCTTTTCCCGCAAGGCGCTTTCCACTCCTCTGAAGAGGACGCCGTGGGGGAAAAGAATGGCGCAACGCCCGGTTCGGGGATCAAGGCTTTTCAGAATGTGCTGGAAAAAGGCGTAATCCGCCAAACCTTGTGTGGGGGTCCCCAAAAAATTGCGTCCATACTTGTCGTTGGTGAAGGCGTCCCGGTTCCACTGGCTGATGGAGTACGGCGGATTGGCCACAACAATGTCAAAGCGCCGAAGTTGCCCGTTTTCGATGAAAGCCGGTCTGGCCAGCGTATCGTCGTTGACGATTGTAAAGTCCTTGATGCCGTGCAAAAACAGATTCATGCGGGCAATGGCGGATGTGAGGGAGTTGATTTCCTGCCCGAAGATGCGCACGTTGCGCCATTCCTCTCCATGTTCCTTCAGATAGGGGATGGCGGAAATGAGCATACCCGCGCTGCCGCAGGTGGGGTCATAAATGGATTCGCCGGACTGTGGACGCAATATTTCGGTCATCAAATGAACGACAGTTCTGTTGGTGTAAAATTCCTGCGCCGTATGTCCGCTATCGTCGGCGAATTTTTTGATCAGGTATTCATAGCCTTGGCCGAGTTCATCTTCAGGGCAATTTTCCAGAGAAAGCGTCAGCGAGGAAAAATGCTCAATAAGGTCTTTGAGAAGTTTGTCCGGAAGTCGGTTCTTGTTTGTCCAGTCTCCCTCGCCGAACACGCCGCGCAGCTTTTCCTCATTGGCCCGCTCAATGGAGCGAAATGCGCTGAGTATCGCAATGCCGAGATTTTCTGAAACATTTCGCACATTGTTCCAATGAGAACCTCTTGGAATGACAAAGCGATGATTTTCGGGAAATTCCAGCGCTTCTTCATCACCATAATAGTCTTTGAGAATCTGGGCGCATTCCTCATCAAAGACATCACACAGGCGCTTGAAGAACAGGAGAGGAAAAATATATTGCTTGTAAGCTCCGGCATCGATATTCGTGCGCAACAGAACAGCGGAATGCCACAAGTAGCGTTCCAGTTCATCCAGCGAGATGCGATTACTCACGGATATATCCTCCTTCCGCAAGCAAGCGCATCAGTTTGGATTCAGCGTTTTTTACTTCCTCAAGCGCGGTAAGGAACCTCGCCCGCACTTCGCTTGGCGAAATTGTCGCTACAGGCGTTTTTTCAATATAGTTGTTGACGGCAAGCGAGTAGCCTTTATCAGCAATTTCCAGCAAAGAAACCACTTTTACCTTTTCCGGCACATCTTCATAGCGCTCGTAGAACGCAAACACATCCTCGACGTTTTGTTCCGTCATGATGTTTTGGGCGCGTTGGGGCGTGTACATGCCGGAGGCGTCAATGAGGCACACCTTTCCTTGGCGTTCAAGCGGCTTATTGCTGTTCAGCATGAGAATACAGGCGGAAACGCCGGTGCTGTAAAAGATCCCGCTGACCAAAGAAATGACGCATTCCAGTTTGTCGGATTCGATAAGCTTTTTGCGGATGTCGCCTTCCTTGCCGCCCCGAAAGAGTACCCCTTGGGGCAAGATAACAGCGCAACGCCCCGTCTTGGGGTTCATGGATGACGCCATATGCTGAAGCCAGGCCAAATCGGCGTTGGAGTCAGTCGGCGAGCCCCAGATATTGCGGCCATACATATCCAAGGCAAATTGCGCCGCGCCCCAGCCTTTCAATGCAAACGGAGGATTGGCGAGAACGCAGTCAAATTTTTGCAGAGAACCTCTTTCCAGAAACAATGGGGAGCGCAGGGTGTCTCCCTGGCGTATGACAAAATCACGCGCTCCATGCAGGAACAGGTTCATGCGGGCAATGGCCGATGTTTCAAGATTTTTTTCCTGACCAAAAATTCTCCCATACGTCCGGCGGTCATCGCGCATATGGCGGATGGCTTCAATGAGCATGCCGCCGGTGCCGCAAGCCGGGTCATAGACTGTTTCTCCGGGCTTGGGCGCAAGCAGTTTGACCATCAACTTGACGATGGATCGGGGCGTATAAAACTCTCCGGCGTTTTTCTTGGACAAGTCGGCAAACTTTTTGATCAGGTATTCGTAGCTGTCGCCCATAACATCGGCGGAATAGTTCGCGTTGCCTACCTTGATTTTGGACATATGCTCCACAAGGTCTTTTAACCGCTCGTCGGAGAATTTGCCTTTGTCCGTCCAGTTGGCTGCCCCGATGAAACTGCTGAAAATTCCGAACAACTTATCTGGATTAGCCCGTTCAATGCCGTTCATGGCGTTTACAACGGCATACCCGATGTTTTCACTCTGTTCACGCACGTCCTGCCAGTGACATCCGTCCGGAACCATAAAGCTGTGATTCTCCGGAAAAGCGGCATATTCGGCATCGCCCCCGGATTCCTCCATGGCTTTGGCTGTTTCTTCATCATAGACATCGGAAATGCGTTTGAAAAACAGCAGCGGAGTCACATAATTTTTGTACTCGTCGTGAACAATCGGCCCCCGCAGGATGTTGCAGGCTCCGAACAGGTGGTTGAACAAACGCTGGCTGGTTGTTTCCTCATGTTTGACAATGCTGTCCTCAAGATCGGAATCGGCGGCGTCAGCCGAGAGAAGCAACATTTGCTCGCGCGGGCCTGTTTTGAGCTTTTTGCCGTTTCTTTTCACCTTGACCGGCAGACTGTTGCCGTTTTTTTCGAGGGCCGGCGGATAGGCGTTTTCAAAGTCCACCAAAATCCGAAGCTGGCGCTCATCCAGAAAAGTAAGGGCATGTTTGCGGGTGTCCGCCGGAATGCCATAGTAGGCTTCGGCGATACCGCCGGTAATGGCGGCAAGGGTGTCACTGTCGCCGCCGATGGATATGGCATTACGGATGGCGTCCTCAAATCCTGTGGATTCAAGAAAAGCCATGATGGCCTGCGGTACGGTTCCCTGGCAGGACACGTCAAATTTGTAGGAGTCGCGAATGCCGTTCAGCGTGAAGTTCAACGGGTAATACCGGGTGTTTACGTAGTCCCGCAGTTCAAGGATGTTCATCCCGTTCCGGGCGAGAAAAACGCAAACGGCTGTCGCCTCGGCCCCTTTGATCCCTTCCGGGTGATTGTGGGTGACCTCGGTGACTTGCAAGGACAACAGCTTTGCTTCCTCAAGAGACCGGGCGGCGAAACCGCAGGCGCTGACCCGCATGGCCGCGCCGTTGCCGTAGCTGTTGTAGGGTTTGGGATCATCGTCTGACAGCCAGCGTTTGAACATGCTTCCGTAACCGGCATGGGGATACAGACGCCCCATTTCGCGCATCCGGCGGACGGCGTGTTCTCCCAGGCGGGCATATTCCCGGCCGCAGTCAAGAACGGCCTGAGCCACAGCCAGGGACATCACGCTGTCGTCAGTTACGGAACACCGATAGGTGAGAAATTCAAACTCTTTGGTTCTGATATTGTCCCACTCGAAGCGTGAGCCGACAATATCGCCGATAATCGCGCCCAGCACGGTATGCCCTTCCTTCAATTTCAGCCGCCCGTCAGAGCGCGGGCGAGTTGGACAATAATACTCAGGAATAGGGGGAAGGCAAACCTTTTGATGGGACAGGAAAAAGAGGCTTTACATGCCCGAACTCTATGGTATAGTATCCTGTTGGGGTATACGAAAAAAGCTCAACTTGTCCATTTTGCGGCGATATCCACCGCGAGTGGGCGGTGCTGAACCGGTCCATCAACGCAGATATCCGCCAAGCCCGGCTCGTCCGCTCTCTGACTACTACGACGAATTCAAAGTCGTCACTCTGCGATGCGGCGACTTCGGTTATTGGCCTATACTGGATCACATAGGCAGCTATCAGGAAAGGCTATGGGTGGAAAAAATCCTCGAGGAAGGAGAAGTCCTGTAACGCAACCATGCTCCGCGCCGATGAAACTCCACCATTTTTGCAATAAGGCCGCATATGAATACCTGCAAAGGGAGGGATACCTGAACGGTGACGGCCGTCGCGCCGATCGCCTGTTGCGCGATCTGGATTCCAGGCCGTATCACTGGATAGCCGAACAAATGCAAAGACGGCTTCCCCCAAGGCATCCTCGCGCTGCCGCCTTTCCCGTATGGGCCTGGCATACGCATAACGGCAAAAGGGGTACGGATCTGCGAAACTGCGGGCTTGGCCATAAAGGGGGCTTGACGGTACGACTGACGATAAAAATATCTGACGAGTTTGTGCTGCTTTCCGATCATGCGGATTGGCACAGCGTGCTGAACAATTGGTTCATCACCGACAGCGAGGCGGAAAGCGACATGTGGGACGAGCGGAAAAAGACTTGGCCGAAAGAACAATTTACGACAGCTATGCGTAGGTCATGGGAGAAAATATTTGACTTGAACCGCAAAGTCGATCCGGCATGGCGCGGATCACTGCCGTCGCCATATATACAGGCTTGCTTCTGGGTGCTGGAAGCGGATATGGTGATAAAAGAGCGTTGGTTTACAGCGCGATAGGTTTGTATTGTATGGAGGATCGTCATGATGCAACCTGGACAAGTTTCTGACCAAAGGTAATGTATTTGTAATGATAAAGATAAAGATTGTTTTGATATGCTGCCTTTTTTTATTTGCTTGTAATTCTGAAAAATTTCCTACAATTGCAGGGAATACAACAAGCACACCTCTCCCGTTAAAAAGCAATAAATGGAAAACTCTTGATTTAGATGAAGGGCACAATTCAGATACATATATTTTAGAGCTTTCGCATGGATGGCTGGTCTATCGATCTTCGGGGTTTGGGGGTGGCATGGCCTTTGTTCCAAAGCCTGCCGAAATAAAATGATCCTATGGGCATTGGCTTAAAGTTCATCTTGCGACCTTTCGGGATCGGATGATTAGAATGTGTTCACACAATTGCATCAATGAGCATAGCGAAGTATATAAAGCCGCTGAAGATGACATCCAGCTTGTCATACCTTGTAAATATCCTGCGAAAACGCTTTAACCGCAGA
>JAITGC010000051.1 GCA_031280915.1 Desulfovibrio sp. | reverse complement strand
TGCGGCAAAGCCCTCGCCTCACGCGAAGGAAAATACGGCCGTTGGTGGGGTTGTACCGGCTTTTTCGAGGGATGCGATTTCAAGGCGGATGACGCCGGTGGCGAACCGAAAATCCTTGTCTGCCCTGATTGTGGACAATTCCTTAAATCCGGTTCCAATGATCGCGGGGCCTATACTGTATGTCGCAACGTGGCCGGCCATATTGACGGATTGAATCACTTCTTTGATGAAAACGGCAAACTCAGGGAAAAACACGAATCCACGCTCGTGCCCAACGGTGAATTCAAATGCCCGGAATGCGGCAGACCCCTGTCCTACATTTTGCAAAAAAAAGGGAAAGACGCGGGAAAGCCCGTTTTTGCCTGCTTCAACAAGGAAGGACACGGCGGGAATGTCCTCTTCTACAAAGACGATGCGGGCGCCCCCGTTTTTTAGGATGTCCGGCCCGTCAGGTTGAAAAACAAACGTTCAGGGAGGGACAGGTTATGCGCTTTTCAGGGAAAAACAGCCGCGCGCCGGCCAGAATAACCATATTCTGTCTGGCAGCTTTTCTATTATGCGCGTTATTGCCCGGTAAAGAGGCCTTCGCGGCCGCCGTGCCGGGTATGGGCCTGCCTACGATAGGCGTCGGCATAGCCGGCTACTCCCATACGACGCCGGCCGGGCCTATCGCTTCAACCCAGAATGTGGCCCAGGCCGCCATGTATACGGTGGAATGCATCAACTCCCAGATAAAGGAGTCCACCAGGGAGATAGTCACGGCGCTGGCCGGCCAGAACGAGGCGAACAAGGCCATCGCGAAGGCCAATATCGACGCGCTCAAGGAAATGCTTGAGCAAATTGAGATAGCCAGGACAACCAGTCAGCTCCAACGTAAAGTCGACACGGTCGCCCAGGCGAGCAATTCCTGCGACGCGCGCGACGGAGCCGCTGCCTTCGGAGTAGGAAGAAAAGCCGAGGGCGATACGCGCCAGGCCTATAATCAGTGGCAGGCCGAACAGGGCGATGGCAAGGCCGACAGCGTCCATTCCCAGTCAGAAAAAAATACCGTTCTTGCGGCAACCATGAACAATCAGGATCCGCTTGGCGACTGGATGTTCCCCAAGGATGGTCTGATCAGGAGTGAGGAAGAGCGCAACAAGGCCCTTGAGCTTGCCAGGGAATCCATCAATCCCAGGCCCACGCCGGAGCCTGATGAAAAGGATGATAATGTTTCCGTAAAGGAAGCAAAGTATGCGATCCAGGTCAAGAAATCCCGTCTCGCGGTCGCCCAGGACACAAACAGCGCCATCATCGCTTCCCATATGGGACTCCTTGATGCCGGCGCGGTTGTGGAATCCATGAGCAAAAGCATGGGCGGAGGGGCAGGCGAGCAAATCCCGCAGGACGCCAACGGGCGCGTTTCCATCATGACTTACCTTGATGTCTGGTCGAAGTCCAGATTCGGGAACCCCAATTGGTTCATGGAACTCTTCGGAGCGGTTGACGAGATGCGCCTGATGCGCGAAGCCGTGTTCATGCAGGCTCTGCAGGTGGAAATTCAGCGTCGTCAGCTTGAGTACGAAATGCGTAACGCGCAGATGCTTTCCACAATGCTGGGCATTCTGACCGAACAGAATGAAAATGGCCATATTTACCGCGGCCTGAGTCCGTCCAGAAGCTCGGGGCAGACCGATTCCAAATAAACGAGGATGTCTCAATGAGTGAAGTTCCTGGAAGTTACGATCCCTTTTCTTCCGCTATACCCATGCCGGATCTTGATGCGCGCGACCGGCCTGTCGACGATCTGCCGGAAGAGCCCAGCGTCGAACCGGACGAGGGAGATGAACCTGACACTCGCCTGGAAGGGCGGAACACTGACATTAAAAGTCAGCTCAGAGAAAGCGTTCCCTCGGGCGCCAACGCGGAGGGTATCGCCTGTGATGATTTTTTTCCGGCTCAGGTAAACGGACAACGAGGCAATCACACGACCAGTCCTGATGAACAGTTGCGTCGGCAACCCGAAGAGCGGCAGAAATCGCCGGGCATTTTCAACTTCATCTGGAGGTGGAGCAAAGCTATTCGAGAAATATTTCTTTCGAACCCCCGGAAAGATACACAGGAACAGGACGTGAAGACTCCGCCTCTGACCGTGGATCCGTTTTTCCCGGCCAGTCAGAACGTCTTCGAGAGAAATGTCTCCCACCTTCTGAAAATCTGGGAGTTTCGCCGCGAATCCTTTGAGAGGGCGTGGGCGGAACTCCAGAAAAACAAGTATCAGATTGAGGCGGAATACAAACATCTCCGTGAAAATCCGATTATTCTCAGATTTATGGAAGAATACCGGAGGGCCGGCAATGACAGCGCCGCCAAAGAGGCTGTGGTGGCCGATCTGAAAAAAAACCTGGAAGACCGGTATTCCGAGTATGCAAAAGCGCTGCGCGCTTCTGTGGCCAACCTTGAGCGTGATATCGTCCAGTTGAACAAGTGTGCGAGGATTGCCTTCGACACTGCCGGAGCGGAACCGCTTGACCGCATGGGCTGTCCTGAATCGGTCGAAAAAGACGTCCAGAGATTCCTCTCCGGCCTGAAAAACAGGACAGATCTGGATATGGTCAGGGATGAGCGGGGCGTGAGCCTGCACAAGAAAATATCCGACCTCGGTGAGGAAATGACCAGGATGTTCGCAGCGTTCAGAAAGGGAGAATCGGTCGTCGATGTCGAAGACTCCGCTCCCGGCATGAGGGGCGCGTAATGCGCATCTCCCGTTCCAGGATCGCGGCGCCCAAAAGATCTTCCAAAAAAAGAGGGATTGAATGCCTCGCGGAGAAGTGCGGCTGCCTTGTAAGCGGCCTGGTCGGACATCCGCGCTTTACCAACCCCAGGAGCGAGCAGGGCGGGCACGTCGAGCGCCGTTTTATCCAAGGCATTGCCCATACCGGCGTCGAAAAAGTCAGTGAGAGCGAACTTGGATACGCCTGGAGCATGACTTTTGCCCGTTCGCTTGACAATATGTCCGGCAGACTGAGCATGTATGATTTGAACAATGCGGTCGTTCAGTATCTGCTGCTTCCCGAAGAGGAGGAAATCATCAACAACGACGCTGCGGGCAGGATGTCGGAAATCTTCTTTGAAGAAGCCTTCCCGAAAGGCATTGACCTTGAAAACGAATGCCTGAGCCTGATGGCCATTCATTCCGGTCCGGGTCGTCACCATATTCATTTGCTCCTTTCCCGTATCAACATCAAAACCAACAAGATCATTCGGGAAAACGGAGGTTGGTGGAAGGTTTTTCTGTCCCGTGTCGCGGCGCGCATTGAGGCGGAATTCGGAATGAAGGAAGACCCTGTGCGCCGCCTGGTCTATCGGGACGGCCAATTCGTTGAAAGGCGATTCCCCTTTGACTCTGAAAAAATGTATCTGCAGAGACAATCACGGCTTTTTGAAATCGAAACCGGACAACCCTCTGAAGAACGGCTTTTCAAAAGAACGGCAAAAAATGTGGGAGCAAGGGTCGCTTCCGGTGAAATCGCTTCCTGGCCCGCCCTGTTTGCGGCTCTGGAGAAAATCGGGATGCGTTATTCAGTGGGGGTGAACGGCGGGGGAAATCTCGTCTTCGGGAACATCAGACTCGGCACAGCCGCCTGTGACAAGAGATTGAACCGGAACTCCCTGGAAAAAAAATTCGGCGCATGTCCTGACCATTTCCGGCGAGTGGATGTATGACCGGCAGCCTTTTCCCATCACGCAGTGCATCGGCTATGCGGCTGATGAGCCAGAACGGACAGATAGACATAGCAAGGAAAAAGTCCCTGGTTTCCAAGCATACAGCTACCCCCTGATAAAATTTTTTGCAGCGAGCGGAGCCCAGCCACAATGACAGGCCGCTCCCTCTATTTCAAAAAGGACAAAACAAAGCACAGCCCGAAGCAAAA
>JAITGC010000025.1 GCA_031280915.1 Desulfovibrio sp. | reverse complement strand
GCCCCGACCCCGCCCTGAAGGGCGGGGTTTCTTTCCGGGGCGGAAGCTTGGGAGGGGTCCAAACCCCTCCCAAGCGCAAGACGCGAAGCCCTGAAGGGCTTCGCTACCTCATTTGGATCGCTCATTCCCGCTCCCTTGCCCGAAGATCAACAAGCCGTGTTCCCATGTCCAGAACACGAACAAGCAGCAAAACCTTGCCCAACTGCGCGGTCTCTTTGCCGTTTTCCACGTTGCTGATAAATTTTGTCGTCGTATTTGTTTGCAGGGCCAATTCTTGCTGAGTCAGCCCGCGTAGCACGCGTATTTTTTATCGCCAGCCCCAACTCTTCCACACCAAAAAAATCTATGGGAAATCTGACTTCAACCTGTTTGGACATGGAGTCACCTATTTTTACCGAACGGTTATTTTCTGTAAAAACACCATGTTTTTACCGGACGGTTATTTTTCCAAAAGGTGCCGCATTTTTACCGAACGGTCAAGAAGGTGACTCTCAATATTGCCGTGTCCGCACCGTCTTTGTTTCCAGATAGGCCCGTATGGCTTGCTGTTTATACAGAATTTTATCTCCGTCTTTGATATATTCCGGCCCATGTGCCTTTGAACGCTTATTGGCCAGAGTTGAAGGTTTGAGCCCGAATACCAGTTCCACTCCCGCAAAAGTGTAGTGGAATATCCCATTGCCACCTGCAGAGCGGAAAGGGACGTTGCCCACGACCTGAAAGGGGCCATATATACGCAATTCGCGGCGAGTCAAGGGGGATGGCGTCTCTCCGGCTTACGCTATAACAAAATATGGCAGGAATATCTCCCTGGAGCAGGGCCGCATCGTGTTTCAGCAAGCGGAGATTCGCGGGGAGCGGAAGCGGAAAAAAGAACGCGGCTGGATCCTGCAGGCGATCATGACGCAAATTTCTTTGCTATTTATGGAAGTCCGCATATAATTACGCCATTCATCTTGTGTGACTGTGGCGCCTGTGGCAACTGTACCAACAATCCCGATAGACGGCGAAAGAATGCATACCGTACTTTGTTCTTTTGAGGGGATAATCAGGGCGGAAATAGTTGATTCCGGCCCGATTCTTGCTACACACAATCTGACGCAGCCAGAGGGCAAAAAGGCATAGCGTTAACACGCCCTAAGGCCGGCAAGGTAAGCGCTGACTTACGCGCACGAAGAGTAAGCGAAACGTGTTTTCGCCGAGGGCGACGAGTGCAGCGTCTCAACGCTAATCTGCTCTGGACTAGCCGTCTCTTTGAGGCGCTATCCGGCCGGCATGCCGACAGGAGTCAGATTATCCGAAGCGCCGACAAGCAAGAGCTCCACCCAGTCAAAAGCGAAGCGGAGGCGTTGTTCAGCGTTACGCAGAATGAGATCCACGGCCTCGGTGCCGGTTACCCCGCCGTAATCGCCTGTAATGAGTATGCGGGAAAAAATCCGCATGGACTGTAGGAACTCCAGAAAACGATCCTGCTGGTACAGGCACAGCAGCGCCATAGTCGCGTGCTTTCCTGAAAGACGCGCTCCACCGGCACGCTCTTTATAGCGGGCGAGCAGACGCATATAGCGATCATTCATGTGGTTGTAATGTTCCATGCCCTGATCCTCCAACCAACTCTCCACAGTCCATTTTCCGCTCTCCGCAAAACCTTGGCAATGTTCTTCCCTGACAAGAAAATAGCGCTCCTCCAGAATAACAGGATGCGATCCGGCGGTCGTTCCGTTAGGGACGCGACCGCATGTTCCGCAGCCGCCGCTTTCCGCCGCTTCCTCTACGCGTTCTGCCCGGCAGGCAGCCCTGCCGAGAGGGTATGTCCTGCAGGCGGAAGAACGGTGGGCATATACCCCGCAGCCATGTTCCGTCACAAAAGGACAGGGTCTGCCGGGTGTGTCCTCCATACGCAGATGCAGCAGAGGGAAACCCGTGTCCTCGTAGCAGCCCACCCGGGAGAACTCCTCGAAAAACTGCTCGCTGCCCATATTCAGCCCGCAACAAAGGCGCAATACGTCATAAGGAGTCAGAGGCATGGTCAAATCAGCGCAACAGGCATTAAAACAGGGCACATCCGGATGGCAGGCGAACCAGAAGCTCTCTCCCGGCGCTAGCTGCGGCAGGCTTTTCAGAAAGGTCTGCGTGGCGTCTTCCATATTTGCGATCCCGTATCCTCAAGGTTTTCCGATTCAAAAGCCACATAAAGCATTTCGTATTTGAGACGCTCTCTCCGGAGTGTAACGGCGAAAACACGTTTCGCCTACTCCTCGTGCGCATAAGTCAGCACTTTTACGCTGCCGGCCTCAGAGCATTTTCTTTTTACTCTCATGACTCACCCAGCAAAGTCATTGCTGCGTGAACTTGCTATGCCAGCAACTCCTCAAGCCTGCTCATGCAGGTCTCCTGAGAAAAGCGCAAGGCAAAGCGGCGTCCTGCTTCACCCATGCTTTTGCCTGACTCCGGATGCGCCGCCAGTTCAAGAGTCGCCCTGACCATAGCGTCAAGAGAAGAGTAAGCGCGTTCAGAGCCGCCGGGAACGCGCCACGCGCCGCGCTTTTCAGGAGATGGAGGGGAAGAGGCTTGACCGCGACCTGTGGCAGGCGCTGAAAGCCCTCCCCTATCCGATATATCCGGACAATAGGGTATCTCTTCGGCAGGCAAGGGAAACAGTCTGCCGTTTCCGATTCCATCCGGTCCACCCTCAAAAATCAGTTCGGGGATATTGCTGACGGCAAAGGCGAACACAGGCCTCCGAGCCAGCATAGCTTCAAGCAGCACGCTACCGAACCCTTCCCAGAGAGAGCTGAGAACGAACAGGTCAATACTGCGCCAGAAGGGCGCGAGATCTGCCATAAAACCGGTGAACACGGCTCTATCGCCGAGTCCAAGGCGCTTTGCCAGACCTTGCAACTCCGCCTCGCGCTCTCCCGTTCCAGCGATAATCACGGCACAGTCAAGTCCGGCGTCCAGCAATCTGCGGCAAAGGTGCAGAAGCAGATGTTGTCCCTTTTGCCGGGTCAGCCTGCCCGCGTTACCTATGAGAAAAGTCGGCGGCGAAGAAAGGGGGGCAGGGAGAAGAGAAAGGATAGCGGAACGTTTCGCTGCCTGCAGGGCTTCATCAAAGGCCGCCGTGTCAAGGCTGTTGGGCAGCATAGTGATGCGTTCCGGCGCAATCAGGGCGGGATTATTAATCAGAACTTGTCGCCGCGTGGCTTCGGAATTGACGATCAGGCGAGTAATAACCTTGCCGTAGAGGCGACGATTCAACAAGGAATCGCGTACCGGCAGAGCGCTTCCCCGCCGGTAAACGATATGCTCGACCCCGGCGGCTCTGGCAGCCGGAGCAACTGCTTTGAGATCCGCCGGCAGATTCATGATTACGGCGTCCACACCTTCACGCTTGAAAAGGCGAGTTAAACGGGCGCGCTTCAAGGGATTGAGAAAAGAATACCTGCCAAGGGCCAGCGGCAGGATCCGCACGCCTGCCGCGTCCTGAAGACGCCTGTGAAGTTCACCGTTATGACGGCAAAGGAAAAGCACCCGCCAGCCTCTGCGCGCCAAAGCCAGAGCCGCTTCCAAATGCCATTTTTCACCGCCGCCCCAGGGGATGTTGCTGTTGCAGAAGCATACGGTTCGCACGGCTGATTGGGCTTACACAAGCCTGTCAAAAATCATGGTATACAGATTGCGTGTGATCAGGGAGAGCCTCAGCCGTAACCGAGGCGTATCGTCGGCATCCAGAGCCAGGACTTCAGCCAGATATTCGGCGACAGGCAGGAAGTCCATATCTTTTTTGGCGTTCAGGCAGTCAACATAGATATTAACGCGGTTTTCCATCATCGCCTGTTCCTTGGCAACGGGGAATAAGACCGGGAAAGATGCCCGGAAGGTTTCAAAGAAATGCACGGCATCTTTGGGAAAAGATTTTTTCAAAGCCAGTCCCCATAGGGCGATGCTGAGCGCACGCAACTCTCTCAGGACTTTTTTGCGGCGCACGAACTGAAAGCGACTGATTCCTATATCTTCCAATTCCAGCTTGAAATCCATACAGTTATACAAGGCCAGGAATTGCTGGATGACCTCATCGGCGCTATACTGCGCCACTGTAACCCGCATGTACGATGCTTCAAGGGTTGCGTTCTTCATGGATGAAAAATGTATCGGCGACATTCTTGTTCAATTAACAGAGCAGACGCTGGACAGGCAAGAAAAAAAAGCTGCTGCAATACGCGGAAAGGGTGCGCAATATGAACAGTATCAGCGTGGAGGTGGCCAGATCATTTTTCCCCCGCGGTCTCTTCCAGCCGGAGGGCAGTTTTCGCTTTTCCCTGGACGCCCTGCTACTGGCCTCGTTTTTGACTCCCGCCAATCAAGGGATCGGGGGACGGCTGCTGGATATAGGCACCGGCTGTGGCGTCGTCGCTCTGGGCATGCTCTGCCGCTACCCCGCCCTTAATGCCTGTGGCCTTGACCTCCAGCCGGAACTGGTGGAAGCGACGCGGATAAACGCCGCCCGACTGGGTTTCGCCGACAGGTTTACGGCCGTGTGCCGCGATGTGGCATCCCCGGAGCCGCTAAGGGAGGATACGGGCGCCTTTTCCCTTGTCCTGGCGAATCCCCCCTACAGACAGCCCCGTTGCGGTCGTCTGCCCGTCAGCCGGATGCGTCTTACTGCGCTGTTTGAAACCGAGGGTAGCCTCCTCGCCTTTTGCCGCGCCGCCGAACTGGCCATGACGCCCGACGGGCGTTTCGGCATCGTGTTCCCTGCAGCCAGAGTGGAGAAACTGCTGTCCGCGCTTACGGAATCGGGGCTCACAGTTATCCGCCTGCTCCCGGTACACGCGCGAATCGCCGATCCGCCCATGCTGGTGTTGGCGGAGGCGGTGAAAACTCCCGCTCTGCAGTACCGTAAGGCTTGCCTGATGCCGCCTGATGCGCGGAACCCCTTCCCGGAATTACAGCTTCCACTGTCGCTTCACAACTGCAGGGGCGCAATACGCACGCTCACGGAGCAGGTTCTGGCCTTCTGCCCTTTTCTCGCCTGTAATCATCGGGTAGGAGACGGGGTCACACGCCAACAAGTGCAAGCTGGCTGAATATGGTGGAAATATGGTTTGGCATCCTGACTCTCAAGTCCTTGCGTGGCGCAAGCTTTTCAAGCACGCAAGAACTTAGCGCACAGATAAAGGCCTTCCAGGAAGCATACAACAAAACAGCACAACCGTTTGTCTGGAAAAAA
>JAITGC010000098.1 GCA_031280915.1 Desulfovibrio sp. | reverse complement strand
ACTCAAAGATTGGCGCAGAATCGCCATGCGCTATGACCGATGCGCTCATACATTTTTGTCGGCGATTTGTATTGCTTTCACTGTTATTTTTTATCTTAATTAATGAGTCCTGAGCCTAGGCTTGGCCAAGGCGTTCCAAAAATTCGACGCCTACCAGCTCGCCAAGTACGATCGGCCCGGCCCAGTCAAACTGCGGGACGTGCTGTTCATGGTCCATGCCAAACCAAAGGATGGGGAGCAGGCCGCGACATGGAAACAGCTTGCGGAAGGCACGCTTCCTTCTCCAGACACATGGGAAGTCGCGCTTTCTTCCGGGACGGACAAGAAAGAAACCTTTACCCGCCTGCTGCGGGAAAATCGGCTGGGCTATCTGGCGCTGCTCCGCAACTTGCGAAATATGGCGGAAAGCGGAGTTGATGAACAGTTGGTAACAGACGCCCTGCTGGAAGGGGCCGTTCGCTCCAAAGCCCTGCCGTTCCGCTTTGTGGCAGCGGCAAAAGCCGCGCCTGTTTTTGAACCGGTTTTGGATCGGGCCATGCAAATGACGCTGGCGACCTTGGATGCTCTGTCGGGTAAAACCACTGTTGTTGTGGATGTGTCCGGCTCTATGGAAGCGGCGCTTTCCCGCAAAGGCGACCTCACTCGTCTGGATGCCGCCGTCGCTCTGGCCGTGCTGCTGACAGGCATCTCGCAGCAGACGCGGGTGTTCAGCTTTTCCGACACGCTAGTGGAAGTGCCGGCGCGCAAGGGCTTGGCCCTGCGGGACGCGATAACGGCCTCGCAATCACATCGCTCCACTTACCTGGGGCGGGCTCTTGCCGCGCTGCCGGGCGACTATGACCGGCTTGTGGTTATCACCGACGAGCAAAGCGCAGACGATATTCCGGCTCCCAAAGGCAAGGGGTATATGATCAATGTCGCGAGTTACAAAAACGGCATTGGTTACGGCGAATGGACGCACATCAACGGTTTTTCGGAATCCGTGGTGCGCTATATCCAGGCTGCTGAAGGAGTCGAGCAAAAGATTCATTGACCTGAAAAATGCAGTGACCCGAATCTGAATGTGCGCCTGAATATTCTGAGCGTGAAAAAAAGGCTTTAACGCCAGGCCGGTGTTGGAGATGCCCAACACCGGCCATCCCGGCAAAATCTTGCCAGGAGCCACGCTGTTCTCTCCCTCGTGTGGGGAAGCAGAAAGGGGTTCCGCCGGACAAAGCCAGTTTGTAGGCAAGCTGACGGCGGAACTCGAACCAGCCTTGGTCCAGTATCGACTTGTTCAATCCGGACTTGGCACGGACATTCCGACCTGGGCTTTCCAAACTGCCGGATGCCGACCGGGACATATCTCTCACTTTCAAGTCTTCCATGACAACCACAGCGTGGTTTTTGCTTAAGGAGGGTGAACAACCTATTGAAACATTACATCCAGCAGCTTTTATAAATGGATTTTTAGTTAATAAATATGCATACATATTATGTATAGTCTATTTTCATTTTAAATTGTTCTGGGAGCCAGTTGGGCAAGGTCGGCCTCCCCCAAGGTTTCCAGGGGGACATTTTCCGGTGTGCGCAGAGCCACATGCGCCATGCCCTCCACCAGAGCTTCGGCGCAAGCATCAATATCGGGCGCAAAGAGCACGCCGCATTCGGGAATGACGGCCAAAGGCGGCTTGTAACCGTTGGCATCGGAAAATGCCCGCACGGCGGCTCCGAGCCGCGTTTCGGGGGCAATTACGCATATTTTTGCGCCGAGACAGAAAACCTGCTCGGGGCACAGCGGCCAGTTCCGGCGTAAGGCGGCCGCGGCCTTGCCGAAGGCCAGAGCGTGGGGCCAGGGAGATGTGGGAATCCGCCATTGCAGATCATTGTTCCTCAAAAGGGCCGGGATGTCGGGAACCAGGAGGGGGCGAGGCGCAAGCCACAGACGGCGCGCCAGAGTATTTGTCAGGGATATGGCCTCAGCCTGGTCCCTGGCCGCGATAACCACCCCGTGATTTTTGAGGATGAATACGGAAGGGGAGGTATCGTCGTTGCGAAGCTCATCCTGCGCCAGTCGGCTCAAGGGCAGCCCCGGTCTGGCATAGGGCAAAAAACGCCAGGCAAGACCGGAAAGCAGAGAGTCAAGGCGTTGGCGCGCATCGGGCAGGCTGGCCTGTATGATGGCATCCAGCATATGCAGATGCAGAACAAGGCGTTGCGGCAGAAGCGCGTGAAGAACGACCTCCACGGAAGGCGACCGGCCTCCGCGCGCCGGGAAGCTCTTCAGCCCCCTGTCGGCAATTTCCAGAACCGCGCTCCTGGAAACGGGCAGAAAGATGTCCCTGTTCGCGGCGTCCGCCAACCAGGAGCCCGAAGCCTTGATCCACAGCCTGTCGCCGTCCTTGACGGAGACGTTGCCGCCAGGCCCCTGAGTGAAAAGGGGATTGGAACCGAGAGTCGCGCAAAGTCCGGCCAGTTCGTCCGCCGCTGTTCCCATTTTTTTGTCTCCGCCGTGGCCGTGTCCGCCCCAAGTTTTTTGATCCCTTTTGAGAGTATGTTATGCGGAAGATTGTTCCCTGGCGGCAAAGTACATTGGCCTTGCGACAAACTTGAGGCAAGAATCTGCAAACAAATTCTCGCAAGGCCAATTACACATTTTAGAGCAGATTAACTTTGACACTTGCCGTGGCGCTTAACGGCGAAAGTAAATTTCGCCTACGCCCTGGCAGTGAGCGGCGAGACGTTCGCCCCGCCGCCAGAGCAATTTGCCCTGATGGAAGGGATTTCAGAATCTGCCGGCCAGTATGGCGCATCCCTGCGGCAATTCCAGAGCGATGCGGAAAATGGACTTTGCCCCGGCCGACTTCAACAGCCCCCTGACTTCAGCTTCCGTATAGGCCTTGCCCTTCTCCGTGCCCGCC
The DNA here is from genome assembly GCA_031280915.1 of Desulfovibrio sp. GTDB lineage: Bacteria > Desulfobacterota > Desulfovibrionia > Desulfovibrionales > Desulfovibrionaceae > Desulfovibrio. The sequence goes on along the minus strand of JAITGC010000098.1, from coordinate 27,772 downwards.
AGCATGTTGCAGCCGAACAGCGCGGGATGTTCCGGCCCGTCCTTGGCGTCATTGAGCAAAAATTCCTGGATGAAGATGCGTCCGCCCGGCGCAAGGACGCCGGCCGCCTTGTGCAGCAGCGCGGCCGAAGTTTCGTCATCCATTGAGTGCAGCACCTGGGATATCCAGACAACATCATGGATGCCCTTGATGGGGTCAAGCAAAAAATCTCCTTCCGTAAAAACAATCCGGTCGCTCAACCCGAAACGGGCGACAATGCTTTCCGCCACCGGACGGGTTGTGGGCAGATCGTAGATGACGGCGTTCAGTTGCGGATTTTTCAAGCAGAAGCGGACGGCATATGTCCCCGGCCCGCCTCCCAGGTCCAGCAATTGTGTGCAACCGGTCAAATCCAGCGCTCCGGCGACGATTTCGGCCTGCCCGCAGGCCACGTTGAACATGCCGAGCAAAAAATGTTCCCGCTCATCCGGCTCACGGAAGCGAGCGTCCCGCGTGGGCGCGCCGCCGCGCACGGCTTCCGAAAGCCGGCTCCAGGCAGGCACCAGATGGCTGTGATGCAAAACGATGTGCCCCAGATAAGTCCGGCTGTCGGCGCTCAGATACCGCCGCGCCGCCGGGGCGGCGCTGTAAGTGTCGCCGGATTTTTTCAGCAGCTCCATGGCAGTGAGGGCTGTCAGAAGCGCTTCTGTGCCGCGTGGGTCGCAACCCAGCCTTTCGGCGAGTTCGGCGGCCGAAAGGGCAACATTGTTCAAGGTCGTGAAAATGCCCAGTTCAACGCCGCTGTGCAGGGCAAAGGACGCCCAGTACGCGCCGGAAGTGCGCATAATCGCGGCGGGACTCCAGTCGCGTGTCCCGATGTCCGGCATAAGGCTATCCTCACATGCGGATCAGTCAATAGAGCGCCGCGCCGCCGAAATGGCGGCGCGGAAAAACGTCAGGCCAGTTTGGAAAGCAGCGTTTCCTTGATGGAGTCAATGCTGCCTTCGCCGTTGAGTTCAATATAGATGGTTTTACCCTCGCCGGACAACTTTTTGAAATAATAGGCAGCCGCAAGGGTACCTTCCCTGGCGTCATAGTAAATGTCGTGGCGCTTGTTGATGGCGGCTGCGTCCTGATCATCGCCGCGGGCGCTGAGGTCGCCGCCGCAAACGCGGCATTTGTCGCCATTGGGCTTGATGGCGTCAATGTAGATATTGTTGGGATGATTATTGTTGTTTTTACAGAGGCGGCGGCCCATAATTCTGTTTTTGGCGGTTTCGCGGGGCAACAGGATTTCCACAACGTAATCAAGATTCAGGGATTCTTTCCGCAAGGCTTCCCACAGTTTTTCGGCCTGGGCCATATTGCGGGGAAAACCGTCCAGCAGCCAGCCCTTCTGCCCCTTTGTCTTCAACGTCTCCAGCACCATGGGGATGGTGAGGTCGTCGGGCACCAGATCGCCGCGGTCAATGTAGGCCTTGGCCTTCTTTCCAAGATCCGTTCCGCCGCCGATGTGTTCCCGGAAAATGGCTCCGGATTCAATGTGGGCGAGGCTGTATTTCTGTTTGATGAGATCGCCCTGGGTGCCCTTGCCGCTGCCGTTGGGTCCGAAAATCAGAATATTCACGCTTCAACTCCTTGGACGTAGCATGTAATCAACAACAAACACATTAAACGCATTTTTTACAAAATATCCTGGAAAAGCCGTCGTGTCAAGGCTTTCCCCTTTTTGGTATTGGCTCACTTTGGTTCAGACAAGGAAGGCGAGTTCCGGGCGGAGCGAAGTGTATCAAGACATACATGGGCGTAGGCGGGATTCATTCCCGCCGTAAAGCGCCGGAGTGAGCGTGCCTTTACAAATCCCGCCAAAGGCGGGTTTGGCATCAATCTGGCGGGGTAAGCACCCCGTGTCTTTTTTGGCGGGCGAAGATTATGGGCGGCGTCAGATATCAAAAATGAGCATACGTATGGTCATGTTGACGTTGCCGAGCCGCAGACAAAACTCAAGGCATTCCCTTTTTTACGGCAGGCGTTCACACAGTCTCCGCAATTGGTGCACTGCAGACGTTGCGCTGCGCCGCCGCTACGGGGGTTCAGAAACAGCGAACAGGCTGAGGCGCAAGGGTTTGCCTTCCCGCATGTGCAGGCTTTTGGGTTGAATCTTATGCGCAAGCGCGCGGGCAGCAACATGCCGGCAAGGCAAACAAGCACGGACTGCGGACAGATATAACGGCACCACAGACGTCTGCCCGCAAGAACTTCCACAGTCAAGACCGACAAAACAAGACCGGCCCCCCACAGTATCTCCCGGTACAGCACTACGTGCTGCGGAACACGTGTGCACCAACCGGGCATGGAGAGCTGATTGAGCCAGGGGGAGGGGTAAAGCGCAATCGTCAGAAATCCGGCGCACACGATGCCCGTTTTGACGGCAAAGGCGTGAAATGCAAGCCGTGGCCTTGCGCCGGGGGTATTGTTTCGACCACGCCGCAGCGCCTTGCAAGCAAGCTCGGAAAACAAGCCATAAGGACATATCCAGGAGCAAAAAACCGGCCCCAGAACAGCAGCGGCCAGCAAAGTGAGACCCGCGGCCCAGAGCATGGTTGGCGTGCCGGAGAGAGCGCCCGCACAGGCCTGCAACACGGCCAGCGGATCGGCCAGTGTCAGGGGGCCTGCGCTGAAGGAAAACAAATTGCCGCTCACAATATGATTCCCCGTCGCGTTCAGCAGAGGAACGCCAAGAAAGAGCAGAACAACGGCCCATTGCGTTGCGCGGCGCAACGGCGACAGGGCGCTCATTTTCCGCTTCCTCCGTTCTTCATGCGGCGCGAGGGAGTCACGTGTATGGCGTCAACGGGGCAAACGTATTCGCACACGCCGCAGCCCACGCAGATCTCGGTCACTGCGGGGATACGTCCGCCTTTGAGCACAATGGCCTCAGCTTTCAGGGGGCAACGCTCATAGCATGTCCAGCACATGACGGGATTTTCCCTGCGGTAATTGACGCAACGCCCTCTGTCAAGCTCGGCGAATCCCATGCCGGCCTGTTTGACGGAAACCTTGCGAAGGGCGTTCGTAGGGCAGATTTCGCCGCACTTCATGCAGAGGATGCACGGCTTTGTCCTGTGAAAGACTTTGGGCGTCTCCGGGCCGAAGGGGCTGTCTGGCATCAGCCTGATACAGGCGTTGTTACAGACTTGCGCGCATTTTCCGCAAGCGATGCAACGCGCCCGCAGGTCTTTCTCAGCGAAGACGCCGGGAGGGCGCAAAAAATTCATCACAGCGGGGTCATTCCGGAAAAAGCTCGTCTTCCAGCGTCATGGAAGTTACGGCGCAGGTCAGTACGCCGGGGACATCGCGTACCTGGCGGAACAATATCTCCATTTTTTCATGAGGCGCGTCGGCCACCACGACAAGGTGATTGTCATGGTGCACGCCGTAGGTGGTCATTTCCGGCATGGCGCCGATGGCGGCCTCTACTTCTTCGGCCTGACCGGAGAGAACACGCACAAGCAAACCGGCAATCGCCATAAAGCATCCTTCGCGTCCCGCGCCGCCGCTTTCGACGGCGCGGGACGCGGAAAGGGTTCAAGCCTGTTTATAGACCTTTGTGGAGCAGATTTTGTATTCCGGCTCCTTGGACGCCGCGTCCACAGCGTCATGGAAGAGACGGTTGACCAGTTTCGCCTTGTCAAAGAAGGGACAGAAAACAAGGCCCGGCATACATGTGTCCGTAATGCGCGCCGGGAAGGTCATCTTGTCGCGCCGGGTTTCAAGCACTACCTGATCGCCGTTTTTGACGCCCAGCTTTTGCGCGTCGTCGGGATTTATCTCCACAAAGGCGGAGGGGTAGGCCCTGTGCAGTTCCGGCACCTTGCCGGTCATGGTGGCCGTATGCCACTGGTCAATCACGCGGCCTGTGGTAAGCACAAAGGGATACTCCGCATCGGCCGGCTCAAAGGGCGGCTGATGCGGGCGCAGCCAGATGGTGGCTTTGCCGTTGGGGCTGCCGTAAAAGAATATCCTGTCGGGATGATCCTTGGGTACAAGGGGGTCCTCGCCGCGAACATAGCGCAGATTGGTGCCGGGGTGGTCTTCCGTCGGGCAGGGCCACTTGATGCCTGACTCTTTCTTCAGCCGGTTCCGGGTTATGCCGAAGAAATCATAGGGGCTGCCTTTGCTCAGCTTGCGCCATTCCTCCCAGATATCGGCGGCATTCTTGTAGGGCATGAGTTTGGGATCAACGCCCACCCGTTTGGCGAAATCCATAAGCACCTGGATGACCGGGCGGGAATTGCCCAACGGTGGAATGGCCTGCTCAGTCAAGGCATAACGCCGTTCCGTACAGCCGTAAACGCCATCGGTTTCGCACCAGAAGGCGGCAGGAAAGACCACATCGGCGTATTTCAGGGTTTCCGCATCCATAAAACATTCCGTTTGAGCCACAAAGGCCTTTTCCAGCGCAGGCGTGTATTTGTTCAGATGCGGCAAGGTATGCGCGGGATTGGTGCAGTGGATGAAAAGCGCCTTTACATTGCCCTGCACCATATTTTCAAACAGAGCTACAGTATGGAGCCCCATTTTTGGCTGAATGGTGCCGCGCGGCACGCCCCAGAAATCTTCCATCTGATTTCTGTGCTGCTCGTTTTCAACCATGCGGCCGGCAGGCAGAAGATGCGCGAGGCAGCCGGTGTCGCGTACGCCGCCGCAGGCATTCGGCTGACCGGTGAGGGAAAGAGGCGTCGCGCCGGGGCGGCCGATCTGCCCGGTGATGAGGTGCAGATTGTGGATGAGGTTATTGGCCCATACGCCCTTGGAACGCTGATTGATGCCCATGCACCACAAGGAGACGGCGGCTGTGGATTCCGCGAACAATTTTGCTATCTTTACCACGTCCGCTGCGGGAATACCCGATATCTCCTGCACTTTTTCCGGCGTGTACTCGGCCACGAAGGCTTTGTATTCCTCAAGGCTGGCCGCCTCACCCGTACCTTTCTTGAAGGCCGTGTAACGGTCGATAAAACGGGTGTTGTCCAGCTCTTCCCGGAAAATCACGTTGGCCATGCCGTTGAGCAGGGCCAAATCAGTGCCCGGCTTGAAGGGCACGTGCATATCCGCGATACGCGCCGTATTGGTACGGCGCGGGTCAGCCACAATGATTTTGACGTCCGGCGAGCTTTCCTTGCGGCGGGCGATACGGTCAAAAAGGATGGGATGGGCCTCGGAAGTGTTGGAACCGATGATGAAAAAACAGGTGGCGTTGTCAATGTCGTTGTAGGTGCCCATAGGCTCGTCCTTACCGAAGGAGGTAAGGTAGCCGGCCACGGCGGAAGCCATGCACAGACGCGGATTGCCGTCAACATTGTTGGAACGCAGGCCGGCCTTCCATATTTTGTTGGCGAGGTAGGACTCTTCAGTGAGAGCCTGGCCCGAACCGTAATAGGCTACGGCCTGCGGTCCGTCTTTCTGAATGGTTTCCCTGAAATGTTTAGCTGCGAAATCAAGGGCCTCCTCCCAGGAAACTTTTTCCAGGGGGCTTTTTTTGCCGCCCTTGCGTATCATGGGGTCTGTGATGCGATCCTTGGCGTACACTACAGCGGGGATCAGCAAAGCTCCTTTCTGGCAGAGCTTGCCTTCATTGTGGTTGTTGGGGTCGCCTTTTATGGCCACGGCTTTATCGCCTTTAACACCTATGAGAACACCGCAGCCGGTACCGCAATACCGGCAGACTCCTTTAACCCACTTGTCCGGCCCGGCGCTGCCGGTGGCCGCCAGCACTGGCGCGCCCAAAGCTGAAAGCGCCACGGCCGCGGCGGAACCTTTGAGGAATTCCCGTCTTGAAACAGCCATACGCAACTCCTTTTTTTAAAACGATGTCTTGGAAGGTTTTTTTGCCTCAAATGCTCTGCGGTGCATGGGATTCTGGTGATGCGGGTGGCAGCTGTCGCATTCAAGCTCAGCCCCGTATTTCTCCACCATCTGCTTCATGGCCGGCTCATGGCAGCGGACGCAAATGTCCTGAACGCCGGGTTTCGCGGCAAAGGGCACAGATCCCTTGCCGTCCGGCAGGCCATGACAGACGACGCATTTGACCAGCAGCACGCCATGTTTGGACTCCCGCCAATTCTGGGCTGTTGCGGGCGTTACCTTGAGGTGGCATTCAAGGCAGTCGGCGTATTGCTCCGGTGCTTCCGGATGTTTGGCGGCTTCACAGCGCACCGGCGGGAAGATGATGTTGATATAAAGGTAAAATCCTCCCGCGAGGGCCAAAAGCAGAGCGATAATAAGCAACGGTTTTTTGGCGGCCATCAGCGCAACGCCTCCTTGTTCTGAAGCCGTGAGGCAAATTTCCGGTTCACGTCAAGCCTGCGGTCAAAGAGGGGCAGGTGGGCTAAATTGATATGACAGCCCGCGCAGTTGCTCCTCGCCTGGCCGTTTTTCCCGAGGTAGGCATCGTGGGCGATTCTGCCGAGATCGGAAACAGCATCCTTGCCGTCGGCTTTTTTGTATAAATCTGCATGGCACCGCAAACAGTTGGCGTCATCCACAAAGCGCCTGGCTCGCGCCTGAAGGGGTGCTCTGCTCAGGCCGCCATCCGGCAGGAAAAAATGCAGAACAGCGTCCTTGACGCCGGAATAAATTTTGACCGCCATAAAACGCGGGCCGAATCCGGCGGGCAAATGGCATTCCGCACAGGTTATCGGTCGTTTGTCAGCGCTCAGGGCATGAGAGGAATAGCGGATTTCCTCCGCCTGCGGCGACATCTCATGACAGGAAAGACAGAATTCCTGCGAGGATGTGGCATGCAGACCGTAAGCCGACATTGTCAGCAAGGCGACAAGACCGATGCAACCGCATATGAGACGAGAAAACTTTTTTCCCGGCATAAGGAAAACCCCGGCCGCTGCAACACGTTTTGAAACGAGAAGTCCAATTTACGTTAGCTGTTTCGAAAAAAAATACAATAGGCATATTTTATGCTAAAAATAACATAATTAGTATTGTATTGGCCGATCCCGGAGTGATTTTGGGATGTGCGGGAGATTCAGACATCGTTCTTCGTGCCGTGTCTTGAAGTGGCGGCGCCAGTCCCTTTTTCGTCGGTTCGTTTTAAGGAAAACTCTTCCGCCGCATCGGGGCTTGCCATGAGCGGCGGTTTTCCGTTATCTACAACTGAAACGAGTTTCTCCGAAATATATTTCAATGCCTTTACGAGGGGCTTTATGCAAACAACGCAATTCATCTGGTTTGACGGCAAAATGGTTTCTTGGGATGAAGCCCGGGTTCATGTGCTCTGCCATGCCCTGCACTATGGCAGCGCCGTTTTTGAGGGTATGCGGGCGTATGCCTGTGTGGACGGCGGCTCCGCCGTTTTCCGTCTTAATGACCACTGCGCCCGTCTCGTCAACTCCGCAAAAATCCTGCGGATGGACATCCCCCACACAAAGGAGCACATAGCCGAAGCCTGCCTGGAAACCCTGCAGGCCAACAAGCTCAAGGAGGGCTACGTGCGCCCGCTTTCCTTTGTGGGGTACGGGGAAATGGGAGTTTATCCCGGCGCCAACCCGGTGCAGACCATCATCGCCGTATGGCCCTGGGGCGCTTATCTGGGGGCCGAAGCGCTGGAAAAAGGCATCCGCGTCAAAACCAGTTCTTTCGCGCGCATGCATGTGAACACCCTTATGACAAAGGCCAAGGCCTCGGGCAATTACATCAATTCCATTCTCGCCAAGGTGGAAGCCAAGGAGGACGGCTATGACGAAGCCGTCATGCTGGATACGGCAGGTTTTGTTTCCGAGGCCACAGGCGAAAATATTTTTATCGTGCGCGAGGGGATCATCAAGACAACGCCCTGGACATCCATCCTGGGCGGCATCACGCGGGATTCCGTCGTCAAACTGGCGCGCGATTTGGGTTATACGGTGGAAGAGCAGCAGTTTACCCGTGATGAATTCTATATCGCCGACGAGGCATTTTTTACCGGCACGGCGGCCGAACTCACCCCCATCCGAGAATTGGACCGCCGCGTCATCGGGGCCGGACAGGCCGGGCCCGTGACCAAGCGCCTGCAGAAGGCCTTCTTTGAAGTCGTCAAGGGCGAAAAACCCAAATACGCCTCCTGGCTGAGCCGCTACAGCATATAATGAAACGGGCGTCACTGGCCGCGCGTTACCGTCCCCAGACTTTTGCCGAAGTGGCGGGACAGGATATGATCAAGGCCGTTCTTTCCCGCGCAGCGGCGGAAGACAATCCCGCTCCCGCCTATCTGCTCAGCGGCACGCGGGGCGTGGGTAAAACCACCATTGCCAGAGTTTTCGCCAAAGCCCTCAACTGCGCCCACGCACCCGCTCCGGAACCGTGCGATCAATGCCCGCAGTGTCGTGACATCATTCATGGAGGGCACGTGGATGTGACGGAAATCGACGGCGCATCCAACAACAGTGTGGACGACGCCCGCGCCCTGCGGGAAAACATAGGTTACGCGCCAATGGAGGGGCGTTACAAGATTTTCATTATTGACGAAGCCCATATGCTCAGTCGCCACGCCTTCAACGCTCTGTTGAAAACCCTGGAAGAGCCGCCGCCGCGCGTGGTTTTTATTTTCGCCACAACCGAAGCCCATAAATTCCCCGTCACCATTGTCAGCCGTTGCCAGCATTTTGTCTTCCGTCATTTGTCTGAAGACGCCCTGCACACGCATTTGGCGGGCGTCCTGGTTAAAGAGGGCCTTGACTTCGAAGACGGCGCCGTGCGTCTGATCGCCCGGCGCGCCGCAGGCAGTGTGCGCGACGGTATGTCGCTTCTGGACCAGGTGCTGGCCCTGGGCGGAACAAAGCTTTCCGCCGCCGCCGCCCGCGATGTGCTGGGCGTGGCTGGGCAGGAAGTCTTCGAAGCCCTCTTTGAGGCCATGCGCCTTCAGGATTGCGCGGCCGCAGCGGACATCTGCCGGCGGATGCTCGCCGACGGTCTGGATGCGGGCTTTTTTCTGCGCGAACTTATCAGCCGCCTGCGTGACCTCTTTTTTTTACGCGAAGGCGGCGAGGCTGTGCTGACTTCTCTGCGCCTCTCCGCCGACGAAGCGGTTTTTCTGCAAAATACGGCGCGGAGCTTTTCAACGGCCCATCTGCACGCGGCCTGGCAAACGGCTCTTGAAGCCAGGCGGGGCATCGTGTATACCCCAGACCCCGGCGCGGCCCTGGAACTGCTTTTGCTCAATTTGGTCATGCTGCCCAGGCTGCTGCCCCTCGACAGGCTCGCTCCAGAGAAAGAGACCGGCAAAACAGAGGAGTTTCCGGCCTCGCCGCACACTCCCCCGACCGTGGTCCGGCCGAAAAATCCACCCGCCCCTCCACAGGCCGACAAGATTTTTCCAAGGGACTGGCCGTCCTTTCTCGCTTTTTGCGAGGCGGAATTTGAGGCCGGACGGCCTGCGCCCGCAATCCCTCTGTTGGCTGGACTGACGGCGGAATGGCAGGACGATGAGCTGCGCCTGAAATCGAAACACGGCACACAGCGTGAGCAACTTGAACTGCACCGGGAGGAATTGCTGGAGGCGCTCCGGGCTTTCGGCGCGAAAGACACAAGACTTGTGCTGCTGGACGCGCCGCAGAAGCCCAGTGAGCGGGAGTTAATGGAAGAATTCCGCCAGCGCGAGGAACTCGCCCCCTGCATGGAAGTGCTCGGCGCAAGACTTGAGCGCTGCACGGAAAAAACATCGTGACCACTGGTACGGTTTTGGCTTGTAAATCGAAACGAGGAGAATTTTTGTGCGCAATATGAACGATATCCTGCGCCAGGCGCAGGTTATGCAACAGAAATTGGCAAAATTGCAGCAAGAAGCTGCGGAACATACCTACGAAGCCTCCAGCGGCGGCGGCATGGTCAAGGCCGAGGTTTCCGGCAAGCAGGAACTTGTGAGCCTGCGCATCGACCCCAAGGCCCTGGAAGGAGGCGACACGGAGATGTTGCAGGATCTCGTTGTGGCGGCCGTAAACGAAGCGGGACGCATTGCCCGTGAAACCCTGGAACGGGAAATGAACGCCATTTCAGGCGGAATCAAAATCCCCGGCATGATTTAGCCTCCCATGCACTCCCGCGCCCCCGCGCCGCTCAAAGCTCTTGTGGAACAGCTCGCCCGCCTACCGGGCATGGGGCCGAAATCCGCCCTGCGCGCGGCTATGGCCCTGCTCAAGTGGCCGGAATCGGAAACGCGCCGTCTCGGGAGCGGCATTTATGACTTGCGCGATGCTCTGCATCTGTGTTCGCGTTGCGGCGGTCTTACCGCTGAAGACCCCTGCGCTATCTGCGCCGATGCCGCCCGCGCCCGCGACATTCTGTGCCTGGTGACGGAATGGGACAGTATGCTGACTCTTGATGAAGGTGGTTTTTATCACGGCCAATTCATGATACTGGGCGGACTTCTGGAACCACTGGCCCGAAAGGGTTCTGAAGCCCTGGAGACGGAGCGGCTTGTGCGTCGTCTGGCTGAAGGCGAGGTTAAGGAACTTGTACTGGCCTTGGGGGCTACCCTGGAGGCGGAAAATACCGCCTCCTTCATACGCCGGATGTTATCCGAACGTTTTCCGCATCTGAAAATCTCCCGCCTTGCTCAAGGCATCCCCCTTGGTGCGGAAGTCAAATACATGGACAAGGAAACCCTGCGTCAATCCCTGCAATATCGCCAGGAACTCGCCTGACGGCCGCAAATACTGACGCTCCGATTTTCAGGACTTTCAAGCGGATGATGTCGCAACGGCAATATGCCCCCCCGTCGCGTTTAAAGGCATATTACAGATTCTTGATGACCGTCGCAATAAAATTGATTAAACTGCGCCGGACCATATAGAGTATTTTACGCCTGAGATCGTCGCTTGGCGACCAAGTGGATTCGCCTTACGCCAATCTGGCGGCGAGGCGCGGGCGCGAGCCGTTCGCGTTGTGAAGCGCCGTAGCGGGCGTGGCTTTAACAGAGCTTCATAACGTGGATTTTCAAAAAATCCGCGTTGAGCGGTCAAACATTTTCTAATGTTGAACCGCTCTAAAACCGCCGTGGACGGATTTGACGTCAATCTGATCAGGCGGAGCAATTCTGATTGCACGAATGCGGTCCGGCAAGCATGGCAAACGGCAAGGGCGACAGATTCAAAGCTTTCGGCGAAACGCTGGAGTATCTCGACAGCCTTGGGCTTTTCCACATGGATTTGAGCCTTGAGCGCGTACGGCAGGCGTTAGCCGATTTGGGGCTGGAGAGACCGCCGTTTGTTGCCGTTCAGGTGCTCGGCACCAACGGCAAGGGATCCACGGCCTCGTTTCTGGCCTCTCTCTGCACAGCGCACGGTTGCCGCTCCGGTTTATATACCTCGCCGCATTTTGTATCGCCTCTGGAGCGTATTCGCATTGACGGCCAGCCCCCGTCGGAAGAACAATGGCTTCAGGCCGCCAACGCCCTTTGCAGGCGCTCCCGGCCTCTGACGTATTTTGAATGGCTGACAGCGTTGGCGGCGCTGCTTTTCAGAGAAAACAAAGCTGACGTCGCGATACTGGAGGCCGGCCTCGGCGGCCGTTACGACGCGACAACAGCCTTGAAGGCGGATATTCTTTGTTTTACGCCCATAGCGATGGATCATGGAAACATTCTGGGGAGAACGCTTTTGCGGATCGCAACGGATAAAGCCGCAGCCATTCGCGACGGCGCGGTGGTCGTCACGGCCGCGCAGTACCCGTCGGCTGCCGATTGTCTGGCCCACGCCGCGCGGAAGAACAATGCCCCACTGCATCAGGCGCGGCCCTTGCCGCGTGGTTCCCGCCTGGAATCCGGCCTCGCCGGCCCACATCAACTGATCAACGCGGGTTTGGCTCTTGCCGCATGGCGTCTTTTGGCCCCCATGCTGGGCTGTGACGCGGACAATGCGGAAAAGCAGGAGCAGGGCCTCCGGAACGCTTTTTTACCGGGCCGGATGCAGTGCCTGACGGGCTGTGGGGAATATCCCGACATGCTTCTGGACGGCGCCCACAATCCGCATGGCATGAAAGCGCTGGTCGAAGCCTTGCGCGATGCCGGGATTCGTCCGGCATGCGCTGTTTTCACCTGTCTCGCGGACAAGGATTGGCGTCCGGCCGCCATGCTGTTGAAGCGCTATCTCGGCGGCGCGCCGGTGTACATTCCGACCCTGCGAAATCCCCGGGCCGTCCCGGCCGGAGAGGCCGCATCCGTCTGGAACAGTACGGCGCCGCAAACAGCCCGTCCTGTGGACGATCTCTCCGGGGCGCTGTCCGCATTGAACGGCATCACAGCGACAAGCTCCGTCCGACCCGTCCTGCTGACAGGTTCCTTGTATCTGCTGGCGGAATTCTTCGCCCTTTATCCCGCCGCGCTGACAGGAGCGAACAATTTATGAAAAATCTGTACCGTTCCATACCATCCGTGGATGTGTGCCTTGCCGCCCTTGAGGCCGCTGATCCGGGTTTGACGCACAGCCTTCCGCGTGGTCTGCTGCGCGATATGGTTACGGCCTTCTGGGATGACCTGAGAGAAGACATCCGCAATGAGCGGCGGCGGGACACGGCCGCTCTGGGGCTGGACGCGCAACTGCCCGCCATGTTGAAAAAAATCCGGCGGGCTTTGCGAAGCGGCCTGCATCCTGTGTTGAATGCCGCCGGTGTTGTGGTGCATACCAATCTCGGCCGCTCCGTTCTGGCCGACAGCGCAAGGTGGGCTTTGGACGTCGCGGCTTCCGGGTATTGCAGCCTGGAAATGGACGGGGAAACCGGAGGGCGGGGCAGCCGGCACGACGTCGCCGAAGATCTGATACGGCGGCTAAGCGGCGCGGAAGCCGGCGTTGTCGTCAACAACAACGCCGCCGCCGTGCTTCTGGCGCTGGACACCTTCTGCAAAGGCGGCGAAGTCATCGTCTCCCGGGGGGAGCTTGTGGAAATCGGCGGTTCGTTCCGCATTCCCGAAATTCTGGAAAAAAGCGGTGTGCGCCTGCGGGAGGTCGGAGCGACCAACCGCACCCATCTGCGTGACTATCAGGCCGCCATTACGGAAAACACCCGCGCTCTGTTGCGCGTGCACACCTCGAATTACCGCATTGTGGGCTTTCAGTCCGCCGTACCGTTGCCGCAGTTGGCCGAACTCGCGCGTAAGCGCGGCTTGCCGCTCTTTGAGGATCTGGGCAGCGGCTGTCTTGTGGATCTTTCTCCTTACGGTTTGCCGCCGGAGCCGACAGTCGCCTCAATCATCGCCGCCGGGGCCGATCTTGTCATGTTTTCGGGAGACAAGGCCCTCGGAGGGCCGCAGGCTGGGATTATCGCCGGCCGCAAGGCATTGATCAATGAAATGAAGGCGAATCCCCTCATGCGGGCCTTGCGGTGCGACAAGCTCTGTCTCGCCGCGCTGGAAGCCACCTTGCGTGTGTATCTTCTGAATGACGCCATGAAGCATATACCGACGTTGCGGATGATAGCCGTTTCTCCAAAGGAGTTGGCCCGCAAGGCTCGGAGTCTCGCCGCTCGCATTCGCAAGGCGACGCAGGGGCATTGTGGGGTAACGCTCAGGAGGGGGGAATCGCGAGTCGGGGGAGGGGCTTTCCCCGAATGTGAACTGCCGACAACGTTGGTATGCGTGGAGCCGGCGCGGATCAGCGCCAATGTCCTGAAAATGCGTCTGCTGGCCTGCGAGCCGCCGCTTGTCGGAAGATTGGAGGAAAACGCCTTTTGTCTGGACCCGCGCACCATTTTCAGCCGTGATCACTCCTTGATTGCACGGTTGATGGCGGAAGCCCTCGTAACATCCGGCGAATGAGGATGCTCTCGGGCGGCATGGGATAGGCCACGGCACGGAAGTACGGATGTACCTGTAAATATCAAGAAGGACGAAGAGATGAAAAAAAAATTTTCCTATCAACCCCAAAGCGCGTGGAAAAAGCTGAATACTCCGGCCTTGCGGAAAAAAGCTGAAGCTTTGGCCGAACGCTATATCGAATTTTTAAGCGCATGCAAAACCGAGCGTGAGACAGTGGACTATATTTGTCGCCGTTTGCGCCAGGAAAAGTATGATGAAAAATTTTCCGGCGAGCGCGTGTTCCGCAATCTGCGGGGTAAGGCTGTCTTTGCGGCGCGGCGCGGGAGCGCGCCGTTGCATGAGGGGCTTGCGCTGATAGCGGCCCATGTGGATACGCCACGGCTTGACTTCAAACAGCGTCCGCTGGTGGAGCAGTCGGATGTTGTGCAGGCGAAGACGCATTATTACGGCGGTATCCGCAAACATCAATGGCTGGCGCGGCATCTGGCATTGCACGGCCTGGTGGTGCGGGAGAACGGGGAAAAAATTCCCGTGTCCATTGGGGAAAAACCTGACGAGCCGGTGTTTTGCATCGCCGATCTCCTGCCGCACCTCGCGCAGAAACAGGGAAATCAGAAACTCAATGAAGCCTTTGAGGCTGAAAAGTTGAATGTCATTCTGGCCCACAGCTCCTCCACAGGTGGCGGCAATGAGCAACAGAGTGAAAAAAATGAGAACTCCGTCAAGGAACACTTGCTGAAACTGTTGCACGCCAAATATGGCATTTACGAAGAAGACATGATTACGGCGGAGTTGCAGGCTGTTCCCGCCGGGCCGGCGCGTTTTGTCGGTTTTGACAAGGCTCTTGTGGGCGGTTACGGACAGGACGACAGAATATGCGTGTTCGCCGCATTGGAGGCTCTCTTGCGGGCAAAACCCGGAGCGCGCAACAGGGCCGTGATTTTTTGGGACAAGGAGGAAATCGGCTCTGAGGGCGCGACCGGCGCTTCATCTCGCTTTTTCGAATATTGCGTTGAAAATCTGCTTCCATCCGTAAGCCCCGCCAGGCGCCTGGCGGAAGTTTTTCTCAACAGCCGCGCTCTGTCGGCCGATGTGCAGGCCGCTCTGGATCCGGATTTTCAGGATTTGCATGAAAAGCAGAATGCCGCCCGCCTGGGTTACGGCCCCTGTTTTTCGAAATTTACGGGTTCACGCGGCAAATACGGCGCCAGTGAGGCGGATGCGGAATACTTCGCTTTTCTGCGCGGCCTGCTGAATGCAAAGGACATTCCGTGGCAGACGGCGGAACTGGGCAAGGTAGACCAGGGCGGCGGCGGAACTGTGGCCCTGTTTCTGGCCGCATACGGCATGCGGGTCATTGACTTCGGGCCGCCGGTGCTTTCCATGCACAGCCCTTGTGAGTTGGCAAGCTGCGCGGATATTTGGTTTGCCGTGGAAGCGTACAAGGCCTTTTTTGAAGCATAGCACTTATTTCACCGTCAGTATCCAGGCCGGCCCTTTGGCGTCAAGGTGGCTGGCGGCGTAGTCGGCCCGCTCATCCGAGCCGCAAAAAATGTCTATGCGGTTGCCCTTGATGGCCCCGCCGACATCCTGGGCAAAGCCTATGCCGCGCACCGGCACGCGCCCGTGCTGGATATCCGGGACATTGACGCCGTAGGCGACAACAGCCCCAAGAGGAATATGGCTTCTTGAGGCGGCCAGTGAAAGCCAGGCGTCAACAGTCTGCCCGATGGCGCCGGTGGGGCCGCTATTGCCGGGGCGAAAGAAAATGTAGCTCGGGTTTTCGTTCAGGATTTCGCGCACCCTGTCCGGATTTTTTCCGAACCATTGGCGCTGTTCATGAATATCGCCGCGTTTCAGCAGGCCCTTTTCCCGCATGATTTTGCCTGAGCTTTTGTATTTATGTCCGTTCTGGCAGTCATAATTGATGTAATGACTTGTGCCGTCTTCAAAAAGCAGACGACCTGAACCCTGAATCTCCAAAAAAAACGAATCAACGGGATCCGCCACCCAGGCGATTTCAAGTCCCCTGCCCGCAAGTACCTGTTTTTCTTCTATGGTTCGGCGGGTGTAAAATTTGCCCCGACGGCCTTTTCTTTTCAATTCCGGCGGACACAGGTAAACAGCCTGCGTGTAACCGGGTTTGCGGACGCGGCTTGCGCGCACTGTCGGCTCGTAATATCCGGAATAATCAACCCCTCCGTTTATTTCAACCCAGTTGAAGTGTTCCAGAAAGAGTCGCGGTTCGGCATCCAGTCGCGGCAGCAGTTCTTGCAGGCGGGTCAAGGCGCGGGAAAGATCGCCGTAGGTCAGCCTCAGCCCCGGGCGTTGTATGGCGACATCGTCATATGCCCTGGTCTTGACATAGAGTAAAGACTTGCGCAGGGTAGGAGCCATCTCCGTCCAGCTTTTCAGATTCTGGTTGCGCGGAACGAGATTGGCGACAAAGAAATCGGGGCTTTCAAAACCGACAGGCGGCCCGGAAAGTCGGATATCCTGAACCGGCGTTTTCTTGGCACAGGCGAAAAGGCAGAGACAGACCAGACACAGCGAGATGACGGAAAATTGCCTGAGCAAGCCATGTCTTTGGCCCTTGGGATTTCGTCTTCCCGTGCCGGAAAGGCCGGCGGTGTCGTAGCATTCCGGAACGCGCGTCCGGTGAAGCGCGTTAAAGGCAGGTGTTCGCTGGTGCATGATTTTCCCGTTCCTGATGTCTGGCTTCCCCATCGTGTCTCCTATGGCGAAACCGATACGATGGGTGTCCTGTATTATGCTGAATATCTTCATCTTTTTGAGCGATCTCGCAGTGAATATATCCGCTGGTGCGGCATGGGTTACAGCGAAGTGGAGGCCCGTGGAATTTTTTTGCCGGTGCGTGAGGCCCAGTGCCGCTACCGCGCCCCGGCCCGCTATGACGATCTGCTGTATGTCCGGGCGGGCGTCAGCGAGTGGAAACGCGCGTCCCTGCGCTTTGTATACCAGATATGGGATCAGGACAAGATGCGGCTTTTGGCCGAAGGCATGACGCAGCATGCCTTTGTGGACAAAGCGGGCAGGCCTGTGGCTATCCCACCGTGGTTCAGGGATTTGTGCTTGAAGTGATTCGTTTCCCGGCAGAGGCGGTCCGTCCGCCATGCCCCGTCCGGCGGGCAAAGGCCGCCTCGGATGCAGAGCGTTTTTCTCCGCGTAAATATGTCGTCAGCGCGCGCATCAGTTCCGCAAGGTCGGCGAATTCCTCCTCACAACCGACGCCGCTCAATCGCCAGCGTGTTCCGCCGCCCAGCGTCCTGCGTGTGCGGCGCAAGGTCTGCTCGCGCATGTCGAGGCGTATCCGCCATGCTCCGTCAGGCGTATCCAACAACAACGAATCCCCCAGAGCGCGGAGGGAACAAGCCGTCCGGCCGCCTTCCAGGCGCAGCAAATCGGCAATGGCGGTGTGAGCAAGGCGGAGATGTTCGCTTTGGGAGATGCTCTTTCTGTCATCCTGAATCTGCCGTTCCTGAGCGTGGATGTGTTCAAGATGACGTTTTCTGAACTTCTCCAACGTACCGAGGCCGCGTTTCAGCATACGAAAGCAGAAAACCACGCCTGCCAGCATTACGATAAGCGCCGGAACCCATTTCAGCAGCGTACCCGTCATTTTCCCCGCCTTTATTACGCCGATGCACCGGGATCTTCCGGCGGGGCGCCGAGAGATTCCTGCGCCCTCACTGTCACGGGCCTGTTGTAGCAGGCGAACATTGCCTCAATTCGTTGCGGCGAAGGAGGGCGTGTGCACAGACTGACCAGCGGAACAACAAGAAGCCCGGCCAGCATTGCGAAGGCGCCGGCGTTAATGGGCGACTGCAGCATCGCGGGAAAATCGCTCCGGAAAAAAATGTTGGATCCCATAAGCAGCGTACTGAACAGAAAGCATACCCATACAGAGGCGCGCGTCGTGCCTTTCCAGTAAAGGCCGTACAGGAAAGGCGCCAAAAAGGCGCCGGCCAGGGCCCCCCAGGAAATGCCCATGAGCTGCGCGATAAAGGAGATGCCCCCCTTGTACTGGATGATGGCGATCGCGGCGGAAATCAGGATAAAAACGGCTATCAGGATGCGGATAAGGCGCAGTTGCGATGCGCCATTCATGTTTTTGAAGACAACCCCCTTGAGAAAATCCAGCGTGAAGGTGGTGGCTGACGTCATCACCAGGGCCGAAAGCGTTGACATTGAGGCGGACAGCACCAGCATCACCACGATGCCGATAAGCAAGGGGGAAAAGCCGGAAAGCATCGCCGGAATGATGGAATCGAAGCCCTCGGCTGCCACGTTTACCCTGTCGGCGAACAGACGCCCGAATCCGCCCAGAAAGTAGCAGCCCCCGGCCACCACAATGGCGAAAAACGTGGAGATCACAGTGCCTTTCTGAATGCTTTTTTCCGACTTGATGGCATAAAATTTTTGCACCATCTGCGGCAACCCCCAGGTTCCCACTGAAGTGAGAAGAATGACGCCCAACAGATTCAGAGGATCCGGCCCGAAAAAGGAAGCAAACACACCGGGTATGTCGGAGGCGGAGGTGTCGTTTATCCGTGCGAGCATGCGCAGGGAGTCCATGAAGCCGCCGTGCGCCCGCAGCACGGCCGCCACCACGATAACAATGCCGGCGAGCATGATAATGCCCTGTATGAAATCGTTGACCGCTGTGGCGATATAACCTCCGGCAATGACATAGACGCCGGTCAGCGCCGCCATGACCACGATGCAGATGGTGAAGTCCACTCCGAAGGCCATGGCGAAAAGCCGCGACAGGCCATTATACAGCGAGGCCGTGTAGGGAACCAGAAAAACGAAAGTAATGATCGAAGCGCCGATTTTAATGCCGCGCGAACAAAAACGTTCGCCAAAAAATTCGGGCATGGTGGCGCTGTCAAGATGCCGTGTCATGACACGGGTACGGCGGCCCAGCACAACCCAGGCCAACAAGGAGCCTATCAGGGCATTGCCAAGGCCTATCCACACGGCGGAAATGCCGAATTTCCAGCCGAACTGCCCGGCGTATCCGACGAAAACCACTGCGGAAAAATACGACGTTCCATAGGCGAAGGCCGTCAGCCACGGGCCAACGGAACGGCCGCCCAGCACAAAACTGTCCACATCCGTGTTACGTTTGCGAAAATACAGGCCGATTCCCGTCATAACGGCAAAAAACACGACGAGCAGCGCTATTTTGATGAGCATACGGCTTTACCTGCCTTCGGGCGTTTTTGTTTCATTCCGGCCCCGCGCCTCTCCCAGCAGGGCAGCAGCATAATCCGCGCCACTGAAGGGCCGCAGGTCTTCCAACTTCTCGCCGAGCCCCACAAAACTGATGGGCAGACTGTGCTCCATGCCTACGGCAATGGCGATACCTCCCTTGGCTGTACCGTCGAGCTTGGTCAGAATAAGCTCGTCAACGCCGGCGGCTTCCTTGAAAAGTTTTGTCTGCGACAGCGCATTTTGGCCTGTTGTCGCGTCAATAACAAGAATGGTGCGGTGGGGCGCGCCGGGATGCTTTTTGCCGAGCACCTGGCGGATTTTGGTCAGCTCTTCCATCAGATTGATTTTTGTCTGCAGACGGCCGGCCGTGTCCACAAAGAGCACGTCCACGCCTTCCCTCATCGCCGCTTCCACAGCCGCGTAAGCGACAGCCGCCGGCTCCGTTCCGGCCGGCCCGGCATGGAAGAGGGCGCCGGCGCGTTCCGCCCATATCCCCAACTGTTCAATGGCCGCGGCGCGAAAGGTGTCCGCGGCCGCGATCATGACTTTTCCGCCCCGTAAGCTGGCGCGGTGCGCCAGTTTACCGATGGTCGTGGTTTTGCCCACCCCGTTTACCCCGACCATCAGCACCACTTCCGGCGGATTTACTGCACTGATGCGGCGCGGCGCGGCGAAAACCCCTTCCACTTCCCGTCGCAGCATGTCGCGGACGTCTGCGGGCTGGGTGGCGCCTTCCCGTCGGGCGGCTGTTTTCAGGCGTTCCACAAGGGCGAGGGCTGTTTCATAGCCCATGTCGGCCGTGATGAAAAGCTCTTCCATATTTTCCCAAAATGCTTCATCAAGTTCCCCGTGATCCGTAAAAAGGGCATCCAGACGGCGCGTCAGATGTTCCCGGGTACGGGCCAAGCCCTGGCTGATTTTCAAAAACAGGCGGTTGCGTTCGTCCTCTTCATCTTCCATGTCCAGGGCCAGGGCCAGCCTGTATTGCAATTCGGATCGAAATTCCTCCACCCGGCGGTATTCCATGCGCTCAAGCCATTGGCCGAACTCGCGCACGAAGGTTTGCGCTTCTTTCTCAGGCGCGTCAAGGGCACGCAAAAGAAAAAACAGGCGCGTGTTGAGCAATTCACCCGGCGTCTCCACCCCTTCCAGAATGACGGCAAGCCAGGCCGAAAGCCGGGGTTCCGCTCCACGCAAACGCAACGTCAGTTCGGCGTCAGCATTCGAGGGGGCATTTCCGGCTTCCGTTTCCGGGCGGCGCGGTGCGCTCTTTTCATTTTGCGCGCCGCATGTCGTTTCTCCGGCGGCCATTCCGCCGCTAAAAATACGTTTTATTGTGGAAAAGAATCCCATGAAAGCTCCTTTTTTCGCTGGCTCGCAATGTTCTGAATCCGTACAGGACGGCGCTTTTCAAGGCCGGTGCGGTTCAGGCTCCGTCTTCCAGGCGCGTACTACCGCCCGAAGGGGATTGTCCCGCTCCGGCGGCAGATTTTTGAATTCCTCGGCAAAAACATGGATGCGCGCGCCGCCTCGTGGGGCGAACAGCCCCTTGACGCGGCACCAGCAAGGAGTAACGGCCTTGCGCAAATCATCCAGGATCGTGTTGGTGATGGTTTCCATAAAGGATTGATGATTGCGGAAGGCCACCATATAAAGTTTGAAGCTTTTTGATTCCAGGCACAGCGTGTCCGGTATGTATTCCACGCTTATAGTACCCGTGTCCGGCTGCCCGGTAACCGGGCAGAGGGAGGTGAATTCGGGAAAAACGATGCTGATGATATAGGGCCGCGCCGGATAACGGTTGGGAAAGGATTCCAGAAGATGCGCGCCGGGGCCGTTCTCCGGGCGGGGAAGCTTGCCCGTGCCCAAAATCCGTAAATGGGAAGTTTCGTCCTGACTGCGGCTCACCATGTCCACTCCTGTCTTTTCGGTTATTCCGCGCCGTGAATGCGTTTCCGCGCCCGGAACACTTGTAACGCATTGCGCTTGCGGCTACAATAGGTTCAGCGGCATACGCAACGCCGCCGCATAACGGAGCCGCCATGCAACTTACGATTCAGCCGGCCCCCTGCGCCAGGGGACATTTTTTGCCGCTTTTTTCTTTTGGGTATTCCAGCCCGGCGGGATTTTCCGTCCATCGCCTTCAATCCCCTTCAGGCCCTGCACCCCGTCTGCCTGTCGGCACACGGCTGTTGCACGCGGACGGCAGCGCCCTCTTTACCGTCACAGGGACGCTACGCTCCCAGGCTCAGCCTCATGCCTTCATGTGTCCTCTGCTCACCGCGCTTGAGGACATTTCCGGAGAATGCCCCGAATTACGTCTTTCCACGCATAAAACCGGCCTGAGCCTTGCCTGGGTGACTCTTTCCGACAAAGGTTTTCGCGGAGAGCGTGAAGACGCAAGCGGCCCCCTTGTCGCGGAAATCCTCTCACAAACTCTGCCGATTTGCCACAGTCAGGGTTTTCTGCTCCCGGACGAAATCCATATGTTACGCGCTCTGCTTACCGAATTGGCCCTGACGGAGGGCTACGACGTTATCTGCACCACGGGCGGCACAGGGCTTTCCCCCAGAGACATATCGCCCCAGGCCACAGCCAGAGTGCTGGACTTCCCCCTGCCCGGCATCCGGCAGGCCATGTTGGCCGCCGCCCTGGCCGTAACTCCCCATGCGGCCATTTCTCGCGCTGAAGCCGGCATACTGGGGGAAAGCCTGGTAATTAACCTGCCGGGCAGTCGCAAGGCCGTGCGGGAAAATCTGACGGCGGTGATGCATGCCCTGCCCCATGCCCTTGACAAATTGCGCGGCGACAGCACCGACTGCGGCGGATAACCGCCACGAAGGAGAGGAGGAGAATTCGCATGGCCTTGCCCTTCGGCCAATTCGGCGACATCTGCAGAATGATAAAAATCGAGCATTCGATTTTCGCGCTGCCCTATGCTTATGCGGGAGCCGTTCTGGCGGCCGACGGCCTGCCCCCGGCGCGGAGCCTGATATTTCTGACCCTGGCTATGGTGGCGGTGCGTTCTTTTGCCATGACTTTCAACCGTATAGCGGACATTGCATTTGACCGCGCCAATCCACGTACCCGCGACCGGCCGCTTGTTACCGGCAGAATCAGCGTCAGGCAAGCCTGGGCTTTCTGCGCGGTGGCGGCGGTTCTCTTTGTATCGGCCTGCGCCTGCCTGAATGCGGTTTGCCTGCTGCTTTCCGTTCCCGCTTTGTTTTTTGCCGCCGTTTACAGCCTGCTCAAAAGATTCACCCCCCTCTGCCATTTCTGGCTTGGGGCCACTCTGGGCCTTGCCCCCCTTGCCGGTTGGCTCAGCGTAACGCCGCAAAGCCTCGGACTGGCTCCCCTGCTGCTCTTTTTCGCGGTAACCTTCTGGGTGGCCGCCTTTGACATTTATTACGCTTTCCAGGATATGGATTTTGATTCGGCGATGGGGCTTTATTCCCTGCCTTCCATCGCCGGAGCGCAAACCGCCCTTGCTGTTGCCGCCTTTTCCCACGCCATGACGGTTGTTTTTCTGCCTCTGGCCGGCTTCGCCGCCGGGCTTTCCTGGCCCTGGTTCGCCGTCTGCGCGGCTGTGGCAGCGCTGCTTTTCATAGAGCACAGGCTTATGCGCGCCAAGGATTTGCGGCACATTGACACGGCCTTTTTTACCCTCAACGGTCTCATTTCACCTGTGATATTCGCCGGCGTGGCGCTGGGGACAGCGGTGTAAGGCCATGAGGCGCAAAAAACGACATCCGCGGCAAAACGGAGAATCCGGCGATGACCAGGAATTGGCGAGACCCAGCCGCTCGGCGCAAAAACGGCGCAGTCTTGCACTGCAGGACATAGGCGCGCGCCTGACCGGCGTCGCCCCGGACAATTTGGCGGGCTTCGGCCTGCCGTTGGCGCTCCGGGATGCTGTGCTTCAATATTCCAGCCTGCGTGGCCATGAGGCGCGGCGCAGACAGATGCAGTATATCGGCCGCCTCATGCGCGAGCTGGATGATGTGTCTTTGGCAAAGCTCATAACGGCGGGCCTTGCGGGGAAGTCTGAAAGCATGGCTTTGCCTGCCGCGCCGTTGAGCCGCAGCGACACTTGACGAAAAAAGGCCGGGAGTGTAGAAAATAGCCCTGTGACGTGAAGGCCTTTGTAGCTCAGTCGGCAGAGCGCATCCTTGGTAAGGATGAGGTCAGCGGTTCAATCCCGCTCAAAGGCTCCAGAAAGCAAGGCGCTGTCCTTATATGGGGGATGGCGCTTTTTGTTGGGCCGGCTTTTGTCCGGCGCTCGCGCCGCCACTGTCCGGGGAAAAGAATTCGGAACTCCAGCGCAGGGCGAATGCCCAAGCGGAGAACAAGTCCCGTTCCTCAAGGCCGTAATCCGCGGCCAGCGCCAAGGCCGTCTCCCACTCGCCGCGCTGATAGGCGGTGAACATGGTCAGCCAGGGGCTGTATACGCTTGCTTTGCCCAGCAGCGCGTCCATAATCTTTGTTGCCAGAGGCACACCCTGCAGAACAGTTTGCAGGGGCAATCTGGCAATGGCTTCCAGCAGGGAAAAGAGCCCCAGGAAAAAAAGCCCCTGCGGTTTGATCCCCTTGGGAAGCCGGTTTCGTTCCTGCAAGGCGAGGCCGAGCCGCTCCAGAAATTTTGCCCGTTGTGAAGCCAGCAGCGAAAGTTCGGTCGAAAACGGGCGGCGATGGAGCGAAGCAAGCACGGTAACGCACAGCCATTGGGTAAAAGTTGTTGTGCCCATAAGCCACAGGGCGCGTTGTACGCTGTTGACTTTTTCCTTGAAGGCGAAACGCGGCGAATTGACAAAGGCGAGCAGTTTCGCCGCCAGCGCCGGCATATGGAGAATCGCGTCGCCCAAGGCCTTGACGTTCATGGGTTCTTCGCTCAGCAGGGCGATGATGCGCATACGCTCCGTCAGGGAGGCGGGGCAGCTTTTGTCCGGCAGAAGCTCCGGCCTGTTGAAAAAATATCCCTGAAACAACGTGCACCCGCATTTCTGGCAGGATTTCCTGCTGCGCTTGTCTTCCACTTTTTCAGCCAGGCGTATGCAGGGCAGATCCCCAAGGGAATTCACCAGTTCGGCGATGCTGCCTTCGGCCCGGTTGAGCACGTCAAACTTCACAATGTCCGCAAGGGGCAAGAAGGGGATCAAGGATTGCTGGCCGGCATAGTCGTCAAGGGCAAGAAGGTAGCCGGCCGCCTTTATTTCTTTGAGGGCCGCAAACACATCGGGCGTGGGCTCGACGTCTTCCAGGATTTCCAGGATACACTGGCGGCTGGGTAAAAGCTGGATGACGCGGGTCTCAATCATGGACGCGGGAAAATTGATGAGCAGCTTCTGGTCGGGGCGCAGACTTTGCAAGGCGATTTCAATGCCGTTGCTGATGGCGTTGGCGGTGGCCACGGCTCCCCTTTGGATGTCGGCGTGTGGATGGGCGCGCGACCTGCGGTACAGAAGCTCATAACCCCAGATATTGCCCTTGGTGTCAAATATCGGCTGCCTGGCGATCACGGCATCGGCACCGCCCCCCCCCCCCCCGGAGGGAGAGGCAGCGGCGCCTGGATCTGTCAGGCTGTTACATATTTCTTCATGGACAAGTCTCTGAATGCGTTTCAGCATGCGGCATCACACTTTTTATTTGGCGCGCCCGGCGCGATTCGAACGCACGGCCTTTGGCTCCGGAGGCCAACGCTCTATCCAACTGAGCTACGGGCGCACCAGTAAAATTTGTAAGCCTTGCCGCCGGTCGTGTCAACCGTCGCGAACCGGGAAAAAGCGTTATTTCCGGCCCTGTATGAAAAGCCGCAGGCGTTCCGAACCGATATTCTCAATGCCCGTCCAAGCCAGTCTTTTGCCGCTTCTGTTCCAGTCAAGTTCATGGCAAAAACGCAAATGAATAAAGAGGTCGCTGTGTTCTCCCTTCCTGTCCCTTCCGACTTTCTTGGCGAGCAGCACAAAGGGGGAGAGGCCGGGGGAATGTGTCGGAACGAAAAACAGCATATAGTGGTCGTTGATGAAAAATTTTTTGACAGTCGAGTCATCCGCAAGCCACACACAAGCGCCACCTGCTGAAATATCTTTCAATTTCGCGTTTATGTTGCCTTGAACGGCTTTGTAGTGCGCCGCGATAATCTCGCGAAAGCCCTGCATTTCTTCCGGAGGATGGCGGACAACCATGCACCACAGCACCTTGGTGTCTTCGTGCTTCCAGTTCAGCCTCTCCTCTCTGCGCGCCTTGCTTGTCAGCAAATGAGGCGCAAGGTGCAGTAGTAACTGTGTCGGCTTGCCGTCTTTCATTCTTTTGACTTCAATGACGGTGCCGCGGCCGGTAAAACTCAGTTTTTCGACGCCCTCGGAGGATTGTCTGTCGTGTATGAAGGAAAAAGAGCAGTTTTTTTCGTCTCCGCTGTTTTTTCCGGTCAGGGGAGTTATGGCGACGATATCATAGGCAACGGCATTGTCGTCAACTTTTGAAAAATAGCCTTTCAGCGCAACGTCCACATTTTCTCCGTTAAGGGAAATGCCGCAACGCAGACCGACGGTCAATTTTTTGCGCCGTACTTCGTCGAAAATCTCAAAGCTGCTGTGTTTCCACAGGGTTTGATGGTTTTTGTCCTCAATGGGCATGGTCACTCCGCCGCCACATCCACGACAGAGAGGCTGTCCACATCAAAAAGACCGGCCGCCGTGATTCTGAGGTGGGGGATAACCGGCAGGGCAAGGAAACTCAACGTCATGAAAGCGTCGGCCTTGTCTGAAATGCGATAACGGTTTTTTGCGAGTTCCAGCATATTTTGCAGGCACTGGGCCACCTCCTCGACAGGAGCGGCACTCATGAGTCCGCCCACAGGCAGGGGCAGACAGGCCAGCTCCCCGCCGTCGGCAATCATGGCGATGCCGCCGTCCATCCGTTCCACGGCGCGCACGGCCAACAGCATGTCCCGGTCATTGTCTCCGGCGACCACGATATTGTGGGCATCGTGGCTTATGGTGGAGGCAATGGCCCCTCCGGCAAGGCCGTAGCTTTTGTCCAGCAGGCCCACGCCTATCCTGCCGTCGGCGCCATGACGCTCCAGCACGGCGACTTTCAGCAGGCCGGGATTTTGGCCGCATTCGAAAAGGCCATCCTCGTTCACCTTGACGGACTGCACCTCCTGCCAGGTGATGATGGAATGAGGGGCCAGACAGATAATACGGGCTTTGCCTGTGGGAATACGCAGGGCAAAGGGGTTGTCCGGCAGAGGGGCCAGGTTCACGCTGCCCCGCATGGCCGAGGCGTCTGTCGAGGGGGGGACGGGCGCGAGCATTTTGCCGTTTTCCGCAACCAGACGACCGTCGCACCAGACCTTGCGCACAGTGAGGGAGCGCAGGCTGTCGGCAAGGAGCATGTTGGCCCGCCTGCCGGGGGACAAAGCCCCCACGTCCGCAAGGCCGTAACACTCCGTCGCGTTCAGAGTGGCCATGCGCACGGCCGTTACCGGATTAAGGCCGGCGGCTATGGCCATGCGTACGCTGGCATCAATGTGACCTTCGCGCAGGGTATCCAGCGGATGCCTGTCATCGGTACAAAACAGACAGCGCCGGGCATTGGCCTCGGTTACGCCGGAGAGCAGCAATTGCAGGTGTCGCGCGGCGGAACCCTGGCGCAAGGCCACGTACATGCCCAAGCGCAAACGTTCCTGCATTTCGCTCACGGTGGCGCATTCGTGGTCGGTTTTTACGCCCGCCCTGATGTATTTTTCCAGATCCGCCCCGCCGAGGCCGGGGCTGTGTCCATCCGTAACACGGCCACGCCGATGCGCGGCCGCTATTTTTTCCAGAACGTCGGCGTCTTCATTCAGCACGCCGGGCACATTCATCATTTCACCGAGACCGGTTACGCCCGGCATATCGTAAAAAGAGAGCAGGTCAGCGGCCGAAAGGGGCAACACGCCCTCATCCACTATCTCGCGCGGCAGGGCCGGCACACAGGAGGGAAGCATGAAACGGATATCCAGGGGCAGGCCGGCGGCGGCTTCAAGCATATAGCGTATGCCGGCGGCTCCTTTAACGTTGGCTATTTCGTGCGGATCGGCGATGACCGTGGTAACCCCGTGGGGCAGCACAAGCTCGGCAAAACGCTCCGGCGTGAGGAGGGAGGATTCTATATGCACATGGGCGTCCACAAGCCCAGGCAAAAGATATGCGCCGCCCGCGTCCAGCGTTTCCGCGGCCTCGCGGCGCTCAAAACCGAGAACGCGCCCGTCTTTGACGCAGAGGCTGGTCCATTCCGTCTCGCCGGTGTGCACATTGACCAGACGGGCGTTGTCGATGCGTAAATCCGCTTTGGTATTGTCCATAGTCGCCGTGTGTAAGGGTTCGTCCGCAGGGCGGGTTTCCAACTCGTTTGCCTCAAATGTATTACATAGTATTATTCAAGTAAAATTGCAATATGCTTTTTGGGTTGACCGGCAGAAAAGACCGCCGCAAGGCATGGACGGCTGCCGCCAAAGAAGATTTTGTCAACAACCGAGAAGGCCGCCGTGCGGCGGCCTGCTAGGGGATATGGGCTTGCGGTATTCCTAGAAGGAATAGACAAAGCTCAGGTTGATGTTCCACGGATCGCGCACCTGATCGCTGCCGCCCGCGCCGTTCATGACGCTGCGGCCCCAGACGCCCCGGCCGTGGTCAAGCCAGGTGGCGATGTAGGCGCCTTCCAGGTAAATCTGGAAGTTGTCGTACATCTGGTAGACGTTGCGCAGGCCGA
>JAITGC010000015.1 GCA_031280915.1 Desulfovibrio sp. | reverse complement strand
GAGAGAAGAAGCAATAGCACAGGAGAACATATGGCCGGCGCTTTTTAAAGCCGCGACACCGGCTGTACTCTGACCAGGGAATATTTTTATGCCCGGCGAATATTTTTCCCCTTCTCTTTGTCTGACGCCGCATATATGCGTGCATCCGATTTTCCTTGACCTCAGGGCGGGGACATATATGCTATAGCGGTCAGGAACGGGACTTTTGTGAACCAGCTATGTGTCGGCTTTAACGGCAAAATTTGTTAACAGAGGCGTGATGTTAAAGGCCATGCGAAATTATTTTCCAGCAGCCACGCCAAAACGCGCTGTAGGGCCGTCCCTGTTCCTGCTGTGCGTTCTGCCGCTTTGCCTCGTCTCCTGCGCCCGCAAGACAGGCATCGCTGTTCCGGGCGCGCCCAAAACACCCGTTGTCAGCAGCGTCAGCCGCGTGGTGATTCCCGCTGACGGCGGACGCACCATCAGCCTGCCCCGTCTGATGGACGACGCGATTACATTGTGGAGTCCGCTCAACAATCGCGAACGCCGCACACCCGTCAAAAAATTCGATGCGGGCGCGCAGACAGGAGGGGCGCTCGCCTCCCGCCTGCCACCGATGGAGCAAGACATCACACGCCGCTATCTCCTGCGGCTGACAGGCGATTATCGCGAGCTTACCACGCGGGTTCTGGCACGGGCCAAAACACATTTGCCCACAGTGATCGAAGGCGTCAGGCGTCGCGGTCTGCCCCCTGAAATTGCCTGCCTGCCTCTGGTGGAAAGCGCCTTTGAGCCGAATTCCGTATCCCGCGCGGGCGCGGCGGGCATTTGGCAACTGATGCCCCATACCGCGCGGAATTTCGGTTTGAGGGTGGACAACAGCGTGGATGAACGCTTTGACGTGTATAAAGCCACAGAAACCGCCACTGCCTATCTGGCTTATCTGTACAGTCTGTTTCAGGATTGGCCCCTGGCTCTTGCCGCTTACAACTGCGGGGAAGGAAAAATGCGCAAGGCCCTGGCGCGGGCGAAGGCCACCTCATTGGACGGTCTTTTGAGCTATTGCCGCGAGACGAATGCCGCTTCCCCTCTCCTCATGGAGGAGACTTTGAACTATGTGCCGCGTTTTGTCGCTGCGGTGCAGGTCATGACCAGGGCGGAGGGATTGGGGCTTTCCGCTGCGCCGCTGTTTGCGCGGCCGGTCAACCCCATGCCTGAACAATCAGGCCATGCTGGAAAACTCAGGTTAAGCGGCCGGTATGATGCCGACGGCCGTGATTCGCCGGTTCTTCACCGGAGCAAACGGGTAAATTGAGGCGATTTTATGATTCAGGGACAACGGGCCTTTTCAGTAAATGTGGAATCCTGGAGCGTCAGCTTACAGGGCGGCAATCACGCCGAGAATCAGGACGCTTTTTTGAATTGGGCGGATCACAGGCTGTGGGCCGTGGCGGATGGCATGGGCGGAGGGCTGGACGGCGCGGGGGCCAGCAAGGCCGTCGTCAAGTTTCTCACCAAAGTGCCCGCGCCGGACTCGCTGGACAGGCATATACGCAATGTGACCCGTCAACTCGAAAACGCCAATGACTTCTTGCAAACTGCGGGACGCGCGGCCGGAGGCGTGAGCGCCAGCACAGCCCTTGTCCTGTTGCTCAATGCCGGTTCGGCCGCCTGCCTGTGGGCGGGAGACAGC
The DNA here is from genome assembly GCA_031280915.1 of Desulfovibrio sp. Classification (GTDB taxonomy): domain Bacteria; phylum Desulfobacterota; class Desulfovibrionia; order Desulfovibrionales; family Desulfovibrionaceae; genus Desulfovibrio. Next base: position 9,244 of record JAITGC010000015.1, on the reverse strand, counting down.
AGGTGCTATATCTTCCGCGACGGAGTGTTGTACCAATGCACCAAAGACCACACCCTGCGTCAGGAAAAAATAGACAGCGGGGAACTGACCGCGCTGGAAGCCGGCCGGATGATCAGCGACAAAATCATCACCAACGCGGTTGGAGTTCATGACGCGTTGCGGCTGAGCGAAGTACGCTTTCCCTTGCGGGCCGGGGACAAATTTTTGCTGTGTTCGGACGGGCTTTCCCATCTTGTTGAAACAAAGGCGCTCCCTGTATACATGGCCAGACCGACGGCCAAAGAAGCTGTTGAAAGCATGGTGGAAACGCTGGATGAAAGACGTCTCCCGGACGACGTTACCCTGATGACGGTTTTTTTGTCGGAACAGGTATAGGGGCATGGCAAAAAAATCGAAAAACAGCGGGCGCAAAGCGGCAAAATCGTCCCCGGACGGCTCCGGCGGCGCGTCTTTTATTCCAAAAGCCGGATATTCCGCGAATAACCGCAAATCGTGTTCCCCAGCAAAAGAAAGGCGTTTTATCCTTGAGACGCTCCTGGGGGTCGGAGGTATTTGCGAAGTTTATTCAGCCCTTGATCTCAGGCGCGTGGAATGGGGAGACGCCAATCCCAGGGTGGCCGTCAAGCGGCTGCGGCCTGATCTGGCCGACAATCCCCAGGCCAGACTGCTGTTGGCCCAGGAATATTATGTTCTGCGGCATCTGGCGCATCCCGGCGTGGTCAGGGTTTTCGATTTGCACAAAGAGCCGTTCGGCGTCTGTTTCAGCATGGAACTGCTGGAAGGGCGCACCGCCCACGCCATGCTCGGCGAACACCCTAACGGCCTCGGCGGCATGGCCGCCTCTCCGGGCTTCGCCCTTTTTGACGTTCTGGCCTTTTTGCACGGCAAAGGCGTTGTCCACGGCGACGTCAAGCCGTCAAACATATTTGTGACCCTTGAGGGACGGATCGCGCTGCTGGACTTCAATACCGCCACGGTCACGCCGCGCCACGGCGCGGCCTGCTCTCCCATAACGCAAGGCTTGCGGGAAAACCTGCGTCTGCCCTCCTACAGTTTGTGCTACGCTTCGCCCCAACGCCTGCAAGGCGGAACGCCGTCAATGGCCGATGACATATATGCCGCCTGCTGCGCCTTTTATGAAATAGCTTCAGGCGTTCATCCTTTCGGCAAACGTTCCTCCCATGAAGCCATGGAAAACGGAATTCCACTTCAGCGGCCACCCGGCCTGACATTTCCGCAGTGGACGCTGCTGCGCCGAGGCTTGTCCTTTGATGCCGGTTTGCGGCCCAATCCTGAAAATTTTCGTGAGGTTTTCGCCGACAAGGGGCCGCTGTCCGGCCTGACGCAACTTGTCGCCATTCTGCCGTTCTTTAACAAAGGAGATTCCCATGCCGTTGCCTAAAGCTCTTCTTTGCGTTCTTGGCCCCCAGGCGACCAATGAAACGCCGGAAGAGAGCCAGTTACGGGCGTCCGGTTTCGCCACAGCGACTATTTTCTGGCAGGAAGTGGAAGCGCAGACGCGCGGATGGATGCAGCTTCTGCCTGTTCTGGACGACGAGGCGGTTCTGGCCTGGGTCTTTGCCGGGCATCCGGCGGATTTCACGGACGGATTGCTCAGCCGGATCAGTATGCTGACTTTGGGGCTGAAACGGCAGACGCCGCCCATGACGGCCTTTGTGTTGACCGGCAGCGGCGGGGAGCCGGCTTTCCCGGCATTGCTGGCGCATATCAGGGTGTTTTACGGCAACACAACCTTTGCCGCCAAACTGGCCGCCGCGCGGGTAAAGCCCCGGCAACCCCTGCCGCGCCCGTTTCACATCACGGCCCATGTTGATCCGCTTGTCGGGCAATGGCTTGAAGTCGGCCCGCCGCCCGGGGATGTGTGGCAAGGCTTCATGGCCGGCGTCACAGGCGCGGAAGTGGAAGCCTTCGGCGTAGGCTCGCGCGGCGCGGTACCGCAAAAGGCCACGTTGCACTATCCGCTTTGCGGCATAAAAGGCGATTGGGGAGACGTTCCGTTTTCGGCCTGCGCGGCCAAAAATGAAATCGGGCGGGATGCCGCCTGCTACATGCGTGTGGACGGCAGCCCAAAAACGCTGTTTATAACGGATTATCCCGAGGATGAAAAAAAGATTGGTTCAGATCGAAAAATGCTGACTTTGGAGCTTTTTTAAGGCCCGGTAAGGAGTATGACGAAATTATGTCACTAAATATACAAATAAATACACCGCATTAAATAGTATATCTTCATAAATGCATAAAACACTGACTAAATTTCGTCACCTGATTTATTGTATAAAATCAGCGCATTATGGAATAAATTGCAAAAAATGAATTTTTACCGGCAAAATTTCGTCTATTTTGGCGTCTATTTTGAAATTAACAGATTGATTTTATTGAATAAAATATTTGGCACAGGCATTGCTTATGGATACCATCTGATTCCCCGACTAACCCTCAACCAAAGGAGAACAGTATGCCGACTCCAGCATACATGACCATCATCGGCGAACGCCAGGGCAACATCACGGCCGGCAATTTCACCGAAGCCTCTGTGGGCAACATTTATCAGGAAGGCCACGAGAACGAATGTCTTATTGAAGCCTTTGAGCACAAAATTCTGTTGCCGCGCGACCCCCAGTCCGGTCAGCCCACCGGCCAGCGCGTGCATCAGCCGCTGCAAGTCACCAAAGTCATGGACAAATGTTCCCCTCTGCTGTACCGGGCGCTGACCAGCGGCGAGCGACTGCCCAAGGTGGAATTGAAATTCTACCGCACTTCCGCCCAGGGCCTGATGGAGCACTACTTCACCATGACCTTGGAAGACGCCATCATTACTGACATCAAGGCGTATATGCCCAACTGCCAGGATCCCGCCCAGGCGCATTTCACGCATCTGGAAGACGTGCAGTTCACGTACCGCAAACTGACCAAAACCCACGAAGTGGCCAGCACGTCGGAAGCCGACGACTGGCGCAGGCCACAAAGCTCGTAACTTCGCGCCGGAGCGGGGAGGAAAGGTGAATGTGCCTTACTTCCCGCTCTGTGCGACTGGCCTTTAAGAGCGGCCCCGGTTTTTTCCTTTAGAAAAAAGAGGACAAATTTAATGCCTGATTCCAATACAGATACTACTCAACGAGGCGCAAAATCTTGGGAATTCCCTGGATTTTGGGAAAGCATCTTCCCGTGGCTTCTGCCTCATGAACATCCTTATTATATATGTAAGCGGAAAGAAGCCACGCTGATGACGAGAGACTCTGTGGGGAAACTGGCTAGAGGCGTAGGCGGACATATTTTTACACCTTCCGTATCTGCGTCTCGTGCAGCACCGTTACGGATCATAACCGCAGTCGACGATGTTTTGGACTTGTCGAGTTCTGAGCAACTGGACAATATGAAACAAAGGCTTGAGAGTCTGGAGAGAGAAAATATGTTGGAAAGTGAAGCCTGGCGAAAGCAATGCGAGCCGGCTTATAATGGCTCCCTATATAAAAACAAATGACCATAAAACAACAGTGCGCATGAGGATCAATCTTGTATTCCTGAAAATCGTTGCCGCGTTTCTATTCGCAACAGGGCTATACATCAGCCTTGCCGCAGGCGTGTCGGCTGACTCAACAGAACCGGAAGAGTCGGGAACATATGCTTTTCAAAGGGAATCAACAGCCCTTTTTGAAAAAACCGGCCTGCTCGCCCACCCCGGAGAGACCGCCGCGCAGATTCTGCTGCGGGCGCACAAAAGGGAGCCGGATGCCATGGTTCTCGCGGCCTTGGGCTATGCTTGGGGTGTTTGCGGTTTTCCGCCGAATATGTTTATGGCGTTTTATTGGACAGCAGAACTTGAATTTTTCGGAGACAAGGCTACTGAGGGACTTTTCGCGGTATTGCTCTGGCAAGAATACGAATTGGACGCATCTTTTGGAGGTGTTCTGGCCAGATGTGCGCTGGCGCGGAAATCGCCCTACCTGAACGCTCTGAAAGGTGTTGGTTTTGAGTTCGAGAAAATCTGTTCCGGGACTGAGGAAGACAAGCCGAACTTTCCGGGCTGGGAAATTGATTATGAAAAATACATGACAGGAAAAGAAAAAAGGAACAAGGAAAGATTGGCTTTTGCCGCCCTGATGCGGGAGTTGCGCTCCCGGCCGGCAACCCTGGATGAACAGGACAAGATTAAAAGATTTGTATGGGATTATTCGGACATGCTCCTGTTTTTTGCCGCGACAAGCCACGACCCCGGCAAAGAAATTCCAGACTGGAGCGCGGACAGATTGACGGATTTTCTTGTTGTTCAGAGAGAACAACTGGAAAAGGAACATCAAGCCGGGAAACAGGATATGCGGCCCGAATTCATTGCTCTGATACATGAGGCGGCAGCGCTTCTTGCGCGCCGTCCGCCGGGAACGCCCGGCAACATGGATACCCTGATTCGCAACGCGCACCTGGGGGATGTAACCTCCATCCGCCGCGTCGCGGAGCATTATGCCAACGGTACAGCCGGTTTTATCAAGTCCGAAGCTCTCTCCAACTGTTGGCTTCGACTCGCCGCGATGTACAGCGACCGTGAGGCCGCGCTCGTCTCGGCAATTCAGTTGTATACCCGAGGCAACTTGGATCAGGCCTGGGCTTGGGCTTCAATATTTCTGATGTGTGAAGAACTTGACGCAATATCCAAAGCATCGGCCCAAAACCTGCTCGCCAAAATTGAAGCGATACAGGGAGAAGACAAAGCTTGCGAGAGGGAATCCGTAAAAACAGTATTCCTTAACGCACGCGACACTTTGCTGAAATGGAGATTTGGCGGCAAAGAAAATAGAAGGGCGGGGCGCCAAAATAAATCGCGATAAAACGACAGCACGCATGGAGTCAATCTCGTGTTTCTGAAAATCGTTGCCGCATTTTTGTTCGCAACAGGGCTATACGTCAGCCTTGCCGCAGGCGTGCCGGCTGCCTCAACAATACCGGAAGAGTCGGGAATATACGCCTTTCAAAGGGAATCAACAGCCCTTTTTGAAGAAACCGGCCTGCTCGCTCACCCCGGAGAGACCGCCGCGCAGATTCTGCTACGGGCGCATAAAAGAGCGCCGGGCACCATGTTCCTCGCGGCCTTAGGCTACATTTGGGGTGTTTGCGGCTTTCCGCCGAATATATTTATGGCGACTTATTGGATAAAAGAGCTTGAGTATTTCGGAGACCAAGCCACTGCGGGACTTTTCATTGTGTTGCTCTGGAAAAAATACGAATTTGACGAGATGTTTTTGGGAGACGCGCTGGGCGGATGTGTGCTGGCGCGGAAATCGCCCTACCTGAACGCTCTGAAAAGTACGGGGTTTGAGTTCGAGAAAATCTGTTCCAAGGCTGAGGAAACCAAGCTGAATTTTCCAGACTGGGAAATCGACTATAGAAAATACATGACAAGAAAAGAAAAAACGAAAAAGCAAGGATTGGCTTTTGCCGCCCTGATGCGGGAGTTGCGCTCCCGGCCGGCGACCCTGGATGAGCAGGACAAAATTAAAAGATTTGCACGGAATCATTCAGACATGCTCTTGTTTTTTGCCGCGACAACCCACGACCCCGGCAAAGAAATACCGGACTGGAGCGCGGACAGGCTGACGGATTTTCTTACTGTTCAGAGAGAACAACTGGAAAAGGAACGTCAGGCCGGAAAACAGGAAATGCGGCCCGAATTCATTGCTCTGCTGCATGAGACGGCAGCGCTTCTTGCGCGCCGTCTGCAGGGGGTGCCCGACAACGTGGATACCCTGATTCGCAACGCGCACCTGGGGGATGTACCCTCCATCCGCCGCGTCGCGGAGCATTATGCCAACGGTACAGCCGGTTTTATCAAATCCGAAGATTTTTCGATCTGCTGGCTTCAAGTCGCCGCGATGTACGGTGATTGTGAGGCCGCGCTTATCTCGGCGGTTCAGTTGTATGCCCAAGGCAATTTGAGTCAGGCTTGGGCTTGGGCTTCAACACTTCTGTCGTACGAAGAGCTTGACGCAATACCAAAAGCGCCGGTCAAAAACCTGCTCGCCAAAATTGAAGCGATACAGGGGGAAGAAAAAGCTCCTGAGAGGGAATCTCTGAAATTGCTCTTCCTTGACGCGCACACTGATTTGGTGAAATGGAGATTCGGCGGCGCGGAAAAATGAGGGAGGCCTTAGGAAAGTATCCATGTTACGTAAAAAACGGCTTTATACTTTGATTGCCTTTGGTTTGTGTTTTTGCCTCGCGCTTGGCGTACAATCAGCTCTTGCGGCGCGGGAAAGCGCGGGGATCGGCTTGCCTCAAAACGATCCTGCCTCCGAAGCCCCAGAACCTTGGGAGTCAATGGCGTTCTTTCAAAAAACTAGGCTGCTCGCCCACCCCGGAGAAACAGCCGCGCAGATTTTGATACGGGCGCATAAAAGGGAACCAGACGCCGTATTTCTTGTGGTTCTGGGCTATATCTGGGGCGCGCACGGCTTTCCCCGCGACATATTTTTGGCGATCGCCTGGCTTGAGCAGTTGAGAGCGTTGGAATACACGCCTGTCGTACACCTTTTGACTGTACTGATGGGAGCGTCTCTGGATCTGGATGTTCCGACCGCGCTTGGTTCAGGAGTTCATCTGGCCGATTGCGGCCTTGCGCGGGAAGCGTCCCATGCGGATATGCTCAAAAATGCAGGCTTGTTTGACCTGGATGCAATCTGTGCGCAAACGGAAAAGGCGGCTTCGAAATTTTCTGAAGTCCATAAAAAAAACTACGCTGAACGCCTTGCCGAAGTGGCCAAGCACAAAAACGAGATACAGTCTGTCATATCCCTGATGCGGGAGTTGCGCTCCCGCCCCGCGACCTTGGATGAACAGGAAAAAATCGTCCGATTTACGCGAGAATATTCTGTGGACACCGCCCTGTTTTTTGCCGCGACCAACCATAGTCCGGGCAAGGGGCAACCGGACTGGAGCGCGGAAAAACTGCTGGCTTTTTTTATCGCCCAACGGGAGGATTTGACAAGAAAACATCAAGCTGAGGTCGACAAACCCGAAATGCTCCGCGAATTCTTTAACCTGACGCGTGAGGCCGGAGAAGTTTTTAGACGCCGTCTGACGAATGCGACCGGGAATGCGGAGGCTTTGATTACTAACGCGCACTTGGGGGATATTCCGTCCATCCGGGCTGTCGCCGCGCATTATGCCAACGGCACAGCCGATTTTATCAAATTTCGGCAATTATCGAACTATTGGCTTCAGCACGCGGCCATGCGGGCTGATGGCGAAGCAGCCTTTGCCTGGGCTGTCGCCGCCTTTGATATAGACCAATTGACGGCTGCCTGGACGTGGGCTTCAATATTCTTGGAATATTATCCCGATAATGCCGATGCGGCAACCAGAACAAACGCCCAAACGCTAATCAACAGGATTGAAGCCGTACAAGGGGAGAAAAAGTCCGCTGAAAGAGAAAAGGCCAAAGATTTTATGCTTGGTGAACGCGCCAGATTGATGGATTGGAGACGCCGGAACCAGGAGAAACAAATATCAACAAGTAAAACAGAATAATTTTCTTCAAGTTTTTTAGAAAAGATATGCCCTGCTCCCCGAACCAGGCGAATTTTTGGATATTCATGCTTTTTCTTTAGGAAAAGGAGTGTCGTTGATGCCTGATTTCAAATATCTCCAACGCAAAAAGATGAAACGCCCTGGCAGGAGCCTGACCTCTTTCGGAGGCTTGTTATACTATCGCTGCCTGAAGATCATCCCCATCGTGTATTTGCAAAGTTTGGGACATTCGCCCACAGAAGAACATGAACGGAGATTTATCAGTATTTTTCGTCGCGGCATGCTTTTTGAAGAAAATCCCCCTGATGTTTTAATATTAGAGTCACAACTTCCCACAAACAGCAACTGACCGGAGGTTTTCATGCGCCCAGACGCGAACACGGCATGGTTTACTTTCTCCTCCAAATCCGATCCGCCCGGAGGCTTCGGAGTCTATGCCTTTTCCGGCAAAGAGGCCGTATGCGAGCCTTATGAGTTCGAGATTGAGCTTGTGAGCCGCAGCGCCAATGTGGACATTGAGGCGCTCACAGGCGCGCAGGCCCTTCTTTCCATAGCGGACAGAAGCGGGGAGAAGCGCCTTGTCCACGGCATTATCCGGCACATGGAGCAACGGCACACGGCCAACGCCTTTACCCATTACAAATGCTGGCTGGTTCCCAGGCTGTGGTTTCTGGATCAGATAAGCGACCACCGGATTTTTCAGAATCTCTCCGTGGACGGGATCATTCAGAAAATTCTTCGGGAACAGGGGTTCACGGCGGAGCAGTATGCCTTCAAACTCTGCTACAAATACGAACCGCGCGAATACTGCGTGCAGTACGGGGAGACGGATTTACATTTCATCACCAGACTCTGCGAGGAAGAGGGGATATACTTCTATTTCGAGCATACGGAGGACGTGCATCGCCTGTGCTTCTGCGACCGCGAGGGCGGGCCGAACATTGCCGGAGAATGGGACATCCGCTTTTTCCCCGGCTCCGGGCAGGCTCCGGACACCGCCGTCATCAACCGGCTCCATCTGCATTACGGCGTGAACAGCAATGCCTCCATGTACAGGGAATGGAATTTCCAGACGCCGAAAATTGACCTCACCTCGCGGGAGAGAGAGCCTGACGCGCAAAAAGCGCCCACGCCTCCGGGCATGTTGCTGGAACAGTACCAGTATCCGCACTTGTACGAGGATCGGCAACAGGGCGAGCGTTACGCCAAATTGCAGCTTGGCCGCCAACTCACTTTTGTCCGCTGGATCGAATGCCAATCCGACGTGTCCCGCTGGCTTCCGAGCTATGTTTTCAATCTCCACGAACATCCGCGCGAGGATGTCAACGGGCGCTGGTGGATAGTGCGAGTGCTCCACGAGGGCAAACAGCCCGGCGTGCTGGAACATGAGGCACCTGACGGACGCGGCCAGGAGTATCAGTCGGCGGTGCAGGCCATACCTGATATGACGCGCTTTATCCCCCCGCTTGAGCACCCCAAAAACCTGGTGAAGGGGCAGCAGACCGCCATAGTGACCGGGCCTGACGGTGAAGAAATCTATGTGGACAAGTATGGCCGGGTCAAGGTGCAGTTCTTCTGGGATCGCGAGGGCCAATGGGACGAAAAGACCACCTGCTGGATACGGGTGTCCCAGGGATGGGCCGGAGGCCAGTATGGAGGCATGGCCATCCCCCGCATAGGCCATGAGGTCATAGTGTCCTTTCTT
>JAITGC010000069.1 GCA_031280915.1 Desulfovibrio sp. | reverse complement strand
CGTGCGGATTGCCCCTCCCTGAAGGAAGGGGTTACGGGAAAGGATTTCATCGGCTTCGCCGTCTTGTCAATCCATTTTTCCCCCTGAAGGGGGAGGTTTCAGACCATAAAGGAATTTTTGATGAAGCCGCGCGAATGCAGGCGAGCCAGAAAAGAAGGCTCTTTGCCCATCAGGCGCATGGCCCCCGGCAGGCCGGCCACCCTGAGCACGTCTCCGGCCCGCAGAGCCTGCCCTTCCTGCCCGTCAACGGTGACATGGCACTCTGTGGAGCTTTGCCGTATGCTTATGTCAAAAACCGCGCTTCCATAAAAAACAATAGAACGCGCGGCGTGCAAAAACGGGCAGACAGGCGTGAAAATGAGCGCTTCAAAACCAGGCTGAATCAAGGGGCCGCCCGCCGAAACGCAGTATCCCGAACTTCCCAGGGGCGTGGACAAAATAAGCCCGTCGCCGCGAAAAAAGCCCATCTTCCGCCCATTGACGGCGACATCCGCGCCAATGAGGCGGGCCAGGGGGCCATGACTCAACACCACGTCGTTTACAGCCACGCCGCCCCTTTCCGTGCCGTCCGGACGCGTGACGGACCAGCGCAGGGCCATACAGGAACGGATTGCCTCATGCCCTTCAAGACAGGCCTGTATATGCGACTGCCAGTTGTCCGGCTGAACGTCGGCCAGAAAACCGACACGGCCGAAATTGACGCCAAGCAGGGGCACAGCCAAGCCAATCAGACGCCTCGCCACGCTCAGCATAGTGCCGTCGCCGCCGATCACAATCACCAGAAACAGGTCGTATCTGTAACGACCTTCATCGTCCTGGCCGGAAACGGCCAACTCAACGTCATGGCCTTGATGCCGCAGCCACAGAAGCAACTCGCGGGCGAAGGCAAAAGCCTTTTCATGTCCGGCTTTACAGACAAGAAGCAGACGGCGTGAAATTTTTGTCATGGTGACGGATCCGCAGCAAAGGTGAAATACTCTTCCGAAGACGCAAAAATCCGGCGCGCGCTTTCCCCGCGATTTACCTGGGAACGGCGGCCAGTGAAAATCCCCGGTCTTTCCACGTCAACAGGGCCTTTCCCCCTTTTTTCAATTCCCCGAACAGCAATTTGTCGGCCAGACGATCTTCCAGTTCGCCGCGCAAAAGGCGGCGTAGCGGGCGGGCGCCCATGACGGGGTCAAAGCCTTGCAGGGCCAGACGTTCCTTGGCCCCGGCCGTCACAGAAAGCCGCACGTCGCGTTCCGCAAGTCGCTCGCGCAGTTCGCCGAGAAACTTTTCGACAATGCGCAGCATCAATTCCTGAGTGAGGCTTTTGAAGGGGACAAGGGCATCCAGCCTGTTGCGGAATTCTGGCGAGAAGGTGTTTTCAACAGCGTACAGGGCCTTGTGGGCCGCGTCCTTTGGTCCTTGCTCCCCAAAGCCGATGCCGGCTTTCGACATTTCAAAGGCTCCGGCATTGGACGTCATGATCAGGATAACATGAGAGAAGTCCGCTTTGCGGCCGGAGCTGTCCGTCAGCGTGGCGTAATCCATGACTTGCAGGAGCACATTGAAAATATCAGGGTGAGCCTTTTCCAACTCGTCCAGCAGGACAACGGAATACGGAGCTTTGCGCACGGCCTCCGTCAGCAACCCGCCATCGCCGAAGCCCACATAGCCGGGGGGCGCGCCGACAAGTCTGGCCACCGAGTGTTTCTCCATATATTCACTCATATCGTAACGCAGAAACTCCACATCCAAAAGACGGGCAAGACTGCGGGCCACTTCCGTTTTTCCCACGCCTGTCGGCCCGTAAAACAGGAAGTTTCCTGCAGGACGCCCGACCTCGCCAAGGCCGGCACGAGAACGAAGAATAGCGTGTACGACAAGTTTTATGGCTTCGTCCTGTCCAAAGACACAATGCTTCAAATCTCTCTCAAGCGTCGCCAGACGCCCACGCTCCTTTCCCGACACGGAGCGCTTGGGAACGCCCGCCATGCGGGCCACAACATGTTCCACATCAGCGGCGGATACCGCGGCCGGGGGCACGTCCTCCCGGTCCCGGACATGCTTTTCCATATGCCGAAGCCGAACCGCCGCTCCGACTTCATCCATCACATCTATGGCTTTGTCCGGCAACAGCCGATCCCGTATGTGCCGCGAGGAGAGTTCCACAATAGCTCTGAGCACGGCGGGGCTGTAACGCACATGGTGATGCTTCGCGTACCTGCCGGAAAGACCCTGAAGAATGGCAAGGCAGTCGGCGCTGTCCGGTTCGCGCAGGTCAATGCGCTGAAAACGCCGCGCCAGCGCCCTGTCTTTTTCCAGATGGTTGCGGAACTCCTCATGCGTCGTGGAACCGATGCAGCGTATATCACCATTGGCCAATGCGGGCTTCAAAAGATTGGAGGCATCCATTGAGCCGCCGGACGTGGCCCCGGCCCCGACAAGGGTATGGATTTCATCAATAAACAAAATGGCGCCGGGGATGTTTTTCAAAGCCTGGATAACGGCCTTGAGACGGTTTTCAAAATCGCCTCGATAACGTGTGCCCGCAAGAACAAGGCCCATATCCAGAGCAAAGATTTTTGCCCCGGCGAACATCCGCGGCACGCGCCCTTCCGTTATCCAAAGGGCCAGCCCCTCGGCCAGAGCTGTTTTGCCGACGCCGGGATCCCCCACAAAGAGAGGATTGTTTTTCTTGCGTCTGCAAAGCACTTCAACAGCCCGCTGAAGTTCCTCCCGACGCCCAACCAACGGATCAACTTCACCGTTTTTCGCCTGTGCGGTGAGATCCACCGTAAATTTCGCCAGCGGATCGCCATCGGCTTTCGTTTCATCTTTCTCCACGCTCACTCCGCGGGAGCCGCCGCCCTCCTCCAGACTGTGGGAAATGAACCTCAGCACGTCAAGCCGTTCAACGCCCTGTTTGCGCAGGTAGAAGGTCGCGTAGCTTTCTTCCTCATCAATAATGGCCACCAGCAGATCGCCTATTTCCACAACATTACGCCCAGCGGAACGTATATGGCTGAACGCTCTGCCCAGCACACGCTGTACGCCGAGGGTTTGCGCGATTTCCACATCAGCGTTTTCCACAGCGGTCATTTCCTCGTGGAAAAAACCTTCGATCTGTTCGCGCAGCACGGCCACGCTGGCCCCGCTCCCCTCCAGCACCATCCTGCCTTTCCTGCTGTTTGTCAGGGCGTACAACAGATGCTCCACCGTAAGAAGGTCATGCCCACGCCTGTGCGCTTCCATCAACGCGTCGCGCAATATATTCTGTACGTCATGGCTGAGCATGGCTATGCTGTTCTCTGAAGCCTTCCGGCCTTACGTTTTGAGGGTTTCTTCCAATAGCTCTCCGCACGGCCTTCACTCATGAGCCTTTTCACTTTGAAATGCTTGCTTGACGGCGAAGCAAGTTCGCCTTGCAGGCATTTCGTGGCGCGGATTTTTGAAAATCCACGCTGAGCGGTCAAATATTTTCAACGTTGAACCGCCCTGGGGAAAGAACGCGACATGTGCCCGGCGGGGAAAAATTATATATCGAATATATCCTCCTGGCAATAACGTCTTTCCGCCAGGGGCCGTCCTCCCGCGAACTTTGCTGAACAGAGGAGGGAAGAGAAGGTTTTTTCGGCTGATCGCGTGTCGCGGCCGAAACCTGGGGCTGTTCCGAAAGCGGCCCACTCTTGTGGCGGACAAAAGTCTTCGCGTGAACTTTCAGACTTTTTCCATGGTGCATTTCAGGGGAAATCCCGCTTCCCGCGCCTTGTAATGCACCTGATGCACCTTGGCTTCAGCGATTTCGCGTGTAAAGACGCCGCACCGCCCGACACCCCGCCTGTGGATGTTCATCATGACGGCCGTCGCCTGTTCAAGGGTTTTGTGGAATATGGAGCGGAGAATGCCCACGACGAAATCCATGCTTGTGTAATCGTCATTATGCAGCAACACCGCATAACTATCGGGTTCCTTGAGCTTTTTGGCGACAACCGCCCCGGCGCTGCCCTCATAGTCGATCCCGCTTTCCTGATGTGTCCCCATTTCACACTTCCCGCCCGAGGCTGAGTTCTTTACGCCAGAAGCAGCGCTGTTCCTCGCTGAAAACAAAAGAAGGCTCAGGCGGCATATTGTGTTGCCGCCGCCACTGCTGGTGCAGGTCATGATAATTTTTCACGCTCGCCGTAGCCTTGCTCAAGCCCAGCAAATCCGCCACCCGCGAGATGCCGACGGGTTCGCCTTCCAGTTCAACCGCCGTCATGAACGGCAGCACGTCCAGACAAATATCAACCCCGTCCAGACGCCAGATTTCACGAATTTTCTCGTATCGCGCCACAATCGCATAGCCCAATCCTTCCAGTATTGCACTCACTGACTCCCCATCGGCGACTTCAACTTCCCGCTCGTCGCAAACTTTGAAGTCTTCCCGCGAATCCCGCGGCAGCTTGAGCGTGAGCAGATACCGCCTTTCACCGACCCATTCCCGCAAGCGCAAGAGACGTTTGCTCGCAAAAAGCCCGGCGTCGCAAGTGTCGAAAAGCGCGTTGCGCTCAAAATGCGCCCCCAAACAACGGCCCCCGCGCGACTCCAGCACCGGCCGGAGAGCGTTGAAATCCACATTGAGGTATTTCCGCTCAATTTCCAGCGTCATTTTGCGATTCAACTCCGCCTGAAAAGAAGGCGCTGCAGCGCCGCCACAGTGGCAACGCCGCCCTTGGAAGCAGCCGGATGCACGACGGGCTCATAACCAAGCCGCTGTGCCTGCGTCAAACGCAAATCATGGCCTGTCACCGCCCGTACCTGACCGTTCAGATCCACCTCTCCCCACAGAACGCATTTTTCAGGCAACGGGATATCGTAATAAGAAGACAAAATCGCCGCCACCAAGGCCAAATCCATGCCTGGCTCCTGCAAGCGGATGCCGCCGCCCACCTTGGCGTAAATATCCACTTGCCCCAGGTTGAGTTTAAGCCGCTTTTCAAGCACCGCCAGCAGCAGATGCAGGCGGTTGACATCAAAGCCAAGAGCCGTGCGGCGCGGAATGCTCAAATACGTGCGCGCGACCAGAGCCTGCATTTCAACCGCCAGCGGACGCTGACCGTCCACCGCCATCACGACGGCCGTACCGGACAACGATGCGTCACGCGCCTCCAGAAAAAACGTGGACGGGTCATCCACCACCCGCATACCCTCGGATTCCATGCGGAAAATAAGCAGTTCCTCATTGGGGCCGAAACGATTTTTCAGCACGCGCAAGAGACGAAAAGTGCCGCGCCTGTCCCCTTCCAGGGCGACAACCGTATCCACCGCATGCTCCAGCAGACGCGGCCCGGCCAGAACTCCGTCCTTGGTGACATGACCAACCAGCATCACCGTGGTGGAACCGCGATGGCAAGCTTCCAGCAGAGCGGTGGCGACGGCGCGCACCTGATTCACGTTGCCCGGCAGACCCTCGGTGGTCTGGCTCGCTATTGTCTGTACGGAATCAAGAACAAGCAATGAGGGAGATTCCACCTCAAGGGCGCTCAGCACATCCTCCAATCGTGAAGTGGCCAGGGCCATAAAACGGGGAGACAGTGCCCCGAGGCGTTCGGCCCTTGCCCTGATCTGCGGCAGGGATTCCTCACCGGTCACATAGAGTACGGTTTGTTCCCGCCCAGCGACAGAACCCGCTACCTGCATCAACAGGGTGGATTTACCTATGCCGGGCTCCCCTCCCACAAGTATGGCCGCTCCGGGCACAAGTCCGCCGCCGAGCGCCCTGTCCAGCGCGTTCAGCCCGCAGGTATAGGGAAGGCTCGCGGAGGCGCGGACATCCTGTAACGGTATCGGAGCGTTTTCGGCCGAAAAACAGGCGGCTCCGCCCCGCCTCGCCTTTGCGGCAGCGGGCTGCAGCACGACGCCAAGAGTGTTCCAGGCGCCGCATTGAGGACACTGACCGCGCCATTGCAGCGCCCTGGCGCCGCAGGCCGAGCATACAAAAACCTCACGCGTTCTGCTCATCTGAAGTCTTCCACCAGTTCCGGCATCTCAGAAAGATGCAAAACCTCTCCATTGGACAAGGCCATGCTGTACCAGTTCGCAACACAGGCAATTTCTCCGGCCTTCAGAAAATGCTGTCCGGAAGGGCTTTCCGGGTCAAGCTCAAGAGTCCAGTGCTGATTGTAATCCTCACCCGGCCTGACAGGCTGCGCCACATTCAAACGCCGCAGCAGCGGTTCCTCTCCGTCGGCGGCTCTGAAGGCCACCTCGATATTTGTGCTGTTTACCGTCAGTGACGTGATGTTTCTGCCCAATATGCTCGCCACGAGCAAGAGCGTTTTGCCGTCGGAGAGCGTTTCCAAACCCGCAGAACAGGATTGCAGGGCTATGATTCCGTTCATACGCCTGGTCGTGGCTGTTCTTTTGGCCAGCAGATCATCGCGGCGGGCCGTCATCCGTTTTAACTGCGCCTGCCGGAACTGGCCCACGAGTTCATCGGCATTGGCGATGTCGCGTATTATCCAGCCGTCGCCCCTGTTTTCCATCCGCAGCAGCACCGGAAACGTCTGCTGCAGCATGGGGTGTTCCACACTGCTGCTGAGAATGACGGGGCCTTCCTTCTGACCGCTTGGCGAGGCCTGAAAAACAAGATTTTTCGTGAACTGGGTCAAAAAATCGTCCGGCAAGGCCACAAGGGGCATTTGCAGAAGTTTTTGCGGATCCTGTTTTTCTCTGGCCGGCTCTTCCTTGGTCATAACCCGCCGCAACAACTGCATCTGTATCATATCTCTCAGGTCGCGCACCTGATTGGGGCCCTGTTTGAGAAAGACATAATTACGGGCAATAACCCTGGCCAGGTTATCCGACAATGTATTGAAATCGATGAATTTCGCCAGACTTTCGGCATTCGGGGGCTGCAGGGCGGAAATAAAACCGCCAAAGGCAAAATTCCCCGACTGGCGGTATTGGTAATAACGCCAGCCGAAGTAGCCGCCAAAAGCCATAGACAGTAAAAGCAGCACCAGTACCGCCGCCATGAGGCGATTACGTGCGAAGACGGCCATGAAAAAAACAGGGCTTTTTTTGACGTCGTGCTCAAGGGCCTTGGTGTATTGCCTTTCCTGAGGATCGGATATTTTTTTCGTCATGCCTTTTACCGCTGTCGGAGACAGGCCGCCGCCAGGCCGCGCATCCCGGCCGGACAACATGCCCGGTGTTAAATTCCGGTTCGTTCAGTCCACGCTGATTGTCTTGTCATGGCCGCGTTCAATATGCACAGGGCGGCATTCCAGCACAGGCTCCGGCGGAGCGAATCGCGCCTTATTCAAGTGAAGCGGCAGCGGCGTCACAAAACCGGAAGGATCAATGTCCATGCGAATAACGCACCAGGCGCCGAAGGGCGGAACGTGCGCAACCGCCCACCGGAAAAAACCGCCACACTCTCTGTTCCATGAACGGATCGGCCCCGGCAGAGCGCTCAGGGAAGTCAACCGGCCCATATCGCGTTTTTTCAGTCTGCGCCATATATTGAAAAAATTCCATCTCGGGCACGGCCAGAATCCGTTGCCGCTTACTCTGTGCAAGATATAAGGCCAGGAGGCCGAATTCCAGAAAGTGACAGCAATCCCGCCCGTCGCCACGCGCAAAGCCTCGGCCAGACTGTTTTCCAAAGTGGCCGCGGCATCCGCCGCGACATGCAGGATCACCCAGTCAAAGGCATCGTCTTCAAAGGGCAGATACCCGTCAAAAGCCGACGCGATTTCCGCCCGGAAACCGACATGCTTCAGGGCGCGCTTGCGCATCGCGGCATCGTGCTCCGTCCCGGTCACGTCAAAACCACACTCCCAGAGAACGGACAAAAAACGCCCCTCGCCGCAATTTATTTCCAGAAGCCTTTTTCCGCG
Source organism: Desulfovibrio sp. (assembly GCA_031280915.1). Taxonomy (GTDB): domain Bacteria; phylum Desulfobacterota; class Desulfovibrionia; order Desulfovibrionales; family Desulfovibrionaceae; genus Desulfovibrio. The sequence goes on along the minus strand of JAITGC010000069.1, from coordinate 15,215 downwards.
ACGCGGCCAAGCCGCCAGGCTGCTCCGCAACAAATCCGCGCGGGCCTTCAGGCCAAGGCGGTTGGAGATTCTCAAACAGCGCCCCTGGTTTTCAACATGCCGTATCCTGCCAAGCATATACAGCAAGATTAAACCAAAATCCCCAGGTTATGCAATGCTCGCCGGAGGCGCGGCGCGCCCGGCCGGCATATTCCATGGTATGAAATATCAATTAACCCACTGAAAAAATGTCATTTATATGTATTTCACATGAAATTAGGGTATTGGCTCACTTTGGTTCAGACAAGGAAGGCGAGTTCCGGGTGGAGCGAAGTGTATCAAGACATACATGAGCTTCGCACGGGGCGAACCTGACGCAGTATCAGGCAAAGTGAGCCAATATCTGAATAGCGAGCCTTTGCATTCACAATGCACATGATATAGAATCGGCCAAGTGATGAACAATTTCCAGTCCCTTCCGGCATCCGGCCAAAAGCGGTTCATCTTTGTTCTGCCGGACGAGCTTGGCGCTGACGCCGCCGCTTATAAAGGCTTGCCAATGATACCCCGGCGGAGTATAAACACTTATGCCCAAGCGTCTTCTCCTCCGCCATGTCCTGGCCTTTCTTGTCCCGCTCGCGTTGGCCGCTCTCTCCGGACCATATCCTGGGGTAACGCTGGCTGCTTCCAAAAAACAGTCGCCAGCCCCCCTGTACAAGGGCGAACGACCGCTGGACCCGCAAAGCGAACGGCACGGGCGGCCGCTGTCCCTCACCATGGACGAATCCGTTCGCCGCGCCCTGCAATTCAACCCCAGTCTGGGCGCGCGCGAATCTCAGAGCCGTTCTTCAGAAGAAGGCCGCAAGGCCGCCCGGGGCGCCTTCGGCCCACGCCTCGGCATGAGCTACACCGCCGTGAAACAGGAGAAGGAAACATCCCCCGTCAGCGCGAAACCGCCGGAAATGGGCATGTACAGCTTCGGCGTGGAAATTTCTCAGCCGGTTTTCCAGGGTTTCAAACTTCTCGCCAACTATCAGAAAAACGCCTTGCAGGCGGACAGCGACAAGGCAGCACTGCGCAAGGCCGAACTGGACATGACCGAACAGGTGCAGCGTTATTTTCTGGACTATCTCAGGCGTGAGGAAAACGTCGTCAGCGAACGCGATTCCCTGGCAAGGCTGCGCGAGCAGCTCAACATAACCAAAGCCTTTTATGATGTCGGACTCAGGCCGCGTCTGGATGTTCTGCAGGCGGAGGTCAACGTCAGCCAGGCGGAAAATCTGTTTGTGCAAGCCGAAAACGGCCGTGACACCTGCCTGGCCATGCTCAACACCCTGCTCGGCTTGCCGGCGACGGCAAAAACGGCCTATACGGGCAAGCTGGTACATATTCCCTTCAAACTTTCGCTGGAACAATGCCTTGAACTGGCCTACCGCCAGCGCCCCGATCTTTATCTGGCGGCCAAGGCCGTGGAAATAGCCGCCAAGGAACAACTCGCCGTGCGAAGCGGCTATTATCCACAGGTGGAAGCCTATTACAACATCACCAATACCGGTAACTCCCCCGACACGCGCTATGCTGACGAACGCGGTTCACGCGGCACAACCTGGGAGGTCGGAGCGCGGGCCACCTGGAATGTTTTCCAGTGGGGGACAACCTGGTATGCGGACAGCCAGGCCGGCTGGCTTGTGACGAAGCTGCGTTATGAGGAAGAAAATCTGAAGCTCGGCGTGGGCTATGACGTCAAATCAAAGCTTCTCGCCGTGCGCGAGGCCGAAAAACGCATCGCTCTCGCGGAAAAAAGCGCGGAGCAGGCCACGGAAGCCTTTCATGCCGCTCTGGCCCGTTATCGGGAACAAGTGGGCACAAATTTCGAAGTGCTGGACGCCTCCACAAAACTCACCACGGCCCAGGCATCTCTCACTGGCGCCAAGGCCGATTATCTGACGGCTCTTGCCCAGATTTATGTGGCCATGGGCGAATTTCGCCCCGACCTTTTGCGGGCGCGGCAGACCGGCACGGTGACGCCATGAATGCTCCCCCGCTTACCATCACTCCCCTCGGAGGCCTGGGAGAAATAGGGCTTAACTGCCAGCTTTGGGAAACGGCTCACGGCGCTGTCATGCTGGACTGCGGCCTGATGTTCCCCGACGATGAACACCTCGGCGTGGACGTGATTATTCCATCTTTCAAGATGGTGGCCCACGTGAAAGACAAACTCTCCGGCATCGTGCTGACGCACGGCCATGAAGACCACATCGGCGCTCTTCCCTGGCTTGTCAGAGGGCTGAACAAAGATACCCCCATCTACGGCTCACGCCTGACGCTGGCCCTCGTGGAGCACAAACTCCGCGAACATGAAATTCTGCACCGGGTGAGGCTTTGCCCTGTCTCCGCCGGAACAACGCTACGGCTGGCCGACATGACTTTTCATTTTTTCCCCGTTTGCCATTCGATTCCCGAAGGTTTCGGCCTCGGGGTGGAAACGCCCGCCGGCAAAATTGTGCACAGCGGAGATTTCAAAATCGACCCCCGACCACTCAGCGGTACCGGAACAGATTTGCGACTTTTCAGAGATTTCGCCGGGCCGGAAGGCGCGCGCCTGCTCCTTTCCGATTCCACCAATATCATGCGCCCCGGGCGTTCGCTGACGGAACGCGAGGTCAAACGCTCTCTCGACAGAATATTCGCCGCCGCCGCCGGGCGTATCATTATTACACTTTTCGCCAGCCATCTCCAGCGGATTCAGGAGGTCTTCGACCTGGCGGAAGAACACGGACGAAGTGTGGTGATAAGCGGCAAATCCTTGGCCGGCAACATAGAAACCGCTGTGGAACTCGGCCTGTTGCGACTGCCCCGGTCTTTTTTCAACGCCTACAGCGGTGTGCCTACTCTGCCCGATAATCAGGTCGTCCTTCTTGTCACAGGCGCGCAAGGGGAACCGCTCTCGGCCCTCTCGCGCATGGTGATGGGAGGGCACCGCCAGCTTGATATCCGCCGGGGCGACTCCGTGATTATGAGTTCGCGCATGATACCGGGCAATGCCAAAGCGATTTCACGCCTTATCAATGAGATGTACCGCCTCGGCGCGGAGGTGCTTTACGAGGACATACAAGCCGTTCACGCATCGGGGCACGCTCACAGCGAAGAACTGCGCGACATGCTTCTGGCTGTCCGGCCCCGGCTGTTTGTGCCCGTCCACGGCGAATACCAGCATCTTGTGAAACACGGTCGCCTTGCCCAGGCTTGTGGGGTCTCTCCCGAAAACATAATACTGCTGGAGGACGGCATGCCCCTTGCCCTGACGCTGTCATCTTTCCATATTGAATTGCGCAGACCGGTTGAACACACTCTCGTGGACGGCAAAGGCGTGGGGGATGTCGGCGTGTCCGTGCTGAAAGAGCGGCGTATCCTGGGTGACGAGGGCATGGTCATTGTAGTGCTGGTGACGGATTCCGCGACAGGCAGCATACTTCACGGCCCTGAAATCACCTCCAGGGGTTTTGTCTTTGAACAGCGTTACAGCCATGTGCTGGAGGACGCGAAATGCCTTGTGCTGGATGAATTTGAGGCGGCGCATGGGCACTCGCAACGCATGCGCGAGAATATCCGTTTGTCCTTACGTAAATTCTTCAAAAGGGTTCTGGAGCGCGATCCGGTGGTCGTCGCGATCATCAGCGAAGTCTGATGCTTGGCCCCTTTGGGCGGTGTATACTATATACTATGCCACCTACCCCCACCCTGCGCTTGCAAAGCAGCGCCCCTGCCTGTCCACGATAAAGCAGGAAACCGACTGGAGATTTTCCACATGACGTAGCGCCTCCATCGGCGGCATCAGCGAAAGGGCGGTCGCCAGCCCGTCCGCTTGACCCGCCAGAGGCGCCCGAACCGTCATGCTGGTGATATCCGCGCTTTTGCCCGTGCGTTGGCTGATCAGGTGATGCCGGGCGTGTGTTCGCTCATAGTGGTTAACGTAAGAACCGGAGGTGGCGATGCCGCCGCTAACCGGCACAGCCGCGAGCAGCGCCGCCGCCGTGCCGGGGTGCTGGATGCCGATAGTCCAGGGCTTTCCGGAGGCCGGGCCGCCGCTGGCGCGGATATCCCCACCCGCATTCACCATATGATTGACGAGGCCGCTGGCCGCGAGTACCCCTGAGGCCGCGTCCGCGATATGGCCTTTGGCGATGCCGTCCAGCGTCAGGCGCATGCCCTGCCGTTCCAGGCGGATAGCGCGCCGCTCAATCCGGATGCCGCCCGGCGCGGCCAAAGCGAGCGCCTCCTGCATATCGGCGTCGCTGTGGGCGGGAAGCCCGACACGGGCCCGTTTTGCCGCTTCCAGAAGATCCACCACCGGCGCAATGGCCGGGTTGAAAGTCTGCCCCGTGGCCTTGCCGAGCACAAGCGCGCTGCCGAGCACCGCCGCCAGTTCGGGCGGAGCGGGAGTCAGGGAGGCGTTGGCATTGAGGCAACTGATGGCGCTGGCGGGGTTGTGGCGGTCAAAAATGGCGCTCAGGCGCTCGATTTCGGCAAAGGCGAGGGCAAAGGCTTCCCCGGCAAGTGCCGAATCTGGGCTGAGAGCCGTCAAAGTAACGATCGTTCCCATAAGAAGGCGGCTTTGCTGCGCGATACGCCCCGGCCCTGTGGCGGCCAGGGCGGGCAGAGGAAACAAGCCGCCCAAAGCGCCGCCCGCTGCCAGGCTTGCCCCCAGGCCGGCCATGGCAGCGCAGCTCTTTTCCAAAAATACCCGGCGGGTGCAAGGAGAAAGGGGAAACTTCATTGTTCGGCCTCCTTTCGGCCGTCTTCTCCGGCCATACTTTCAGCGAGGGGCGGGGCAGAGGTTTTGCCGCTCGGGGATACAAGCGGCGTGAACTCCGGAGCCGGGAGATCACTTGCCGGGCGGGCGTTTGGGGCGACGCTTTCACACGGCACGCTGTCCGGGCTTTCCGGGTACAGTTCGCAATCAATGGGCGCGTCCGGCTCCGAGGGATCAATACTCACGGGCGCAAGGGCAGGGGCAGGGGCATGGCGATGCATGATGCCGCGCAGGCAGGCTCCGACGCAGGCTTCGGCGCAGACGGAACCGTATGCGAGGCAGACTTCGTGGTTAATTTCGACCCGTCCCTTTTCATAGCCGACGGCTTCGGCCGGGCAGGCTTTAAGACACTTCAGGCAGTTGATGCATCCCACCTCGCATACGTCGCTGACGGACTTCAGCTTTTCCCTTGTGGAACAGTGAATCATCACCCTGGCCCGACGGGGAATGAGCTGGGTGATGCCGCGCGGGCAAACCTTCACGCATTGCCCGCAACTCATACATTTGGAGGCGATAATCTCCACCATGCCGTCGGCTATGTACATGGCGTCAAAGGGACAGATGCGCACACAGTCTCCAAGCCCGAGACAGGCCCAGGAACACATGAAGGGGCCGCCCTCCAGCATGGCCGCGCTGGCGCACGTCTGGGTGCCGACATAGGAAAAACGGGGTTGTACCTTGCCCTCTACCCGGCTGCAACGCCGGAAGGCGACCAAGGGTTCCCCGGCGGCGGCGACCTTGCCGGAGAGCTCCCCCACCCTGGCGGCGACCTCGGCTCCGCCGACGGAACAGAGGTTGGCCGGGATATCTTCATTGGTAACCACGGCGGCGGCATATGCCTCGCATCCGGCAAAGCCGCACCCACCGCAGTTCGCGCCTGGCAGGGCTTCGGCTATCAGTTCGATTGTCGGGTTTTCTTCTACACGGAGCAGTCGCGAAGCTACGGCCAGGAGGATCGCGGCGCCTGCCCCGATACCGAGAAGTGCGAGAACGGGTGTTGTCAGCATTGTGCCATCCTTATGAAATCATGCCTTTGAAGGCCATAAAGCACAGGGACATAAGCCCCGCCATGATCAGTCCCAATGGGATGCCCTGCAAGGCCCGCGGGGTGCGGCACAGGGCGAGGCGCTCCCGGATGCCCGCCATAAGTATCAGGGCCAGCATGAATCCGGCGCTGGCGGAGAAGGAATAGAACACAGCCGTGCCCAGGCCGAACTCTTCCCGCTGCACCAAAATGGCGAGGCCGAGCACACAGCAGTTGGTCGTAATCAGCGGCAGGAAGATGCCCAGCGATTTGTACAAGGGCGGAATGATCTTTTTCAGGAACATTTCCACAAACTGCACCAGGGCCGCGATAAGCAGAATGAACACGATGGTTTGCAAATAGCCGAGGCCCAACGGATCCAGCATGAGCTTCTGCACCAGCCAGGTAAGGGCGGTGGAGAGCACACAGACAAAGCAGACCGCCGCTCCCATGCCGATAGCCACGGTTTTTTCCTTGGAGCAGCCGATATAGGGACACTGCCCGAGGAACTGCGCCAACACGATATTGTTGACGAAAACCGCCCCGATGAACATCAGAAAATAGTGCATTACTTGCGATTCTTCCATGACAGCCCTGCCTTATTGCTTTACTTCACAGCAACCGCACCCGCAGCCGCCCGCATTTACGGAGGGTTCCTTGCCTGCACGCCGGGCGGAAACGATGGAAATACAGTTCATAAGCGCCAGCAGACAGCCGAGAGCGATAAAGGCGCCCGGCGCTTCAATCATGATCGTAAAAGGCTTGAAGCTGCCGCCCATAACCGCATGGCCGAAAAGCTGCCCGGCGCCAAGCAGTTCACGCAGGCTGCCGAGAAAGGTAAGGGCCACGGTAAAGCCGATTCCCATGCCGAGGCCGTCCGCTATGGCGAGGTGAACAGGATTTTTGGCCGCAAAGGCCTCGGCTCGCCCGAGAATGATGCAGTTCACAACGATAAGCGGCACGAAAATGCCGAGTTGCTGGTACAGCGGATAGGTAAAGGCCTGCATGAGCAGTTCGATGGCGACGACCAGCGTTGCCGCGATGGCGATAAAGCAGACGATACGCACCTTTTTTGGGATGATCTTGCGAACCAGTGAAATGAGCGCGTTGCTCAGCACCAGCACGAAAATGACGGCGAGGCCCATGCCGATGCCGTTTTCAGCGCTTTTGGTCACCGCAAGCGTGGGGCAGAGGCCGAGCACGACCCGGAACGGCGGAATTTCGGCCCACAGCCCTTTGGAGAACTCTTTCCATACCGATGCCATCAGACGCCCTCCTTCTTCCTATTGCCAGGCTTGCAGGATTTGCGGTTTCAAGGCCTGATAGTCCCGGGATGCGGCCTGCACGGCGCTTACCGCTCCGAGCGAGGAGACGGTGGCTCCGGATATGGCGTCCACCGCGCCGCCCCTGGTCCTGGCTTCAACCGGCATGGCGGCTCCCTGAAACTGCCGGGTGAACTTGGGCTCGGCAATTTTGGCGCCCAGCCCCGGCGTTTCGGACATGGTAGTCACCCCGATACCGAGCAGGCTGTCGTTATTTACGTTAAAGCCCACCATCACGCCGATATCGCCGCCAAAACCGCCCCCTTTACCTTCCAGGGCAACGCCCGCAAGCTTGCCGCCCTGGCGATAGGGGAAAACCATAATCCGGCGTCCGTCCAGTTCAAAGGCTTTGCGTTCTTCCACCGGCTGGTTATCCGCCGCCGGGCAGACTCTGGTAATGGCCGGCCCCTGCACGTTTTCCAACACTTGCGCTTCAATGAGCGGGGCGGTTGCCTGTCGCAAATAAGCAAGAGAAAAGCCTGAGGCGGAACAGATAAGCGAGAGAACGATGATCATACTTGCCATTTCCCGCATGGCCTAGCTCCTTTTGCCGCCGAAAGGCGCGGCGCGGATGAGGTCAAACATTGGCGTACCCAGTGAGGTCAGCAGCACAGCAAAAGGCGCCCCGTCCGGGTACATGCCGAAAATACGGATCAGAACGGTAAGAAAGCCCGCCAGCAGGCCGTAAGCAAACATTCCTCCCACCGCCACAGGGGAAGAGGAATGCTCGGTCGCCAGAAAAAAGGCCACAAAGATTGTGCTGCCCGTCAGCAGATACAAATGCGGGGGCGGCGCGGATGCCGGGCCGATCCCCATGGCCGGGCCGAACCGCCAGAAAACAGCCCCGGTTATCAGCACTCCGGCAAGGCAGGCCGCCGGAATCTCCCATCGCACCACTCCTCGAACCAACAGGTACAGCCCCCCGGCGAGCACCGCGGCAATCTGCGCGCTGCCGAGGCCCCCCAACTGTCCACCAAGCAGCAAGGCCATTTCGGAACCTTGCGAGAGGGCCGTCCAGCCGTAATATTTCATGCGGATAAGTGGATCGAGCAGACTGCTGCTGAGGTTGACGGCTGTCGGATCCATGTACACGGGCCAGGAAACCGTCATGGCAGCCCATCCCACCAGCGGCGGGCAGAGCGGGTTACAGCCGATGCCGCCGAAAACTTCCCGGCCGAGAATCACGGTCAACGCCGAGCCTGTGGCGACCAGCCACCAGGGCGCGCCCGCCGGAAGAAGAAAGGCGAAAAGTACGCCGGTAACCAAGGCGCTGCCGTCAAACACGCGGCTCTGCCTACCGAGCGCCTTTTCCCACAAACTTTGTGTCAGCACGCAAATTCCCGCTGCCAGGGCCATAACCCGGAAGGCTTCAATCCCATACTGCCAGATTGCGGCGGCCGCCGCCGGGGCCAGGGCTATGAGCATATCGCGCATCATGGCGTTTACGGTATAGCCCCGGTGCATAAAAGGGGGCGTATCCACCACGAAGCGAGGCCGTATTTCAGTAAACGTTTTTCCCTGTGTCATGCTCGTGTCCCTCAAGGCTACTGGCCGCGCAGGCGGTGCTGGAAGGTGGGCATGCCGAGCTGGAGCTTGGCCATGCGGAAATACTGTTGCATGGGACGGCATGCCGGGCAGATCCAGCCGCACATGCCGCATTCAATGCAGGTGGCGAGCTGTTCCTTCCGGCACGATTCATACTGGCCGAATTCGGCGTAACGGCTGAGCATGTTCGGCCTGAGCCGCATGGGGCAAACCAGCACGCAAGCTCCACAGTTAATGCAGGGGTTATCTTCCAGTTCCGGGCGGCTCCCTTTGGGAATGAACTGGATGGCGTCGTCAACCTTTCGCAGCCCCCGGCGCAGGCCGGAAATGGCTACGCCCCGCATGGCTCCGCCAAGGATGACCGAATCTCCGGATTCGAGTTTAAAGCCCTGTATATCAAGAAAGGTCTGCACAGGCGTGCCGAGGGGGGCAAGGTAATTTTTCCCGAACACGGTAGCTACCTGTTCGGTGAGCGGCAGACCGCTCCGGGCGACCAGGCCGAGTTGGAAGATGTTGTGCAGGCGAACCAGCGTGACATGCTTGGTCCGCTCCGCGCCAGTGACGATCTTGATGAGCGGGCGGGCCAGGCTGTTCGGATACTGCGGGCTGACGTGGCGTACACCTGCGCCCTCAAGGGAGGCCGAACCGCCTTCTGGAAGGGCCAGAACGAATTCCGGCGCGTTGTTCAGACGGCGTACCAGCGAAAACCCCGCTTCTATGACCGGCATGTGGACAGCCAGAAGCTCTTGGGTATAGAGCATCCCCGGTTCGGGATTAAGACAGTTGATGATGAAGAGTTCACAGGGCCGGGTGAAGGGACGGATGGCGATGCCGAGCCGCTTCAAGGTCTTGCCGAGTTCGATTTCGTCCAATCCGTCGAAAGAAACGGGTTCCACAGGACGGGCCAGCTCCGTATCCTTGGCGGCCGCGGCCGCAGTTCCCGCAACATCCAGGGGCAACCCCTCGTACTGGATTTCCACATAAGACGCGGTAAGATCCTTAATGACGCCGTCAATGGAGGCATGCATGTCCCCCACATTGGGGCTGCCATGTTCGGCCAGCAGCGCCCCTTTGGCAACCCGTACCCGCTTTTTGACGCTTGTGAGCGGGGTTCGCTCACCGAACTGAAGGCGCACCAGGGGAATATCGTTCAGTACCGTAATCGGACAGGGTGTATCGGAAACGAGGGTAAACCGTTTATCTTTCATTCGCTTGCATCCTTGCTGGCAAAATTCACTCGCCGAGCCGCGCGGGCATCTGGCAACAAGCCATCTTCCGGCCCGGTTCCGCCGAGAAGCGACGCACGGCGTCAGCTTTCAGCAGCCGGGGATTCACCTCGCCGGAAAGGGGACTCCGGGGGCCTTGGGCAGTGCGGGCACCGCTTAAGGGGTGTGGCATTTTACGCAGTCTTCAGGCGCTTTGCCCGGCCCCTTTTTCATCTCCTCATGGCAGCCGATGCACCTGGCGTGGAAGGCGTCCATGCCGCCCATAAGCGGCGCATGGCAGGAGGAGCAGGTGAACAGGGCCGCATTTGCCGCGCCCGATGCCGTTTTTTCCACTTCAAGACTTGCGCCCGCGTGGCAGGTTCGGCAGCCGCGAGCGCCCGCCGCAAACTGATCTTCATGGCAGTTGCGGCAGCTTTCGTGGGCGGCGTCCTTACGGGTACGGACCGTCATGGTGTTGGGACTTTCGGTGTGGCAGTTGGCGCAGCGTTGCGGCTTGATGCCGGTCATAAGACGACCGCTTTGCGTCCTCCCATCCGTATGGTGGCAGGTAGCGCAGTCATCGTTTGCGTGGGACTTATGGTCACCATGGTTCCACAGGTCCGAGTAACCGACGATTTTCAGATGATGACAGGAAAGGCAGGCCGTATCCCCCCCCTCGGCCCGATAACGTACCTGGTGAACGGCCTTGAAGTCCGGTACATCTTCCGTGCCGTGGCAGGAAGCGCATTTCAGGACTTTCCTCTGGGCGGCATAGCCTTCCCTATCCGGCGCGACGTCCAGTTCATGGTGACAGCGAGAGCAAGCGTTATCGCCGTAGGCTCCGCCCAGAGCGCTGTGGGCCTTGTGCGTGAACACGACCCGACCACTCTGGTTTTCCATGAGTATGCGAGGGCTTGGGGCTTCAGCGGGTTCGGGTGTCAGGGCATAGCCCGCAAATCCCGCCAAAGCCAAAATACATCCGGTGATGAGTATGGGAACGGAACGCTTGCTCAAGACGCGCCTCCTCCTTGGAAAGAATGACGCAAAACAACCGCAGAAACAAAAAAGCAATGAAAACACCGCCAAGGGGAAAAAGGCCCTGGCCGTTTCCAACCGTGAAGGGTAACAGCTTCATTCTGATTGCGCAAGGGGGGGAAGCGCAATGGGTCGGCTTCTCCCGCTGTCGCCCTCAGATGATGCGCCTGTTTCAATGCCTTCCGCAGGCGGCGAAACTTGTTTTCTCCCGCTGTTGCCGGAATCTGACGCGCCGCAGGGGATAAAATCCATACTGCGCGGGCATGACGATCTTCAGGCGACGCGAGACTGGGGCGCGCAGAGGATTACATACGCCGGAAAGACTCTTGATTTCTTCCATGATAATCATTACCCTAAATTCGGTCTTATTTCACTCGCGGATGCACCACCGCTCACTGCCCAGGCGTGGACGAAATTTACTTCCCGCAAGGGATAGTCATCCGTCCACAAGGGATCGGCATCCGTAAGCCCCTTCGGGCTACGGCTGCCGATCGCCGTTAAGCGCCGCAACAAGCGTTCACGTTAATTTGTTCTGAAAACAAGGACTCCGCCATGTTCTATTCGACCGACTATGCATCTCCTTTGGGCTCGATCACACTGGCCAGTGACGGTGAAAATCTCGTCGGCCTTTGGATGGCCGGACAAAAATATTTTGCGGCAACAGTAAATGATACCCTCGAAAAAAAGCGTGATCTACCGGCCTTTGCCCCGGCAAAAAAATGGCTGGACGCGTATTTCGCCGGTAAGAAGCCCTCCATTTCCGAATTATCGCCGGCTCCCGTCGGCGGCGAGTTCAGAAGAGCCGTTTGGGCCATTTTGTGTGAAATCCCCTACGGTCAATGCACGACATATGGGGAAATCGCAAAAAAAATGGCTGTGCGGATGGGCAGGAAAAGTATGTCCAGCCAGGCGATCGGCGGCGCGGTGGGGCACAATCCCATTTCCATCATTATTCCGTGCCACAGGGTTGTCGGTTCCAACGGCAGCTTGACGGGATATGCCGGAGGCATCGGCAAGAAAATGAAACTGCTTGAGCACGAAGGCGCTGACATGACCAGATTCTTCATTCCCGGCAAGGGCGCGGCCCTGTGAGTAAAACCGCCTTGCCCGGCCTCGGCCGGACAAAGAGTCTTTAAACAGCGTTTATGATAATAACGGCAAGCCGCAGGACGGATATTCCGGCCTTCTATTCAGCCTGGTTTCTGAACAGGCTCAAAGATGGGTATGCCCTGGCGCCCAACCCGCGCAATTCACAGCAGTTGGGCAGGGTCGAGCTTTCACCTCGAATCGTTGACTGCATCGTGTTCTGGTCGAAAAATCCGGCTCCGATGTTGGATAGGTTCAGGGAGATAGAAAACTTGGGCTATCCGTTTATTGTCCACTTCACCCTGACACCCTACGGCAACGAGATTGAAAGCGGACTTCCGCCCAAAAAAATAATTCTGAAAACATTTATTGAACTGGCGGGACGGATCGGGCCACAACGCGTAATATGGCGATATGACCCAATAATCGTTGACGGAAGATTTTCCGCGATGTGGCACGCAGAACAGTTCGCCGCGTTATGTGAGATACTGCACCCCTACGCTCACCGCTGTGTGGTGAGCTTTGTGGACCCCTATAAAAGCATTGCCAAATTTTTCCGGGGCGTGACGCATGAAGAAATGCGTTCCGTGGCGGCAGGGCTTTCCCGGGTGGCCGACGAATACGGCATTGCTCTTTCGACCTGCGCGGAAAAAATCGATCTTGATGAATTCGGCATAGGACGCGGGGCTTGTGTGGATAAAAAACATATTGAGCAAGTCATCGGCTCGCGCCTTGACGTGAAAACCGACGCGAACCAGCGTGAAATGTGTCTGTGTGCCGAAGCCGTTGACCTTGGCGCGTATGATACCTGCCCGCACGGCTGCATGTATTGTTACGCCGTTTCCAGTCCCGAAACAGCGGCACACGGCTTGGCGGCGCACAGGCCATCCGCGCCCATGCTTACCGGCTACCCGACCGGCGCTGAAATCGTGACCGACCGGACAAAAGGCTCACGCAAAGCAACCGAACTTTGCCTTTATATATAGAAAGTGTTTGCCTAAAGATATATATCATTTGAGATTGCCATAGCGAAAATGTTTCAGGCCTGGTTATGACGCACCACAATCGAAGCGTTAAATCAACCATAAACGGACTTTTTGAAACGATTTTCGCACGTCGCGTGAATCTGCCAAAATGATGCCGGGCGTGCCGTTGTCACGTTCAATTATATGCGTCATGCTTTCCCCGATGATGTGAATGTCCGCCGGAATGATCTCGGCAAAAGCGTTCCAATTGTCTGTGTAGAAACTACAGCCTTTCAGGTGCTCTACTTTATCCATTCAGATTCTCCGGTGCTCAAGATTGCCTTCCACATGGATTGCGGACAGAGGACGGACCGGACAGACATATTCGCAGGCGCCGCAACCCGTGCAACGTTCCTGGTCAATGGCAAGCCGCTTGGAACCCTTTTGCCCTACCAATGTGACAGCACCGGTCGGGCAGATTTTGGAGCAAGCGGTGCACTCCACCTTGTCCGTGCTTATGATGCAGACCTTGACGTCAGTGACCGCTCGGCCTACTTGTGTCGCACTTTTTTCCGCAGTGGTGATTGTCCGTATGGCCCCCCAACAGCGCGGAAATCAGGGTGTACAACCTTTCCGGAGAGACCATGAGCCGCATGAAGAAAGAGTTTACCCGCGTTGTCCTCCAGGCCGGGTACCAGGACAGCCCGGGCGTCATCTTTGACGGCAATATCCGTCAGGCGCGCACGAGCCGGGAAAACGGCACGGACACATGGATAGAGATCATCGCCGCCGACGGGGACAGAGCTTACAATTGGGCCACGGTCAACACCACGCTGGCGGCGGGCAGCACGCCCGCGGATCGCGTCAGGGCCTGTCAGCAATCCTTTGCCGGCAAAGGCACGGGCGCCGGCGACATGCCCGATCTCGGAGGAGACAAGCTGCCGCGCGGCAAGGTCATGTACGGCATGGCCCGAAAGCACATGCGGGACACGGCCGAAACAACGGGCTGCTCCTGGAGCATCCAGGACGGCAAAATGCAGATGGTCAAAAACAACGGCTATCTCCCCGGCGAGGCCGTCGCGCTGACGCATGAGACCGGCCTTGTGGGCACGCCGGAGCAGACCAACGAGGGCATCAAGGCGCGCTGCCTGATCAATCCGCAACTGCGCATCGGCGGCCGCATCAAGCTCAACAACAAAAGCGTGCAGCAGGCCAAAACAGATCTGAAAATGAGCGCCCAGCGGCCGCCCAAGCTGGACAGTGACGGGTTTTACCGCATTCTGAAAGTGGAGTTTTCCGGCGATACGCGCGGCAATGACTGGTATGCCGACATGATTTGCATCGGCCTGGACGATACATCCAGGCTGCCCCTGGATATGGTGAAGTAGGATACCTTTAACCTACGAAGTATGCGGCGGTAGCCGCTTTGAACGACAAGGCCGGGCGCGGGGAGCTTTGCTCCCGAAGCATCTATACCGGCCGCAGGAGTGGAAATGGACAGGCGGGAAAGATTTGACGATCCGGTCGAAGCCACGCGCGCGGCCCTGGACGGCAGGCAGGCCGAAATCTGGACAGCCCTGCCCGGCATTGTGCAGAGCTTCGACCCCGCGGCCATGACCGTTTCCGTGCAGCCCGCCGTCAAGGGATGGATTGAGGACGAGTCCGGCAAGGGCAAGCCCGTCAACCTACCCCTGCTGGTGGACGTGCCGGTGGTTTTTCCCTGCGGCGGCGGGTTTACCTTGACCCACCCCATCAAGCCCGACGACGAGTGCCTGGTGATTTTCGCCAGCCGCTGCATTGACGGATGGTGGCAGGCCGGCGGCATCGGCGGAACACCCGACAGCCGGATGCACGACCTCTCCGACGGCATCGCCATTGTGGGGCCGCGCTCCCAGGCTCGCAAGCTCGACCCCGCGGTTGACGCGGAAAACGTGCAACTACGCACCGACGACGGCGAGGCGCACATCACCATGATGCCGGACTATACCATCTGTAACGCGCCACTTATTTTTACCGAGAATTTTCTGTAACGCGCCACCTGTTTCTGACCCAAACGCCACTTATTTTTGAGGCGCTTGCGTAACGCTCCGTTCGCATCTCTCCCGCGCGATCGCGGCGTACCCCTCCGAAAGTTCAATGCCGATGCAGCGCCGCCCGGTTTCCAGCGCCGCCACGGCCGTTGTGCCGCCGCCGAGGAACGGGTCGAGGACAAGCGCGTCATCCGGCGTTATCGCCAGCAGC
>JAITGC010000041.1 GCA_031280915.1 Desulfovibrio sp. | reverse complement strand
CCGGCGTTTCCGCTCTCTCCCAGGGCGCCGGCCCCGGCTACGGCGCGGACGTGCCCTCACAGGTCTTGCCGCCCGTTATCCCGCCGCCGGCCAACGCCTATGACGTCCGCGCCGTGCTGCACTCATACGACGCGCATGCGGGGGAATCCGTCATCATGAGCCGCGTCGGCCAGGGGGCCAACGCCATTACGCTCATAGGCTGGGCCGCCTTCGGAACGGAAAATATGGGAGACTATCTGACCGCGACGGTAAACGGCCAGGGCGAACTGGTCTTCACCCTCACCCAGGCGGGCGTTCTGGCCTGCCTGTCTTCTCCCCTTGAAGGCTATTTCAGGGTCACGGGCAATGACGGCAGGGAGCATGTGGCGCAGGTCTATGTGCCGCAAAACTCCAATGATTTCAACAGCCAGTCTTTTCACAGCCAATATGGCGACGACGCATGGTACGATGACCACAAAATTCAGGGAGAAGCCCATTACGGCTACGGTTACGACTACGGTTACGGCTACAGCTACGACGACGATGTCTATGACATTGTCTCCGGCGCCAAGGCCGACACAATCCGCCTTGGAGGAGGCGTCAACAATTCCACCATCACCACCGGAGACGGCGACGACGAGATTCATATCGGGAAATACGTCTACGCGGAGGGCGGCGGCAACGTCCGTATCGACGCCGGAGGCGACGACAACGAGATTCATATCGGAGGAGGCGTCTCCACCGACTTCGGCAGCGCCATCGACATCACCACCGGAGACGGCGACGACGAGATTCATATCGGGAAATACGTCTACGCGGAGGGCGGCGACATCCGTATCGACGCCGGAGACGGCGACGACGTGATTCATTTCGGAGACGTCGTCCAGGCGAAAGGCGGCGACATCACCATCGACACCGGAGACGGCGGCGACGAGATTCATATCAAGAAATACGTTTACGCGTATAGCGGCGGCGACATCACCATCACCACCGGAGACGGCGACGACGACGACGAGATTCATATCGAAGAAGGCGTTTACGCGGAGGGCGGCGGCGACATCACCATCGACACCGGAGACGGCGACGACGTGATTCATTTCGGAGACGTCGTCCAGGCGAAAGGCGGCGACATCACCATCGACACCGGAGACGGCGACGACGAGATTTATTTCGGAGGATGGGTCGACGCGTATAGCGGCAGCAACATCCGTATCGACACCGGAGACGGCGACGACATTGTGCGCATAGGGCCAGGCACTTATTTCGAGGGCAGTGGATCCTCCGTGATTATCGACGGCGGCGAGGGCATTGACGTTCTGTTCCTGGATGAGTCTTCCCACCTCAACCACACTCTGACCAACATGCTCTCCCCCACCCAGCAGGACCCGGACATCCACTGCGGGACAGCCCAAAATATGGAAATCATCGTGGGCAAGGGGATATTCCCCGGGGATTTCTCCAGCATTGACAGCCTGACGGACATTGGCATCAGCATTGTCAATGGCAAGATCAGCATGGCTTCCGACGACGGCGGCGGGTGGAAATACAGGACCGACGTCGACCAATCCCACCCCCACCACGTCCAACTTATGGGAACAGGCGCCTATGTCGGGCTGCGGCGCAGCCGGGACGCGAGGGCAGTCAGCCTGAACGACTCGGCGACAGCCGCCTTGGACGATCTCGCGTGGAAGGCCATATCTGAGTTACAAACGGGGGCCGCCTGACTTCAGGGCTTCAAGCCTTGAGGACGTACAGGCCGAAAAGTTTGTCCGGCGCGAAAGCGCGCCGGACAATTGCCGCCGCCCGGGCCGCACCGGGCGGCGGCGTCCCGCCCGAAGCGTCCGCGTTTTTCTTTCCGGAACGCGGGCGCTTTCCCTGTTGTTGCAGCATCTTGCGCCTTCAGGCTTGCCTCAAGTTGTTGGCGCCAAAAAACAAAGATCTGATGGTCTGGAACCAATATAATTTGTTCTGCAAGGATTTGTTTGCAAATCCTTGCAGCGAGATTGCGGCAAGCGCGTATGTTTGTTGGCCGGCATCTGAAGGCGCGTGAATTTCAGAGGGCCGTCAGCCTGACCAGATGCCCTCTTCCAATCCCGCCGCAACGGAAGAAAGACATGTCAGTACAAGGAGGGTAAACCCAGGACGGCGCGGGCGGAAATAGCCGTTTGCATAAGTACTTGAGAAATGTCCTTCACAGTTTGCATGCTTTTGGATTCCACCTTGGGCAGCACCAGTATCTGATCCCCGGATCTGATGCCGTCGCCGTCGCGCGAGACGGAACCATCAGCACGCATGACAAGCGCATGGGTTTTGTCCGCCTTGGCGGTGTAACCGCCCGCTCCCTTGACGTAATCATCCAGGTCTTTCTTTTTGCTCCAGAGCATGGCCTGTGGGGCCATAACTTCACCGCTGACCAGTACCACATCGCTCTTGGGAGGAATAACTATAACGTCGTCGTCCTCCAGAACAAGATCTCCACTGGCTTTACCATTATCAAGCACAACGACGCCTTCCGGCTCAACGCTTCTCGCGCGCTCCACAAATTTTGACAGCATGGCCGCTTCTTGACTGCGTATCTGTGCTTCCTCCTGGCTGGCCGAGGAGGCCGTCAAAACGCTTTCCTCAAGGCGACGCAATGAATCCGCGATGGCTTTTTTCTGTCGCGCGGCGACACTTTTGCGTTTGACGTAAATGGCTTCGAGATTGGCCAGGCCCGGATCAACGGCAATAAAATTCTGCACGTCCCTGAGCCTGGTTCCTTTGCGCACGGGGATGCGGGAAGCTCCACGCACAGCGCCTTCCACGGCAATAAACATGGCCCCGCCCGTGGTGTCCGCCATAAAGTTGATCGTATCGCCGTCTTCAAGGGCAAGATGGGTCAAATCTCTGAGGGGAACATACGTATTGTACGGCGTACCATTGCGCGTGCCGCTGACGGCGGCGTGAGTCGCCCTGTTTTCCGGTTGGGCCAAGTCAATAAGCGCCACTCCATGAGCCTGACCTTTGAGAAACTCAAAACGGGCTGAATTGCGTATTGCGCCTGTGGCCGTGACTGTCGGCCCTCTGGGGTTCACAACAAGCGTGTCGCCTTCCCGCAGGCGCAAGGGCGCAAGCTCTCCGTTCCGCACAAAGGGATAAATATCCACAGTATCGATCACAACCCCATTGCGTATGAGCCGTACCACGCGATAGGAGCCATGCTCGGGCGCGATGCCGCCAGCTTTGTCCAGAAAGGCGAGCACGGAATCCGTGCTTGAACCTTGATAACGGCCTGGTTTAAGTACGCCGCCAGTGACCAGAATATTGACGGGGCGGGCATCCAACGGCATTACATAGACTTGCGTACCCTCTCGGCCGGCCGCAGCCAGTTTGCTGCGTAAGTCCTCAGCCAGTTTGTCCGGAGCGATTCCTGTCACAGGCACAGCGCCGATGTGCGGCAAATGGAGAAATCCCTGGTCGTCCACCGTGAAAGTATCGTCAATGGTGACGGCGCCCCACAGACGGGTCACAACGCGGTCACCCGGCATCAAGGGCGCTGTTCCGGCGTTTTTTGCGAAATTGCCCTGAAAAAGATTGGCTCCATATGGAAGAGGCGCTGCGGCAGAGGGCTGCGCACTGCAAAAAAGGTTCAGCGCCAGTGCCAGGAGAAAAATTTTTTGGGTCATGGGCTCAGTTCCCGTCGTCGCCCCACACCCTGGGCGCCATAATCCAGTTGCCGCCAGCAGGGCGGCAGACAACCACCACTTCCGCCTCCCTTGCTCCGGCCGTGACCGTGGCGCGGCGGCATTCTTCCCCGTTGGCGGAGATGAAGGGGGTGTCCGCAGCAACGCGGACATCGTCGCCGAAAGCGGGATCGTCCAAAGTGGCGGATTGCCCAGGGGCGGCGGAGATGATGAAATTTTCCACCGGGCCGGCCGGCTGCGGAGGCGCCTTGGTTTCAATTGTTGCGCAACTGGCAAGCGCAAGAGACAGTGCGCCGACCGCAAGAGTCAAACGTAAAAAATATGCTGTATTGTCCATGTTATCTTTCTCTTTATTCCCCGGCGGACAGATATTTGCGCAGGACGTCCTGCACGGCTTCCATATCCAGCGGCTTGCCCAGATGATTGTTCATTCCCGCTTCCAGGCATCTTTCAACATCCGCCTCAAAAGTATTGGCCGTCATGGCGATAATGGGGATAGCCAGGGCATTGGGGGCTCCGGATGCGCGTATTTTTCGCGTCGCCTCCAGGCCATCCATTTCCGGCATTTGCATATCCATGAAGACCAAGTGATAGCGCAACGGATATTCACAGAACATCCGTACCGCTTCTTTGCCGTTTTCCGCGCAATCTATTTTTATGCCGGTGGATTCCAGCAGAGCAATCACAATTTCCCGATTGAGTTCCACATCATCCGCCAGTAAAATATAAAAATCCGAAAAGTTGTCCTGTGGTCTGGCAGCCGGCGGAGTGTCAGCCTCACTTGTCTCGTGCCTCAACAGATTGACGGTAAAGGTGAATGTGGAACCTTTGCCGGGGGAGGAATCAAGAAGGATTTTTCCGCCCATCATTTCGACGAGGCGGGCGGAAATGGCAAGGCCGAGTCCCGTACCGCCGTATTTACGGGTGGAATTTCCTTCCACCTGTTCAAAAGCCTTGAATAACTGCGTCTGTCGCTCCGGCGGGATGCCGATGCCGCTGTCCGAGACAGCAATTCGCAAAACACAGACGTCATCTTTTTCTTCGGCAAGGCAAGCCTCAAGATGTATAATGCCTCCTTCATGCGTGAACTTGACGGCGTTGGCGAACAGATTGGCTATGATCTGCGTCAGGCGTCGGCTGTCGCCCGTGAGGTTTTCGGGGATCGCTTCGTCAACGTCCATATCGAAACGCTGCCGTTTTTTCTCCACGTCAAGTGCAATAATATCCGCCGCGTTCTGGAGCATTTTCTTGAAATGGAATCTGATGGGGGTCAGGGTAAGTTCTTGCCTCTCCAGTTGCGTTATATCAAGGATGTCATTGATAACGCCCAAAAGATGGGAGGAGGCTGTCTCGATTTTGGTGAAGGCCTCGTTCTTTTTTCGGGATTCTTCAGCGTTTTTCCCTATGGTTGCCATGCCGAGGATGGCGTTCAGGGGTGTGCGCATTTCATGGGATATGTTGGCGAGGAATGTTCCCTTTGCCTCACTTGCGCGTCTGGCCAGAGCCAAGGCTTCATCCCGTTCTTTTTCTCTTTTCTGCAGCAGTTTAATGACCTCGTCGGACTTGATGAGCTTGGCGTACATCTCCCTGATGGTTTCGTTCGCCTCCTGACGTTGTTTCAACTGTTGCGTCATCTGATTGAAACTGTCGGCGAGCGTACCCATAAAATCCAGCCTTTGGGAGTAATCTCCCTGGGCGATCTGTCCTATCTGCCATACCATATGCGAAAGTTTTGAATGCAGATTTTTGAGGCTCATTGTCAGAAGATTGTCCCGTGGCGGGCGCGCAACGGAAAGGTTGCCCTTGGCTATTTCCTCCGCGTAATAGTTCAGATTTTCATGCGTTTCGCACAGCATGAACAGCAGATCCCGCGTCTGTCCTTGAGGCAGCAGTTCCAGATACTCTTTCGCCTCAGCGGCCCTATTCTTGAGAATACGCTGTAACGCCTCATTCAGCGTGGGGAGGAAAGCGTTTTCTTCACCTGCGGCCATGCTTGTCCGGAGAAGTAAATGGTTGGTTTTTTGTGGGAGAATCGTTATTTTTCAACTGGGCGCGCTTCAAAGCGGCAGGCAGTGCCTCCTGTTGACCAGCAATCCACTTCCACCGCCGTGAAATCTTTTTTCGTATAAGCCTGGAGAATTCCGGCGATAAAGCCTTCGTCATACCAGCAAACAGTTTCGCCGCTTACGGGAAGTCCGGAGCAGTCCAAATCTTCCTCAACACAAAGGGAGAACTCCAGGGTCTCCATATTGGCCGCTTCAATACGCAAGATGCCGACTTTCAGGCTGCGGAGAGTTTCCTGAAGTTGAGCGATAAAGCCGTTGAACGGCAGTGAAGTGTCCAGCAGGTTCTCCGTGAAGGCTCTACCGGCCCGTTCCCCGGCGCCGCGGAAAATTTCATGCGCTTCTTCCTTCCCGTACCTGTCCGCCAATTCGTCCATAAGGGTATACTGCATCAGGCGGTAAACGGAAACCGGCATTTCAGAGCCGATGTTGTCCCGCCCCACGGAGACGTCTCCCAGACGTTTCCAGTCGAAGGTGTTGCCGGTGTCCATGGTGTTTGTTCTCCCGGTATTTTTGAGTGTTCAAGATATATATTCGTTGACGATACAATATAGATATGTAGGGACGCAAGCAAATAATTGCTGTTTATTTCTGTAACATGTTCTCGTTACAGATTGTTTTTAAAATATTCCGTAGGGCTGCCAATCCTTCGGCAAAGGAGTCATCCGGCAGGGGCAAGGTAAGGCCCGATGGGGGATGCAGTCGGGCGTTGGGTGTTTTGGCCGCCAGTTCCATGAGATATTCCGGCCGCACGGCCGTTTGGCCGTCGGCCCATGTCAGGCGCAGGCTTTCGCGTCGCACATCCGCTTTGGACACTTGCAGTTGTCCGAGAAACTGTTTCAGATCGAGCACGGCCAAGAAATTGTTAAGTTCTTCGGGCAGGGGGCCGAAACGGTCTCTCAGAACAAGGGCGGTCTCCTCTCTGGCCGCGCCGTCTTGCGCGGAGGTCAGGGCTTTGTAAAAGCTCAGGCGTTCCCGGCTGTCCTCCACATAGCTTGCCGGAATATGCGCGGGCAGCCCCAGGCTTATTTCCGTTTCGACGGCTTGGGGCGAGGCGTTTCCTCTCAGGCGCGAGACGCATTCTTCCAGCATTTCCAGATAAAGATCCAGTCCCACGCGTCCCATATGGCCGGACTGCGCCTCGCCCAGGATATTGCCGGCCCCGCGCAGTCGCAGATCTTCCATGGCGAGTTGAAAGCCCGCGCCAAGGTAGTCCATGTCCTGAATAACGCGCAGGCGTTCCATGGCTTTTGGGTTCAGACGTTCCGTATCCGGCACGATAAAATAGGCATAGGCCTGTCTGTCGCTGCGGCCGACGCGCCCGCGTAACTGGTAGAGCTGCCCCATGCCGAACATCTGGGCCTGATCCACAATGAGAGTGTTGGCGTGGGGAAAATCCAGGCCGGATTCCACAATGGCCGTACAAACTAGGATGTCCAGTTCTCCGTGCCAGAATTTGTGCATGTTTTCCTCAAGGATTTTTTCGTTCATCTGCCCGTGAGCCATGCCGACACGGGCTTGAGGAGTCAGCTTTTTCACATATTCCGCGACGCGCTCCAAACCCTGTACCCTGTTATAGACCCAGAATACCTGACCCTTCCGCTCCAGTTCGCGCGCGAGGACGCTTGCCAAAGCCGTATCGTCGCGGTGCAGTACTGCGGTGGCCACGGGTTTGCGCTCCTGGGGCGCCGTTTCTATGACCGAAAGCTCCCGCACTCCGGACATGGAAAGTTGTAAGGTGCGCGGGATGGGTGTTGCCGTAAGAGTGAGCACATCCACATTTTTTTTGAGAGCTTTGAGCTTTTCTTTGTGACGCACGCCGAAACGTTGTTCCTCATCGAGAATCAGAAGGGCGAGATTGGGCAGCTTGACGTCGTTGGAAAGCAGACGGTGTGTGCCGATCAGGATATCGATTTGTCCGGCGGCCGCGGCTTTGATGGTTTCACTTTGACGGGCGCGCGGAATGAAACGGCTCAACAGGCCGACCTGTACGGGAAATCCTGACAGGCGCGCCCTGAATGTCTGATAGTGCTGTTCCGCGAGGACGGTCGTGGGGCAGAGCATGGCCGCCTGCCTGCCTTCTGAGGCGGCGCGGAAAGCGGCTCGTAAAGCCACTTCCGTTTTGCCGAATCCCACATCTCCGCAGACAAGACGGTCCATGGGTTCGGGCTTTTCCATGTCGGCCAGTACTTCGGAGATGGTTTTGGCCTGATCCGGAGTTTCTTCAAAGCCGAAAGTGGATTCAAATTCATTGTACAGTTCATCGGGCGGCCCATAGTGCCAGCCCTTGGCGACCTTGCGCCAGGCGTACATTTCCACCAGGTCGGCGGCGATTTTTTCAATGGCTTTGCGGGCTTTTTCTTTGCCGGAGATCCAGCCGGAACCTCCCAGACGATCCAAGGCCGGCTCCGACCCTTCAGTACCTTTGAAACGTTGTATGAGGCCGATTTTGTCAGCGGGAACGTAAAGCTTGTCCTTGCCCGAATACTCGATGAGCAGAAAATCGTTGGCGGCGTTGTTGATTTCCAGATGATGCAGACCGGCGAAGCGGCCGATGCCGTAATCACGGTGTACAAGCAGTTCTCCGCCGGCGAGGGTTTCGAAACTGTCCAAACCCTTGAAGACTCGCGAGGCCGCGCGCGGAGTTCTTTCAGCCCGGGGTTGAAGAATATCCTCACCGAGTATGAGGGTATTATCCCAAATGAATTCGGCCCCGGAGCGGAAAGGGGAAATAAGAGCGAAAAGGCCGCTTGTATCCGGCGCGTAGCGCAGAGCCGGAGCAATTCCCTCCTGGTTCGCGAGTTTGAGAAATTTTGCCCGTCCGCGCTCACTGGAAAAACTCAGGATGACCTGGCGGCGTTTTTGCCGCCATTCTTTGAGGCCGGCGGCCAGATGCTGCCAGGGCCTGTCCCGCGCGTCGGGCAGGGGGAAAATATCCCCAAAGGAATATAACGCGCGTTCCGCGAGGCTGTGCCCGCGTGTTTCAGTACCCATTGCCAGCGGTTCGGCAAAAATGCGCTGAAAATTACGCCACGGCGCCGGCCGGGAATGTTTGCGCAGAGCAAGGGCGGCCGGCTGGGGCAGGGGAAATCGCTCACTTTCCAGTTTTTCCTTGGCGGCAAGGCGCGCTTCGTGCAGGGCTTGCCCGCTGTCGGCCTCGCCGGGCAAAAGCCAGAGGCATTCTTTGTCCAGCCAGTCCTCAAGGTCGCTGGGGGCGTCAAAAACGCTGCCGGGCAAAAGATATTCTCCACCATTGTCCAAGGCTTTTTTAAAAGAGTAACAATCGTTTTCGCTGATCCTGCCTTCAGTAAAAAGCATATCGCAACGTTTACGCGCGTTTTCCGTTTCCACGCCGCTTAGAGCGAGAAGGCTCACGGGCAGGATGGTTAACTCCTCAAGGGAAAGCAGGGAGCGCTGGCTTTCCGCATCGAAAAGGCGAATTTCTTCCAGTGTGTCGCCAAAAAATTCCAGGCGGGCCGGACGGGTGTACCCGGCGGGATAAATATCAAAAATATCCCCGCGTATGGCCATATCACCGGGGCTGTTCACCAAATTGACACGTTTGTACCCCCATTCCGACGCCTGATCCAGCACAAGCTGCGGAGAAAATTCGTCTCCCCGGCGTAAATCCAGCGTTTTGGCCGCGAAAAAGGAAAGGGGCATATAGCGCAGGACAAGATTTGATATATCCGCTACAAGACAGCGCGGCTGCCCCAGAGTAAGCCCGTAAAGCGCGGCGATGCGGTTTGCATGCGGGTTTCTCTCCCATCGATCCGGGAGAGGGGGAAGAGCCAGACAGGGACTTGCAAAGGCCGGACGTGCCGGGAGGGCGTCTCCTTGGGAGAGATCCGGCGTGAAGAGGGAGAGCAGGGCACGGGCCGTGGAGAATTCTTCTCTGGTAAGGGTGACGATGACCACACAGCGTCCTCGCGACAGCGCCTGCCCCGCCAGATGGCAACGGGTCGCCAGGCCGGCGCGGTGGATATGGAGCTGCGGCTCGCGGCTTGTCAGCAAGTCACTTATTATGGTCATGGCCTTGAGGATTTGGGAAGATATGGCGAACTTCAGCCGGCAATGCCGGAAACACTCAAACAAAAGGACATAATGCTGACACAGAAAACAGGGACGACCGGTCGGCCGCCCCTGTCATGCCAGAATATCTTAACTTTAACACTTGCTGCGGCACTTGACGGCGAAACGCGGTTTCGTCCAGGCCTTGGCAGTGAGCGGCTTCTTTTGTATTCGCCCCGCCGCCGGAGCAACTTCAAAGTGAAATTGCTCTAAAAGAGGGCGTTTGAGGATGTTAACCGCCGCAACCGGCCGCGCTGGAGCAACCGCCGCAGGCACTGCTGCCCCCTCCTTCCAGAGGGACGAGGGGTTCCACCGCAAAGCCCATATAGGTCAAATCCACTTTAACTCCCTGTATCTGACCAAGCAGATCTTTTTTAATGCAGAAGTTAAAGCCGTGACTTTCCTCAGCATGATCGTCGTTGTCCGGCTCATCCAGGGCCAGCGCGAGTCTCGGGCCGCAGCAACCGGCCGCAGCGTAAATGCGTATGGTTGCTTTTTTCTTATCGGCGAAGTAGGCTTCAAGCTCCTTACGGGCGGTATCTGTCAATTCCAGCATTACGGCCTCCTGACGGTTTATATCTTTGCTGAATAAACCTGGATAGAGTTCTTGTCAAGATGGACTGCGGAAGTGAAACATCGTATGGAATCCGCTATTGATAACGGATATGTCTTCCCTCGGCCGGTAGATACGCGCCTTATGCGCGCAGCCATACGTGCGGCATACGAGGGCGTTGACGCGGGGCACGGCGGGCCTTTCGGCGCTGTGGCGGCGGACGGCGAGGGCAATATTCTCTCCGTGGCCCACAATGAGGTGCTGAAAAGCGGCGATCCCACCAGCCATGCGGAAATCCTCGCCATTCGCGCTCTTGGCGGTTATTCGCTGGCACATGTTGTCTTGTACGCCACGGGGTATCCATGCCCGATGTGTCTCTCCTCCCTGCTCTGGGCGCGCGTACCGGTGGTTTACTACTGCAACGACTACACTATGGCCCAGGAGATCGGCTTTGACGACGTCGCCTTTATGCGCGTTCTGGGTGAGATATATTGCTGCCACCCCGTATTTTCGCCGGAGAGCCGTACAGATCGCCTCAGCATCCGCCATTTGCCCCTGCCCGAGGGCAAGGCCTTGTATGCTTACTGGCTGAGCCGGCCGGACAGGGGAATGTATTAGCCCGCTGCCGGCATTGCCAAAAATCGCCGCATGCAGTACATTGAAGCCATGCGAAAGTTAAGGGAAAGCAGTCAATGACGGCCAGGTCGCTTTTGGGCAAAGAGGAAGTCGCCGCTGTTTTTGAGGAACTTGCCGCCCGGCTTTCGGCGAGCCATCCGGACTGTGAAAATCTTGTCCTGGTGGGCATTCAGCGGCGCGGGGCGGACATCGCTTCCCGGCTCGCCCGCTTGCTCGCCGCGAAAACAGGCCGCCGCCCGCCCCTTGGCACTCTGGACATCAATTTTTACCGCGATGACTGGACAAGCATCGAAGGCAAGCCGCTTATTGGGCCTTCCATGATGCCCGCCGGCGTGGATGACAGCGTAATTATTTTGGTGGACGACGTGCTGTTTACCGGCCGCACTGTTCGTGCCGCGCTGGAAGCCCTGCTTGATTACGGCCGCCCCAGGGCGGTGGAACTGCTGGTGCTGATTGATCGGGGGCACAGGGAGCTGCCTATACAGGCCGATTATGTGGGGCGCGCGGTCAGCACAGCGCGCGAGGAGCATGTGGATGTTCTGCTGGTGGAGCGTGACGGCGAAGATGGTGTGCGGCTTGTTGCCTGAGTGAAGATGATAGTCTGCGATCTCCATATTCATACCTGCTATTCCCATGGCAAGGATACTCCGGCGGATATGTATGCCGCCGCACTGGAACGGGGCCTCGCTCTTGTCGGATTTTCCGAGCATTCCCCGCGTCCGCATGGCTTTGACTATACCCGCGAATACCGCGAACATCTTACGAGGCATCTGCCGGACTACGAAAGGGAGGTTTTGGCCCTCAAGGCCGCGCCGCGCGAAGGTGTTAACGGTATTTGCAATGTGCTTTACGGCATGGAGATGGACTGGCTGGACGGGCAGGAGGAGTTTACGCGGGCGGCCTGCAAGGCCCGGGACTTCGATTATCTTCTGGGGAGCGTGCACTTTATCGGGCACTGGGGCTTTGACGACGGCGCCGGGTCATGGGAGGGGCTGTCCCAGGAGGAGTGCGAAGCTCATTATACAGCCTATTTTGCCGCCTGGGAGACCATGGCCCGTTCCGGCCTCTTTTCTACTGCCGCCCACCCGGATCTTGTCAAAATTTTCAGCGTGGGGCAATTTCATGTCTGGCTGGACAAGCCCCAAAGTCGGACCATACTTCGTCGTGCGCTCCTTGTTCTCAAGGAGGCGGGCATGAGTATGGAAATTTCTTCTGCCGGACTGCGCAAGCCCTGTGCGGAAATTTATCCAGCCCCGCAAATCATGACCATGGCTGCGGAGCTTGAACTTCCCGTTTCCTTCGCCTCGGACGCTCACAGGGGTGAGGATGTGGCCGGCGACTTTCTCCGTCTTGCCGCCTATGCCCGTTCCTTCGGTTTTTCCAGGCATGTTTTCTTTGAAAAAGGGCGCATGAGGAAACTGGATTTCTGAATGTCCCTCGCAAACCGTCCCCTTCTGGTCACAGCAGCGGGAGTCAGTCTTTTTTTGCCCGGCGACGCTTCTCGGCGGATGGCGTTGCGCGATATCAGCCTCACTCTGCGGGCGGGTGGGCATTGCGTTTTCGTCGGGCCCAACGGAGCCGGCAAGTCCACTTTGCTCAGGCTTCTGCACGGAGAACTGTGGCCGGCGCAAGGAAGCATCGTCTGGCATACTGACGAAGGGGCCGAAACATCCCCCTTGGCCGGGAAAGCCATAAGCGCTCTTGTTTCCCCCGCACTGCAGGAAAGTTATCAGCGTCAGGCTTGGGAGATCAGCGGCAGGGATTTTTTGCTCACCGCCCAGGAAGAAACCTGCCTGCTCTATTCCCGGCCGGACGACCTCCTGTGTGCCGGAGTTGAAAATATGGCGGCGCGTTTTTCGATCAGTGCGCTGCTGGGGCGTAAACTCGCTTCGCTCTCCCAAGGGCAGATGCGTCTGTTTTTGCTCGCGCGGGCCCTGTTGCGCGCACCGCGTCTGCTCCTGCTGGATGAATGCGCCAACGGCCTCGACGTGGCGGCCCGCTCGCGTTTTTTTGAGTTGCTCGCGGAACATGTGGACAAATGCACGATTGTCATGACGGCGCATCGGCTGGAATTTGTCCCGGCTTGGTGTGCGGAGCGTTACAGTCTTGAGGATGGTCGTCTTCTGACGGCGGAGGCGGCTTTGCCGGAAATATTCCGTTGTGGCGGCGGGAGCGGACGCGGGCGGGAGGAGATCTGTTCCGCCGCGGCGCGGGCAAAACCGCGGCAACGCTGTCCGTCGGCTTCGTCCGGGGGATCAGCGAAAATGGATATTCTTTTCAGTCTCAAAAATGTTTCGGTTTTTATTGAACGGCACAAGGTTCTGCACAACATCCACTGGAGTGTGCGCGAGGGCGAACAATGGCAATTGGCCGGGGCCAACGGCTCCGGAAAGTCCACTTTGCTGCGTCTTCTGGCAGGCGACGAATTCGCCGCCGCCGGGAGTGAAGTGCTGCGGCGTCTGCCCCGTCGCGGCCTTGTGCGCACGCTGGGGGAACTGCGCAAAGGCGTGCGTCTTGTCAGCGATCTTTCACAGGCCCTGTATCCGTATGAATTAAGCGGTGTTGAGCTTGTCTGTTCCGGCTTTGACAATACCTTGGGAACTTACCGGGATTTCACCGAGGATGAACGGATGAGCGCCCATGCGATTATGGAGAAATTCCGGCTGCACCATCTGGCGGACGCCTCCATCCGGCGGCTCTCCAGCGGGCAGTTGCGGCATCTTTTCCTGGCTCGCGCCCTTGTGGGCGAGCCGGAAATCCTGCTGTTGGATGAACCCTGTAACGGCCTTGACGCCGAATATCGTCCGCGTTATCTGGATATCCTGGATAATCTGGTCGAATGCGGGATGCATCTCATTTTCGTGTCGCATTACGATGAGGATGTCCCCCGGTGCGTCAATCGCCGGGCCAGAATGGAAAACGGGCGGTTTGTCCAAAGTTAGAGCAAATTGGGAGTTTCAGAGCCTATCCGGCTGTTTGCCGGGCAGGCTCTGAGGCTGTTGACAAAGTCCTCTTTGGCAACAGCCCGCCACGAAGGCGCAGGCGGAATTCATTCCCGCCGTAAAGCGCCGGAGTGAGCGTACCTTTACAAATCCCGCCAAAGGCGGGTTTGTCATCAATCTGAGAGCATTTCAAAATGAAATTGCCCTAAAATTGCATTTTCGACAATTCCTTGTATGCTTCCAGCACTTTGCCGCGTACGGCGGTCGTCAGCTTCATGGCCAGGCTGGATTTCTGCATGGTGATCATAAGCTCGTGCACGTTCTGTGAGCGGCCGGAAGAAAAATCGTCAATGGCCTGAAGTTTGGCTTTGTCCAACTCGTTGACCTTATTCAGGGAGCGCGTGACCGTGTCCGTGAAGTTGTCTTTCGGGAGTACCGGCGTGTTGGCATTGGTGGGCCATTTGATGAAATCGGCCTGAGCGCCCTGATTTTCGCCATGATCCACATGATCGCGCAACAGGCTTTGGTCCAGGGTTTTGGCAAAAAGGCCCTGCCGTCCTACAGGCGTGCCTTGCCTGAGGGATGTATCAACCTTGTCGAAATGCCGCAGAGCCTCGGCATAGGCCCTGAATCCGGCGGCTTGCACATTCATGGCGCGCTCCCGTTTTACGCTGTCAATTCTATCTGCCTATTTCAAGGGCCTTGTTGTACATGCCCTTGATGGCTTCGGCCGTCGTGACGTTCGCCTCATAATTGCGCTGAGCCGTCATAAGGTTGGCCATTTCCTCAACCACATTAATGTCCGGGTAAAATACGTAGCCGTCGGCATTGGCGTCAGGGTGGCCCGGCTCATACACCTGACGCAGGGGGCGCATATCCCTCGAAATGCCGAGAACGCGTACGCCCTTGAGTTCACGATCCAGAGCGGAACGCATATGCACCGAAAAAGGGTCGTCCACGTCCGCCGCCGCTTGAACCACCGTGCGCCGTCGGTACGGCCCGCCTTCCGGGGTGCGCGTGGTTTTGGCGTTGGCCAGATTCATGGCTATGGTGTTGATGCGCGTTCTGTCCGCCGAAAGACCCGATGCGCTGATGTCAAAAGCCGTCATGAAGTCCATGATGTTCTCCTTTGCGCCACGAGGCGCGGGCCGCAAGGGCGATGGGATTACGCCGTCTTGCCGTCCTGAATGACCGTGTTGAGGCCCTCAAAGGTTTTCACCATAATCTGGGTGAGGGCGTTATAGTGAAGCTGGGTTTTGGCGTGTTTGGCCATTTCCTTGTCAAGATTGACGCGGTCTTCGCCATGTATCTGGCGGGGTTTGAATTGCTTGTCCCATTCTGGCCCGAAGTTTTGCGCATCAAAGGCCGCCGGCATGTGTCCGTTGGAGGTAATGCTCATCCTGCCGCGCATATCAAGGCCCAGAGCAGCCTGAAGCTCATTTTCAAATTCAATTTCGCGCGGCTTGTAGTTCGGCGTTTCCACGTTGGCCAGATTGCCGGCAATCACATTCTGACGCTGCAACTGCATGTCCATGACCTTGTTCACCAGATGTATCTGACCGCTGAACATACTTTTCATAAAAACCTCCTGCCTTTCTTCGTTGCTGTGAAGCGGGCGCAATGCCTTTTTTCGTGTTCGTCCGCTTCAGCCGTTCAAAAGTCATCAGGTCATGCGCCTGATTCTTTGCAAGCGCACATGCAAGGTTTATTCCATAAAAATTATATTATCTATTTCAATATATTATAGTAAAATTTTGGCGGAGCCAAAATTTTGGCGGAGCGGAGAGCCTTTCTCTTGACAGAAAAGGGGACTGCGGATAAGCATGTGGCTGAACGGCTTTTACCGCCAGGATTTTTGGGCGGAATAACTATCCATGGAGGTCATGATGGGCTATTCGGTAACTGTTGACATGGACAAATGCGTGGGCTGTGGCGAGTGTGTGGACGTTTGCCCTGTTGAAGTGTATGAAATCAAGGACGGCAAATCGGAAGCGGTCAACGCCGAGGAGTGTCTGGGCTGTGAATCCTGTGTGGAAGTTTGCGAGTCAAACGCCATTGTCATTGAAGAGAACTGATTTCGTCAGGACGTGAATGTTTCCGACGCCGCCGGACGCGCTACGCCCGGCGGCTTTTTTTGAGGAGATCATGATTCCTGATCTGAGTGCTGTCTTTGAAGCTTACGAACGGCTGCAAATGGAGGCCGACGCCGTTTTCGCCCGCGTGCGGGAGGGCGTTCCCGAAGGCGTACGTTGCCGGGAAGGGTGCGCCGACTGCTGTCACGCCCTCTTTGACCTCTCTCTTGTGGAGGCCATGTACATCAACCGCGCCTTTCTCGCCGCCTTTGACCACGGGCCGCGACGTTCGGAAATAATGGCTCGCGCTTCCAAGGTTGACCGCGACTTGACCAAATTTAAACGGGACATGTACCATGCGGAAAAAAACGGCGAGGCTCCTGGAGACATCATGATCAGCGCGGCCGGACTCAAAAGTCCCTGTCCCCTGCTGGATGAGAACAATCGTTGCCTGCTGTACGCCGCCCGTCCCATAACCTGCCGCATCTACGGCGTACCGACGGCCATTGCCGGCCAGGCTCACGTGTGCGGTTTCTCCGGCTTTGAAAAAGGCAAGCCCTATCCTACCGTGTATCTGGATAAAATTCATGCCCGCCTTGACGAAATGGGCCGTGATGTCAAAGAGGCCGTGAACAGCCGCTTTTCAGCCCTGCACGAGGTGTATGTGCCGCTTTCCATGGCTCTGCTGACCAACTACGACGAAAGATACCTGGGCATAGGCCCGGCGAAGAAAGAAGGCTGAACATGCCTGGCCGGATTCAGGATGCCGCCTTTCACGGCGGGCCGCTTCACTTGTCCGCCGAGGAACGGGAAAAGCACAAGCGCGGGATTTATGAAAAAATGAATCCTCGCCGGCGCAAGTTCATTGAGCGCATCGGCTATGAAAACTGGGACCCGTTTCAGAAGCCCAATGATCCGCTTGACCTGCGCACGGATGCGACGCGGCGCACAGCCGACCAGCTTGTCGGGGAATTCCTGCGCCGCGCCGCGGGCAAGGACGCCGGGGACAATGATTACGTCAAAGGAGCTTGGGAATGCGCCCTGGGCATTGTCAACAGCGACGGAAAATTCAGGGGCGTTTTTGATTTTTGCCTCTGGTATCACGAATTATTGCAAAAAGAGGAAAAAGGCGGATGAAAGAACGTTATGACGACGTGGACGAATATATCGCGGATTTGAAAGGCGAAATAGCCTCCAACGAGCAGTGCGCCAACCATTATTATAACCTCGGCCTCGCCCTGCTCTCCAAGCGGGACTTCGCGGCCGCCGAAGAGGCGCTGCTGAACGCCGTGCGCAATTCTCCGCATCTTGCGGAAGCCTATGTGCAATTGGGCGGGATATGTTTTCAGCGCGGCGATTTGGAAGGATGCCTCCACTATAATGAGGAAGCGGCCAACTGCCGGCCGAAATTCGCCGTGCCCCTGAGCAACATCGCCTTTGTCCACCTGCAGCGCGGTGAACCGGACAAGGCCGTCAAGGCTTTGGAAAAAGCCCTGAAATGGGATCCGAAATTCGTTCAGGCCAGAAACGGCCTGGCGACGGCCCGGTATATGCAGGGCAATTTCAAGGGCTGCGAAGAGCTTTGCCTGGCATTGCTGCGCGATGAGCCCGCCTTTGCCCCCGCTTGGAACAATCTGGCCCTTGCCTATTTCGAACGGGAAGAATACGCCAAAGCCGTGGAAGCTGTGGATAACGCCGTGAAATTCGGCTTCGAACCAGCCCCGGCATTTCTGGAAGAACTCCGCCCGCACAGGCAGTAGACCTGGCTCGGTAAAGGGCCATTCCGTTCAGAACAAGTTACCGTTACCACTTCTGCGGGCTGATTCCAGTTGGCGGGGTCGCGC
Organism: Desulfovibrio sp.; assembly: GCA_031280915.1. Lineage (GTDB taxonomy): Bacteria > Desulfobacterota > Desulfovibrionia > Desulfovibrionales > Desulfovibrionaceae > Desulfovibrio. Next base: position 12,814 of record JAITGC010000041.1, on the reverse strand, counting down.
TGTTCCGCCGTGTATCCAATCTCATGCGTAAGCCGGAGCCCCGTACCCCTCAGCCTTCGGCGGGCAGGCGAAGTATTGCGGGCGGCCCGGCATGGTTCGTGCATAATTTATCGAAAAATTTCCCTCGGGGCAAATTATGCCGAAGACGCTTTGCCTTCTTCACGCCAACTGTCAGGGGCAAGCCCTGCGCCCTCTGCTGGAAAACAGCCCGGCCTTTGCCAGGCTCTTCCACCTGCGCCACTACACCAATTATACGCGCGAAGTCATAGAGCGGGAGAGTCTGCGCCACTGCGGCCTTTTTTTGTATCAGCGGCTGGGCGCGCGCTGGGGAGAATTTTCCACGGAACATCTGCTTTCCTGCCTCCCATCTAAATGCCAATGTATCGAGATTCCAAATTTTTTCTTCAAAGGCTATTGGCCTACCTGGACGCATGGGGACAAGAGCATTGATTTTGCCGACAGTCTGCTGAATGCCCTGCTGGAACGCGGACTTGCCCTTCACGAGGCGTTGCGGGTCTATCTGCGTGCGGGGCCGGCCCTGCTGGGCGATGCGGCCGCCGTGGCCGAAGAATCCCTCGGCGCGGCCGAGTCCAGGGAGGCGGCCTGCCCTGTGCGCTGTACGCCTCTGTTGCGCGAGCGCTGGCGGGAAGAGCAAATGTTTCTGACCATCAACCATCCGGGCAGAAGTCTGCTCTTTCATCTGGCGGACGGCCTTTTGGGCCTGCTGGGGCTCGGCTGTCTGCCTGAAGCGGCAAAAAGAGTTTACCGGCATCCTGATGACGACTTCTGGCTGCCGATTCACCCGCTTCTGAAGGATATGCTGGGCCTGCCCTTTGTCCGGAGCGACAGACGTTATCCGGTTTTTGCAGCCTCCCTGACCCATCGGGAATACACGGGTTGTTACCTGGCTTGCCGCGCCCAGGGAGTGAAAGATCTGGTGAGCTTTCTGCGCAATCTGCCGCGCGGCTTTGGAACTGAGGTAGGTCGTCAAATTCGGACGCCATACTAAGCGGCTGAGGGGCGAATTACTTCAGACGGGAACGGCCAGAGCGCGCAATTGCGCGAAACTTTGCTCCAGGGATTGCGGTTCTCCAACGTCCTGACGCAGAAAGGCGTTAATGGCCGGCAGCCGCGCTATGGCTTCGTCAATTTCCGGGTTGCCGCCGGCGGCATAGGCCCCGATATTGATCATATCCTCCACGCGGCGGTAAACGCTCATCAATCTGGCGACCGTCTGGCCGGCGCTGATGTCCTCCCTGGCGCAGATGTCCGAGCGCAGGCGGCTGATGGAACGCAGCACGTCAATGGAGGGATAGTGCCCCTGGTCGGCAAGCTCCCGCGTCAGCACAATATGACCATCCAGAATGGAACGCGCGGCATCCGCTATAGGCTCGTTGAAATCATCGCCATCCACCAGAACGGTGTAAACTCCGGTGATGGTTCCCTTGGCGGAGCGGCCCGCGCGTTCGAGGAGTTTGGGCAACTGGGCGAAGACCGTGGGCGTGTAGCCCTTGGTTGTGGGCGGCTCACCCACGGCAAGGCCGACTTCCCTGGCGGCCATGGCAAAACGGGTGACCGAGTCCATCATGAAGAGCACGTCCTTGCCCTTGTCCCGAAAATATTCGGCCACAGCGGTGGCGGCATAGGCTGCGCGCATACGCACCAGCGGAGACTGATCCGAGGTGGCCACAACCAGAACGGAACGCGCCATTCCTTCCGCTCCAAGATCGCGCTCCATAAATTCCAGAACTTCCCGACCCCGTTCGCCGATAAGGGCGATGACGTTGACGTCGGCCCTGGTGTACCGGGCCATCATACCCATAAGAGTGGATTTCCCCACGCCGGAACCGGCCATGATGCCCACGCGCTGGCCCTTGCCGATGGTAAGCAGGCTGTTGATGGAGCGTACGCCCACATCCAGCATGTCCGTGATGCGCGGCCGCAGAAGGGGAGCCGGCGGGTCGGCGTAAATGGACGCAAATTCCGGAGGCCAGGCATCCTTGGCGGTCTGCGCCCATGCGGGCGAAAAGAGACTCCGCTCCGCCGCCTTGCGTTCAAAATCCCGACGGGCGGCGGCGTCATGAACGAGCGGGGAGGCCATGCCGGGGTCTGCGTTGATCGGCGGCCCCATGTCCAGGGGCGCGCCGAAGGCGTCAAGAGTCCGCCCCAGCAAGTCCGGCCCCACGGGAAATACCGGCGGCAGACTGGTGTTGCGGATACGGCTTCCGGGGCGGATGCCGCGCATGTCTCCATACGGCATGAAAAGCAGATTTCCGTCACGAAAACCCACGACCTCGGCGGCCACGCCCGCGTCTTCCTCATTGGTCATGAGATGGCACACCGCGCCCAAAGGAGCGCGCAAACCGCCGCCCTCCACAACCAGACCCACAACCTTGTTCACCTTGCCGTACAGACGGATGGGATTGGAACTTTGCAAAAGCCGCGCGCAGGCGCGGGGAGCAAGTTTCATGCATCCCCCCCGCCGGGCGGAAAGCCGCCCTCGGCGAACACGGCCGGCGCGTCACGGGAAAAAAGCTCGTCTTCCAATTCCGCCATGCTCGGCTCCATCTTTGCGGCAATGCCCTCCGCTTCAGGCGAAACTCGCGGCGCAGCGGACAATTCCACAGGGACAGAGGGAGCAATGCCGTCAAAAGCCGGCTCCGCCACTGTTTTTGTTTCAGAGAGCGGCCCTTCCGTCTCGGGAACGGCTTTCATCTTCAACAGCTCCGGCTCGTCCATCTCCGGAGCAGCCTCCGCCCCCAACGGCTCCTGGCCTTCCACTGCCGGACTGTCCTCCGTCTTCAGCGGCTTCAGGCCTTCCGAGGCAGAGTCTCCGGGCAATGGGGCCGGTTCCGCTTCCGGAACGTCCTTTTCCAAAACCTCCTCAGCCCCGCTCTCTCCGGGGCACGGCATTTCAGACGATTCAGACCCGGAATCCACAGAATGGGGCGGCTGGGCCAGAGCCGTGATCCGCGCCACTTCACGCTCCACCAAGGCGCTCATGTCCTCCCCCTCCACACCCAGCACAGGGGCATTGTCGAGTCCGTCCTCTCCGGCGGGCAAAGTAAGCTCGGCAAGAACGCTTTCCACCATCTCCCGAAAGTGCTTCCGGCGGGTTTCCGCGCTGCCGTGGGCGCTTTCCGCTATAAAATCGCCGGGTTCAAGACCGGCGTCCGCCGTGATGGCCCATTGTTTGAGTTCCGGAATGCGTTCACGCGCGGCTGTAAACAAATCGCCGATTCTGGCTTCGTCTTCGGGATGAACGCGCAGATGCAGGACAGCGCGGTCTTCGAGCATATCCAGGGAATTGAGCGCAAGGGCGCGCAAAATAGCATCGTGCTCCTTTGCGAGCAACCAACCTGTGCCGGCCGCCGCCGCCGCGCGGACGAGCTCCGCGATGTCCTCGCGCCAGAAAGCGTTCAACTCCCGCCGCTGGGCTTCCACAGCGCGCAGGAGCACGGCGAGGGCTGCCCCGAGCTCCGCCCTGAATTCTTTCAATTCCGCCCCGGCATGCTCCATGCCGGCCTGAAATCCCTCACTGTGGGCCGCGCTGCGGATATCCTCCGCCTCCCGCCTGAACTCCTCGGCGGCCTTCCGTTCTTCTGCGGTGCCGATGCGATCCATCTCGGCGGCGGTTTTCAGGGTTTCACTTTCCTGCCTGAGGCGGAAAGAAAGCTCTTCGGCCTCCTGTTGCGCATTCTCAAGAACTTTTTCCCGCTCGGCATAGGCGGCGGCCAATATCCCGCGCGCGCGCTCCTCGGCCCTGGCGCGCACGTTTTCCAGGTAATCCCGCTGGCGCTGCTGTTTCTGGCGCTCCTGAAGCAAAGGTTCCTGCATGGCGGCAAGCTCGGCCATGCCGGCCTCACGCTCTCCCATGAAGACAGTGCCCCATTTTTTACGCGCTTCATCCGATGCCATAGAAAAATCCCAGGTTCAGGCTATACAAAAACATCCCCGGAGCCGCGGCTGATAATGACCTTGTTTTCCGCTTCCAGGCGACGCACTATTTTGACGATATTCTGTTGCGCCCCTTCCACGTCCGAAAGCTTCACAGGCCCCATGTATTCCAACGACTCGCGTATCATATTGCCGGCGCGTTCCGACATGTTCTTGAAGAATTTGTCCTTCAAATCATCACTTGCCCCGCGCAGGGCCATGGTAAGTTCCTCGTTGGATATTTCCTTCAGCACTTCGCGCATGCCGCGGTCATCAATGCTCTTGCAGTCTTCAAAGACAAACATGAGATTGCGAATTTCCTCGGCCATCTGCGCGGAATCCTCCTCAATGTCAGAGAGAACTTCTTCCTCTGTGGCGCGATCAACGGCATTGAGGATTTCCGCCACCGACTGCACGCCGCCGACTTTCTTGCCTTCTTTGCCGCCCATGGCGATAAGCTGGCTTGTCAGCACCTTGTCCACTTCCATGAGCATTTCCGCCGGCACGGATTCGAGACGGGCCAGACGCATCAGCACTTCCGCCCGGACGCCGGCGGGCAGGCTCGTCAATAAATTGGCGGCCTGATCAGGCTGCAAATGACCCAGGATGAGGGCAAGGGTCTGAGGATGTTCGTTGCGCAGAATCTGGGAAAGCAGCCTCGGGCTGACCTGTTCAAGCCCGCGAAAAGGCGCCGGCCCGGTATCCAGAGAAAGGGAATCCATAATATATTTGGCGGTTTCCGGATCCAGGTTTTTCACAACCAGGCGTTTCAAGGTATCGCTGCCGCCGGCGATCATGTCCACGCCTTCCACCAGGGCTTCATGAAAATCGCGCAGCACTTCCTCCACCGTCTCCCTGGGAACCGGCGCCAAGTCCACAATGGCTTTGGAAACGGCGGCGATTTCCTGCCTGTCCATGCGCTTGAAGATATCCGCCGTAAACTTGTCGCCCATGGCGAGCAGCAGCACGGCAATACGCTGTTGGCCGGTCAGTTCCATTGTTTTCTCCTGAAACGGTTGCACCGGAAAAACATTATTCGTCATCCCCAGAGAGCCAGCGGCGCGTCAGGCGCACAGTCTGCTCCATGTGCTGTTCAGCGATACGGAAGATACGCATTTTCAACGCTTCAATCCGCTGACCGCATTCCTTTTGGGCACGCCGCCGGACTTTCAGTTCCGCAAGCGGGAGACTGCCGTCATCCCCTTGCGACAAGGCGGGGCGCTCAGGCCGCTTTAGCTGTTTCATTTGTTTTCATCCAACCGCGCACAAGGGACACCACCTGTTCCTGGTGATTGTCCGCAAGAACAAAGATATGCGCTTTGAGGGCTTCAATATCTTTGTAATACAACTCCTCAGTCTCCTCATCCGCCGCTTCGTCGGCGTTTTCTCCGGCAGCCCTGGCCTCGTTTTCCAGGGCTTCATACAAAGCCAACTGCTCCTCGGCGGCGGGCAGACCTTCAAGGCCTTCCACCATTTCCCCGGCTTCCACCTTGGGCCTTATGAGGGCCATCACCACAGGCCGCACCACAAGCATCAGGAAGATAAAGGCCAGAAGCGCTTTCAGCAACGGTTTGCCCAGGCGTTCGGCGTAGCTCGCCACCATATCGCCCAGATTGGGGTCTTTCGGCGGTTCGGAGTCCGAAAAGGGCGCGGAGGTTACTTCCAACGAATCGCCGCGCCCTTTGTCCAGGCCGACGGCATTGGAAACAAGCTGGCGAACGCTTTCCAAATCTTCCTTTTTACGGGGCGTAAAAACCCAGGAACCGTCCTTCTTTTCGTAAACGCCATCAATGATAACCGCAACAGTCAATCTGCGCAAATCCCCAGGATTGGCAACAATTTGCTGCTCTTCCTTGTTAATCTCGTAGTTTGTCGTGCGGGTCTCGCGGCTGCCGTTCTGGTTGGAGACAGAGCCGGTGATGCCGTCGCCGCGAAAATTGGCGTCCGGCGCGCCGGCCTCAAGGTTGGCCCGCCCCTGCTGGCTTTCTTCACTGCGCTGCTCACTGCGCACAGCCGTTTTTTCCGGGTCAAACAATTCACGCCGGATGGTTTTCTGGCTGTAGTCCATATCGGCGTTGACCTTGGCGATAACACGCCCCGGGCCGAAGAGGGGCTGCAAAAGCTCCTCTATACGGCGCTCCAGGTTACGCTGAAGCTGCATACGGTGTTCCATCTGAGTTTTACCATTGCCGGCCATATCGTCCTCTTCCGGCTGATAGAGCACTTTGCCGCCATTGTCGGTAATGGACACACGCTGTTTGTCAAGACCTTCCACGGCCATGACCGTCATGTTGAGGATGGCGTTGATTTCCTTCTGCTCCGGTTTTTGATTGGGTCTTTTGAGTTTCAGCACCACTGAGGCCGAGGGCGGCTGGCGTTCTTCCACAAAAAGAGAACGGTGCGGTATGACAAGATGCACGCGGGCGTTCTCCACGCTGGGAAATTCGCTTATGGTGCGGGCAAGTTCGCCTTGAAGGGCACGCGTATAATTAATTTTCTGCACAAAATCGGTCTGCCCCACCTTGACCTTGTCAAAAATCTCAAAACCTATGCCCTGCCCCACCAATCCGCCCTCGCCGGCTATCTTGATGCGCTGGTCATAGACCGCCGCCTTGGGAACAAGGATTGTCGTCCCGTTATCCGCAATCTGGTAAAGCACCTTGTCGCCTTGCAGGGCCTTGACGACATGGCTTGCGTCCTCCGGCCCCAGATTGCTGTAAAGCACCTGGTATTCCGGCCGGCTCAGCCAAAGGGAAAGACCGATGATCCCGGCCAGGGACAGAATTGCCCCGCCGGCGGCGGCCACGCGCTGCGCCGGACTCAGCCTGACCCATATCCCTGTGGCGACACCGGCAAACTGCGTGATAAAAGCGGGCATGCATTTTCTCCCGTAAGATATTTTGACGAAAAAACAGATCGACGGATAAATAGCAATTGCCATGCCAATGACTTACTATATTGAAATATATAAATTATTTTTGGAGCGATGCGGCGTGTTCAATTTTGTGACGGATAAAGCGGTTCAATAAAGTCCGCGTCACAAAATGCTTGCAAGGCGAACCTGTTTGCGCCGTCAAGCGAGCAAACCGTCAGTGTCGTTATAGTACGGCCTCTGGCATACAGGCCACGGAAGGGAGCGCATCTGCTGTATCGCAACCCTGCCTATCTGCTTTGCACAGACCCGGAACTGCCTCTTAAACGCTTATTGCAAGCATATCTGTGGCGTTGGGAAATAGAATTGAATTTTCGAGATGAAAAAAACCATGCTGGGAGTTGGGCAAGCACAAGTACGTAAAGTGTCTTCCGTTGAAAGCGTGCCGACTTTGATTATAGCAGCATATGCGTTTCTCCTTCTCGCAGCGACAAAGGAAGCTACTCCGCAAACCCTGTTGCCAAGGCCAAAATGGCAACAGGCAAAACCTTCCGACCGTCAAACGACGCAACAAATGCTATCGCTATTCCGCGCAAGCTTGTGGAAAGTTGCCGTGAACTCGAATGTAACGCGGTTCGCTGCACAAAACCTGAAAGAACGAACGGCAGTTTATTCGAATGAGTCCTTGGCTGCTGCCGTTTGTTATGCGCAAATAGCCAAAGGCGAGAACCACCCGCATAGCGGGTGGTTCTGATTGTGCAATGTATCCAATTGAGCGTTGCCGCAACATGCCGCAATATATAAACAAATGGCGGAGGGAGAGGGATTTGAACCCCCGTAGGGCGTTAACCCTAAATGGTTTTCAAGACCACCGCGATCAGCCGCTCTGCCATCCCTCCGCTGTAATCAACGGCAGCCACGATTAGTAATTTATTCCCTTAAAATACTCAAACAAAAAATCCTGCATCCTTTTGGCATTAACGCTTCCGGAGCAGATCGCCCCAACGAGTGAATGGGGGAGGTCACACTTCACCGTCAAGCGACGACCTCACACGTAAAATACTCTAAAATCAATATGGTCTCAAGTTTTTTGCCATAAACAATACATGCTTGCCAAGAAACTTTACCTTATATAGGCTGGAATGTTGGTGAACACTTCCCGCGTAAAGGTAAGCATGCGCTCCATCAGCCAGGGCATGGCCAAGAGCAGACTGATGAACATGCACACGATTTTGGGGATAAAGGTCAGCGTCATTTCCTGAATCTGGGTAGCGGCCTGAATGACGCTGACCACCACGCCCACGCAAAGCCCCACGCCGAGCATGGGCAAAGCCATCATAAGGGCAAGCTCTATGGCCTGTCTGCCGAAACCGATAACGAAATCCTGCGTCATAGCCTTCTCTCCGATTGCCTTGCGTCGCCAGAGCAATTTCAAAGTGAAATTGCTAAAGCAAAAAACTGTTTACCAACGAGCCTACCAGCAAATTCCAGCCGTCCACCATGACAAAAAGCAAAAGCTTGAAGGGCATGGAAACCATCATCGGCGGCAGCATCATCATGCCCATGGCCAGCAGCACACTGGAAATAACCATATCCAATACCAGAAAAGGAATATAGATGAGAAAACCTATGCTGAAAGCCGTCTTGAGTTCGCTTATCACATAGGCGGCGGCCAGCATTACGGTAGGAACCTCTTCCTTGCTTCTGGGCGCTTCCATCTGACTGATGGAATAAAACAGGGAAATATCTTTCTCGCGGGTATGTTTGAACATAAAGGTACGCAGAGGGCCTTGGGCGCGGTCCAGAGCGTCCCTGTAGTCAATCTGCTCCTTAAGATACGGCTGAAGGGCGTCATCGTTAATCTTTTGGCCCACAGGAAACATGATCACCACTGTCATAAAAATGGCAAGGCTTGCCAGAACCTGCGTGGGAGGGAGTTGCTGCACACCCATAGCCTGTCGTAAAAAGCTGAAAACAATGATGATCCGTGTAAAACTGGTGACTGTCAGCATTATGGACGGGGCTATAGAAAGCACGGTGAGCAGAAAGAGAATTTCCAGCAACACCGAAACCTTTTCAGGAGAAGGCGCGCCGCCGGTCAAGGTAAGTTGCAGGGCGGGGATGGAGAGATCCTGCGCCGCGAAGACGTCAGTTGTCAGCAGAAGGCAGGCCGCTATCGGCGCCGCCGCGATCAGGCCCGTTTTTCTCAGCCTGTTCCAGAATATGTTTGAAATCCGCCCCGTGCGGTTCATGGCACGCTTTCTCCTCTGTTAAAAGGGTGATGTGGCGGTCTGTGACCCCCAACAACAGCCTCCTATTCAAAAAGCGTACCACCATAAGTCCTTTCCGTGGGCCAAGGGGCATCTGGGCTTCCATGACCAGCGCGTCACGCGGCAAATCCCCCGGACGCGGCAGAAAATTGAACCGCCCGTAGCGGCGCATAAGCCAGACAAAACCCCAGAGCAGGGCCAGAATCAAAAAAAGAACGCCTATGCCCTGGATATAGCCGGACATAGAAAAGACGGTCTGGCCGAGTTTCATCCCCTCTTCTCCAACGACGGGAGCCGCGCTTTGCGCGGCTGAGGCAAAAAGCAGGTCAGCCAAGTTGTTTCACCCGTTCTATGGGGCTGATGATATCCGTCAGGCGTACACCGAATTTTTCATTGATGACCACCGCCTCCCCCCTGGCCACAAGCTTTCCGTTGACGTACACTTCCAGCGGTTCACCCGCGAGTTTGTTCAGTTCCACAACCGACCCCTGACCGAGTTGCAAAAGTTCGTTGATGAGCAAGCGTGTGCGCCCGAGTTCCGCCGACACCTCAAGGGGAATATCCAGAATAAAGTCCAACTCGCGCTTGAATTTTCCGTCTCCGGGCTGTCGGGCCGTTTCTGTCATGTCTTTAAAACGGGCCTCCTGGGCTGTGGCGCTGAATGACGGCGAGGCATCGCTTCCGGCCTCCGGGGCTTTTTCTTTTTCCTCGGACGCCAAGGCTTCGGCCCACTGCGCGGCCAAAGCGTCGTCATCTGCGGCGGCTTCGCCGGCCGCCTCCGGGGCTTTTTCACCCTTGTCGGCGGTTTCTTCATCCCCAAGCTGAGCCGCCCATGCGGCGGCCATTGCGTCCTGATCTTCCTGTGACATGCCACACCTCGATTCAGTATCCGTTACTCCACCACAAAATCCGTAAAATATACACGTATAACGCGCTGCGCGCCTAAAATCTGATTCAGCCGCGCGGCCACCTCGGCCTTCAGCATCACCTTTCCGTCCGGCGTGGCGATGTCGTTGTAACTTTTTCCCGCCAGCAGCATGATGACGGCATCGCGAATACGCGGAGTCTGGGCCTTGATGTCTTTGGAGACGTCACTGTTGACCTCCACTTCCATGCCCAATTTGAGATAGCGCCGCCCGCCCGGATCCGCAAGATTGACGGTCACCGGAGGCAGGGGCAGCACAATGCCCGCACTTCTGGGCAGGCCCTTCTGGGCCTCAATCAGTGCCCCCCCTCCGGCGGAAGCCCCGCCCGACGCGCCCGCGCTTCCGGAAGCGGCGGAACCCGTTTCTCTGCCCGTGGCGCCGGCGGCGGCCTGAGACGCACCGGGCGCGGCTTCGCCATTGGACACAGACGCATGCGGGTCAGCGGGTTTGCGCAGATATAGCCACCAATAGCCGCCGAAACCAGCCCCACTGAGGGTTATCAGCAAAATCGCCAAAATAATGACGATACGCTTGGCCTTGGATTTCTTTTTCGGTTCCGCCTGCGCCTCGGGCAGGGACGGCGCCTCTTTGGCGCTGGTTTTCGGCGGCATGGTTGTACCTCAAATCTTTATTAAAGCCATTTCACTTTACAATGCTTGCTTGACGGTGAAGCAAATTTATTTTGCGAGCATTTCGTAGGGCGGATTTTCAAAAAAATCCACGCTGAACGGTCAAACATTTTAATGGTAAACCGCTCTGGAGCATTTTAACTGTAACACTTGCTGCGGCGCTTAACGACGAAAATACATTTCGCTTACGCCTTGGCAATAAGCGGCAATGCATTCACCCCGCCGCCACTATTTGAGCAATTTCATACATGCACACTCTGTGCCAACGGGCGCTGCCCAAAAATATCCGTGCCTATGCGCACCAGGGTCGCGCCTTCCGCCACAGCGGCCTCAAAATCCCCGCTCATGCCCATGGACAACTCCGGCAGGGGCAACAAAAGCCGCGCGCGCAGTCTCTCCCGGAGGGAATGGAGGCGGGCGAAGTGCGGCCTGGCCGCCCAACTCGCGTCGAACACAGGCGGCAAACACATGAGACCGCGCAGGTCAAGATGTGGACAGTTCTCCACAACATAATCGGCCAGAAGTGGCAAATCTCCAGTTGTAACTCCGGATTTCCGGCTTTCTTCCGCCAGATTCACCTGTATAAGCACAGGTTGTCGCCGTCCGGTCAAAGCCAGACGCCGCTCCAGGGCATCGGCCAGCCGGAGCGAGTCCAGAGAATGCAGCAGAGCAAAGCCTTCAACAGCCTGCGCGGCTTTACGGCTTTGAAGATGTCCGAGGAAATGCCAGCGTATTTCGACAGACTCTCCCATTGCGTCCCGCGCCCTTGGCAAGGCCGCCAATTCCCGCCGTTTTCGCAGGGCCTCCTGCATGTAGTTTTCGCCGAAATCCCTCTGGCCGGCGGCTTGAAGAACGGCCACTGCCGCCGGCGGATGCAGCTTCGACACCGCCACCAGGGCGACTTCCTCTCCGCGCCGCCCCGCCGCCGCGCACGCCGCCTCAAGGCGCTCCAACACACGCCCGTACCGGACGGTCAACCCTCGTTCACACGCGGCATCCATAAGCAAGGCAAGCGGCTACATAAACCCCAGATCGCGTAAAAACGCCGGGTCTTCCGTCCAGTTTTCACGTACTTTGACCCACAGCTCCAGATGCACTTTGCCGCCCACAAGATCAATAATGTCGCGACGGGCCTCAATGCCTATCTCCTTTATGCCGCCCCCCCCCCTGCCTATCACCATGGCCTTGTGCAGAGAGCGGGCCACATATATGACCGCATGAATGATTGTCTGCTCCCGTTCGGGGTCTTCCTCCCACCGCTCCACTTCCACAGCGGTTCCGTAGGGCACTTCCTCGCGCAGACGCAGAAAAAGCTTTTCCCGCACGATTTCGGCGGCCATAAAACGCAAGGGCGCGGTGGAAAGCTGATCTTCCGGATACTCCGCCTTCCCTTCGGGCAAACGACTTTCCACAAGGCGGACAAGTTCCGGCAGACCGTCTTTGTTCAAAGCCGAAACGGGAAAAATTTCCGCCTTGGGCCAGATGGCCTGCAGGCGCGTGAGTAGCGGCAGCATACGGCTTTTGGAAAACAAATCAATTTTATTGACAACAACGATGACGGGCCGGTCGTCATTGGCCAATGCTTTGGCCACGGGCGCAAGGTCGCGCTCCAGAAATTCCGGCCGACGGACATACAGATGCGCGTCCAGCACCGGCAGAATAACGTCGGCCTGCGCCAGACTCTGCCATACGGCCTGCGTCATGGTTTTGGAAAGGCGGCCGCGCACCTGCGTCAGCCCAGGGGTATCCATAAAAATTGTCTGGGCAAAAGGCCTCGTCAGAATGCCCACAATCTGATTCCTCGTCGTCTGCGCCCTAGGCGTGACGATGGCCACCTTTTGCCCCAGAACGGCGTTCAACAGCGTTGATTTGCCGGCGTTGGGCGGCCCCATGATGGCCACGCGGCCGCAACGGTGGACTTTTTGAGGCATGTCTTTCCTTCCGCTAAAGCGATAACGGACTTGTTTACTCCAACGCCTTGTCAGGCCTGGAACAATAATACAATATTCAAAGAATGAATTCTAGACGTTTTCGGGAAAAATGCCAAGGAGTATTCGCCCGTGAGAGTGTCACTTTAAGAGAGATAAAAGTTCCTCAATATTTCCATTGACTCTGAATCTTCCGAACAATGCCAAGCTGATATCAATCATTTCTTGAGATCGGCTTACGACACAAGTGCGG